>NZ_RWKS01000001.1:0-385049 GCF_003985085.1 Sphingomonas sp. TF3 | reverse complement strand
CTTTGTAGAAGACCAGGTGAGCAGCGCAAAGAGACATCTACTTCAGCCAATCGAGTGATTGGCTGAACTCTCAATCGGAGCGGACAGCCGCGCTTATTTCGTCCAGCTTGCCAGCCAGTCGGCAAGGGCTTGCGGGCTGAGGCTGCGGGCATCGGCGAGGGCGGCGGTACGGCCCGCATTCTTGAGCGAATCGGTTTTGGGGTCGACGATCAGTACGCTCGGCACGCCGCCACCGAAGTGACCGTTCAGTCCATATTTGGCGGCAATGTCGAGATTTTTGTCGAAGCGGCCGACATCGACGGTAACGATCTCATAGTGTTTGGCGAGGAAGCCGCGCAGTTCGGGCAGTTCCATCGTCGCCGCGAGCAGGCGGCAATCGAGACACCAATTGCCGCCGAGATCGATCAGCAGCAATTTGTGCTGCGCCTTGGCGCGCGCGCGCGCGGCGGCGACCTGCGCCTTCGCGTCGGCTTTTTCGTCATAAGGGAGCGGCAGGGGGGTCTTGAGCTGCGCGAAGCTGGCCGTGGCGACCTTTGGAGCTGGAGCGGCGAGGGCCGGGGCGGCGAGGGTCAGGGCGATCGCGGCAAAAACGAGGCGCATGGAAGTTCCTTCTACAACCTTTCCGGGCGGTGCCGGGGTTCGACAGGATTGTAGGGCGTCCCGTTGAAATCGCACACAAAGAAAAACCCGGCGGGCCTAAAGGCCTGCCGGGTCTGTTCTTTTGCCAGTGGCGCGAACGCTTACGCGATCGAGGTCAAATTGACCGCTGCCATCTTGCCGCGACGATCGACTTCGAGTTCGAATTCGAGCCGGTCGCCTTCGTTGAGCGAGGTCATGCCACCACGCTCGACCGCCGAGATGTGCACGAACGCGTCGGGCTGCCCGTCGTCGCGCTGAATGAAGCCGAAGCCCTTCATCGCGTTGAAGAACTTGACCGTACCGGTCGCCTTCTCGCCGGTCAGCTGACGCTGCTGCGCACCACCGGGGGCGGCACCGCGCGGCGCGCCGGGGCCTGCGTCACGGTCGCGCGGCGGGCCGCGGTCGGTGACGGGGAGAGGCTCGCCCTCGATCTTGAGGTCGGTCGCCGAAATGCGGCCGCCGCGATCGACGAGAGTGAAGCCGAGCGGCTGGCCTTCGGCCAGACCCGTCAAGCCGGCCTGCTCGACTGCGGAAATGTGCACGAACACATCTTCGCCGCCATCGTCGCGAACGACGAAGCCAAAGCCCTTCTGGCCATTGAAAAATTTGACGACGCCGGTGCCTTCGCCAACGACCTGCGGGGGCATGCCGCGGCCACCGCCGCCTGCGCCACCGCCGCCGAAGCCGCCACCACCGCCGCTGCGGAAGCCGCCGCCACCGCCGCCACCGCCGAAGCGATCGCCACCGCCGCCGAACCGGTCACCGCCACCGCCAAAGCGATCGCCGCCACCGAACCGGTCACCGCCGCCGAAACCGCCGTCGAAGCCGCCGCTGTCGCCGAAACCGTCGCGCTTGTCGCGCCCACGCCCGCCACGATCGCCGCGGCGTCCTTTATCGAAACTCATGCCCTGTTCGTCTTCCCGGTTCGTCCGACATCGTTATAGCAACCGTTGCGTCGGACGAAAGACGCAGGGCTTCGTGCACCAAACCAAATGTGCCACCGACTCGTGTTAGCCTAAAATTTAAGGCGCTGCGAACAAATTCGTCGAAAATGCGGCGCGTCCTGTGTTGATCTTGCGCGACCGTGGCAATCCCGGCACAGGATGGTGCCATGTCGATCCTCCATTTGCTCGCCGATCCCGCCGCCTGGGCGGCGCTCGCCACATTGATCGTGATGGAGATTGTGCTCGGCATCGACAATCTCGTCTTCATTTCGCTGCTCTCGAACAAGCTGCCCGAAGGCCAGCGGGTGAAAGTGCGGCGCGTCGGCATCGGGCTGGCCTTGGGGCTGCGGCTGGTGCTGCTGTCGGCAATCGCCTGGATCGCCGGGCTGGTCGAGCCCGTGTTCGATCTGGGGATTGCCGGCGCGGTCGATGCGCGCGGCGTTCCTTCCTTCGAAACCGCCTTTTCGGTGCGCGACCTGATCCTGATCGCGGGCGGGCTGTTTCTGCTGTGGAAGGCGACGACCGAAATCCACCACACGATCGACCCCGACGATTCGGGCGACGTACTCGACAAGAAGAGTTCGGTCGCGATGTCGTTCGGCGCGGCGATCGTGCAGATCCTGCTGCTCGACATGGTGTTCTCGATCGATTCGATCTTGACCGCGATCGGCATGACCGACGATTTGCCGGTGATGATCGTCGCCGTCATCGTCGCGGTCGGGGTGATGCTGATCGCGGCGACGCCGCTCGCCAATTTCATCGATCGCAATCCGACCGTGGTGATGCTGGCGCTCGGCTTCCTGCTGATGATCGGCGCGGTGCTGATCGCCGATGGTTTCGGCGTGCATGTGCCCAAGGGCTATATCTACGCGGCGATGGCCTTTTCGGGGCTGGTCGAAACGCTCAACATCGCCGCGCGCAAGGCCCGCGCGCGCCATCGCTAACGGCGGACCCCATTGAGCGCGCATCGATTCGCCGCTAGGGCCGGGCGATGACAGTGCATCTCCACGAAGAAGACATCCCCGCAAATCTGTTCGTCCCCGGCGTCGACATCGCGGTCGACACCGAGACGATGGGCCTGATCACGCCGCGCGACCGGCTGTGCCTGGTGCAGCTTTCCGATGGCGGGCCGGACGAGCATCTCGTGCGCTTCGCCCCCGACAGCGATTATGCCGCGCCCAATTTGCGTGCGCTGCTGGCCGATCCGGCACGGGTGAAGCTGTTCCACTTCGCGCGCTTCGATCTGGCGGCGATCAGCCATTATCTCGAAGTGACCGCAGCCCCGGTCTATTGCACCAAGATCGCATCGCGTCTGGTGCGCACCTATACCGATCGCCACGGGCTGAAGGAGCTGGTGCGCGAATTGCTGGGGCAGGACATTTCCAAGGCGCAACAATCGTCCGATTGGGGCGGCCCGGTGTTGAGCGAAGCGCAGAAGGATTATGCCGCGTCGGACGTGCGCTATCTCCACGCGATGCGCAACGAGCTCGACTTGCGGCTGGCGCGCGAAGGCCGCACCGAACTGGCGCAGGCGTGTTTCCAGTTCCTGCCGTGGCGCGCGGAACTCGATCTGGCCGGCTGGCCGGAGGTCGATATTTTCGCGCATGCCTGATTCGGGTGCCATCCGCAGCCAGCGCCTGATCTGGGCCGCGCCGGGCAGCAGCCACGATCGCACGATCGGCGTGCTGCGCGTGGTGCTGCCGATTCTGATCGGTGTGCTGGCGGCGTTCGTGGTGGTGCTGCCGCTCTATTCGGGCGGGGATGTCAGCTTCCTGCTCGACAAGAACAAGGTCGAAGTCGCCAAGGAACGCCTGCGCGTGCAGTCGGCCACCTATCGCGGCAATGACGACAAGGGCCAGCCCTTCGCTTTGGTGGCGGGGTCGGCGATCCAGAAGAGTTCGGCCGAGCCGATCGTCTGGCTGCAGCAATTGTCGGCGCAAATCGGGCTGTCCGACGGTCCGGCCGATGTCGTCGGCGATCGCGGCCATTATAATATGGATCGTCAGCAAGTGACGATCGATGGGCCGTTGCAGGTGAAAAGCAGCGGCGGCTACCGGCTCGATACGCAGAATTCGACGCTCGATCTCAAGTCCAAGACGTTGAAAAGCGGGGGTGCCGTGACGGGTACGGTGCCGCAGGGGACGTTCAGCGGCGACCAGATGAACGCCGATCTCGAAAACCATGTTGTTCGGCTGGACGGCAATGCCCGCTTGCGGATCGTCCCGCGAAAGACGAGATAGCGCACATGCGTCGCACCCTTGCCCTTATCGCCCTGTCGTCCGCCCTCGCGGGCGCAGCCTATGCGCAGACTGCGCATAATTCGACCGCGCCGATCAATTTCTCGGCCGACCATATCGAGCTGCAGGACAAGGCCAATCGCGCGGTGCTGACGGGCAATGTCGTGGTTAAGCAAGCCGAAATGACGCTGAATTCGGCGCGGATGACAGTCGCTTACACCGGCCAGATTGTGGATGGCAGCCCGCAAGTGTCGCGCCTCGACGCCTCGGGCAGCGTCACCGTCACGCGCCCCGACCAGACCGCGCGCAGCAATTTCGCGGTGTATGATCTCAACAAGCGCGTGGTGACGATGCTGGGCGCGGTAACGCTGATCCAGGGCGGCAACACCGTGAATGGCGGTCGGCTGACGATCAACCTCGATACCGGGCGCGCGGTGATCGACGGCAATTCGGTGGGCGGCGGTGCGACCGGAACCAAGAGCAGTGGCGGTCGCGTCAGCGGCACCTTCTCGGTGCCCAAGCGCGACAACTGAGGCGACCGCGCGCACGCTTCGGCTGGCGGCATCTTCCCAGCCGAACGGGTTTCGCCTAGGTTGCGCACGCGACCATGCACGAATCCTGCCAAATACGGCGCGGTAACCTTTCGTTCACTCTAAAGTGCGAGCACGGGACCTGTAATGACCGAGACCCTCACCCTCGAAAACGCCCCGCCGATCGCCGAAGTGCCGGTGCTGGACGGCTTGTCGGTCGTGTCGATCGCCAAATCCTATGACAAGCGCAGCGTTTTGACCGATGTGTCGCTGTCGGTCGGCAAGGGCGAGGTGATCGGTCTGCTCGGCCCGAACGGTGCCGGCAAGACGACGTGCTTCTATTCGGTGATGGGGCTGGTGAAGCCCGATTCGGGCCGTATCATGCTCGACGGACAGGATATTACCGGCCTGCCCATGTATCGCCGCGCGATCCTGGGGCTGGGCTATCTGCCGCAGGAAACTTCGATCTTCCGCGGCATGACGGTCGAGCAAAACATCCTGAGCGTGCTCGAACTCGCGGTGCCCGACAAGGAGCAGCGCATGGCGCGGCTGACCACCTTGCTCGACGAATTCGGGCTGACGCGGCTGCGCGATTCCCCGTCGATGGCGCTATCGGGCGGGGAACGCCGCCGCGCCGAGATCGCGCGCGCGCTCGCTGCCGATCCGTCGATCATGCTGCTCGACGAGCCATTCGCCGGGATCGATCCGCTGTCGATCGCCGACATTCGCGACTTGATCTGCGAGCTCAAGAAACGCGGCATCGGCGTGCTGATCACCGATCACAATGTCCGCGAGACGCTCGAAATCGTCGACCGTGCCTATATCATCTATGATGGCCGCGTGCTGTTCACCGGCTCGCCCGAGGAACTGGTGGCGGACGCGAATGTGCGGCGGCTGTATCTGGGTGAGGGCTTCTCGCTTTAGGGTATGCGGACTGCTCTTAATCCGTTCGTGCTGAGCTTGTCGAAGCACTGCTTGCCGCAGATGGGACCTTGCTCGCTGCGCGGGCCCTTCGACAGGCTCAGGGCGAACGGTATTTGGGTGGCCAGCCGATGAGCCTCGCGCCGCGCCTCGACCTGCGCCAGTCGCAATCGCTGGTGATGACGCCGCAATTGCAGCAGGCGATTCGCTTGCTGGCGCTGTCGAACCTCGAGGTTGAGGGCTTCCTCGCCGAGGAGATCGAGCGCAACCCGCTGCTCGAAGCAAGCGCACCCGATGATGACGGCCCGACGCAGGAACGCGAAGCCGATGCGCCGATCCGCGACGAACCCGCCACCGCCGACCAATTGCTGATCAGCGGGGGCGATGCCGGGGAGGCCTCGCTCGATGTCGATTTCACCGCCGAGAGCTTTCATCACGATAGCGCGTCGGATTCGATCGGTGATCAGCCGGGCGCGGCGGGCATGGACGGCGCGCTTGGCCTCAACGGTGCCAGCAGTGGTGGCGGGATGGGGGAGGATGGCCCGGATTTCGACAGCTTCGCCGATACCGCGCTGACGCTGCAGGACCATCTGCTCGCCCAAGCGGGGACGGCGGTGGACGGGCCGGACCTGTTCATCGCCGCGCATCTGATCGATCAGATCGACGAATGCGGCTATCTCACCGCCTCGCTGCTCGATGTCGCGACAAGGCTCGGCGTGCCGCTGGCACGAATCGAGGCGGTGCTTGGCATCATCCAGACCTTCGATCCGACCGGGGTTGGCGCGCGCGACCTCGCCGAATGCCTCGCACTGCAGGCCAAGGAGGCGGACCGCTACGATCCGTGCATGGCGCGGCTGATCGACAATCTCGATCTGGTCGCGCGCGGCGATCTCGCACGGCTCAGGCGGCTGTGCGACGTCGATGACGAGGATCTGGCCGACATGATCCGCGAATTGCGCGGCTATGATCCCAAGCCGGGCTGCCGTTATGGCGGGGAACCGACCCAGGCGGTGGTGCCCGATCTGTTCGTGGCGAAGCGCAAGGATGGCTGGGGGATCGAGATCAACGCCGCCACGCTGCCGCGCGTGCTGGTCAACCGCAGTTATTATAGCGAATTGTCGACCGCGCGCGGCGACAAGGCAAGCAAGGCGTGGCTGGGCGAGATGCTCGCCAGCGCCAATTGGCTGGTGAAAGCGCTCGATCAGCGCCAGCGCACGATCATCAAGGTCGCGACCGAGATCGTGAAGCAGCAGGAGGCGTTCTTCCTGCACGGTGTTGCGCATCTGAAGCCGATGACGCTGCGTCAGGTGGCGGATGCGATCGAGATGCACGAATCGACGGTCAGCCGCGTCACCAGCAACAAATATCTCTCGTGCGCGCGCGGGCTGTATGAGCTGAAATACTTCTTCACCTCGGCGATCCAGTCGTCCGATGGCGGCGATGCGGTGTCGGCGCAGGCGGTGAAATCGGCGATCAAGGCGCTCGTCGCGGGCGAGGGCGACAAGATCCTGTCGGACGATACGCTGGTCGAACTGCTCAACGCCAAAGGCTTTGACATTGCGCGGCGCACCGTCGCCAAATATCGCGAGGCGCTGGGTATCGGGTCGTCGGTGCAACGGCGGCGCGCGCGGGCGCTGGGCGCGGGGTGATTGGCCCCGGATCGGGGCGACCGGCCGCCTCTTGATCTGCCGACGCTGAGCGGATACGCACGCGCCAGCATCAAGAGTCGGGACGACGCCCGACACCAACCTGCTTCCCAGCAAGGTGGTGCCTCCGTGCAAGCGGGGGGATGTGGCCGGACCGGCAACAAACGGGACTAAGCCACCTGTCGTACTGTTTCCTGGTGCCGAACCGGAAAAAGGACAGCGTGACGATGCCAAAAGCCCAGCAATTTGCCAGCGACAACTATGCCGGCATCTGCCCCGAAGCATGGCGGGCGATGGAGCTTGCGAATGCGGGGTCGGCCAATGCCTATGGCGATGACGACTGGACGCAACAGGCATCCGATGCCTTTCGCAAACTGTTCGACACGCAATGCGAGGTGTTCTTTGCCTTCAACGGCACGGCGGCGAATTCCTTGGCGCTGGCGTCGCTCTGCCAATCCTATCATAGCGTGATCTGCTCGGCGCAGGCCCATGTCGAGACCGACGAGTGCGGCGCGCCGGAGTTCTTTTCCAACGGTTCCAAACTGTTGGTGGCACCGACGACAAGCGGCAAGCTTGACCCGCACGCGATTCGCAAGCTCGCCACCAGCCGCGCCGACATTCATTTTCCAAAGCCCCGCGTGGTGACCATTACGCAACCCACGGAAACCGGGCAGGTCTACACGATCGAGGAGATCGAGGCGCTGTCGGCGGTGTGCCGCGAACTCGGGTTGAGACTCCATATGGATGGTGCCCGGTTTGCGCACGCGTGCGCTACGCTTGATTGTGCCCCGGCCGACATCACCTGGCGTGCCGGCGTGGACGTTTTGTGTTTCGGCGGCACCAAGAACGGCATGGCGGTTGGCGAAGCGGTGTTGTTCTTCGATCCCGCGCTGGCGCAGGATTTCGATTATCGCTGCAAGCAGGCAGGGCAACTTGCCTCCAAAATGCGCTTCCTGTCGGCCCCATGGGTGGGGTTGCTGGAGAGCGGCGCGTGGTTGACCAACGCGCAACATGGCAACGCCTGCGCGAAGGCCCTGGCAGCGGCGGTCGGAGACATGCCCGGCGTTGCGTTGATGTTCCCGGTCGAGGCGAATGCGGTGTTTCTGACCGCACCCGACATCGTGCTCGATCGCCTGCGGGAGCGCGGCTGGCGTTTCTACACCTTCATCGGCGGCGGGGCGCGCTTCATGTTCGCGTGGGACGCAGACCTGGCACGTGTGAACGCGCTGGCCCAGGATCTGCGCGAGATCAGTGGTCTCGTGTCGACCGAGGCCGCAGTGATGTTGGAGGATGCCTGAGGCGTGTTGCGGACAAGATCCTGTTCGATCGAGCATTGTTTCAAGAACGCGTAGGATCTTGCCCGTCCTGCCCCGCTTTTCTGTGCGATGGACCATTTCTGCGCGCTTCGCGTTATGATGGGAAGGATGATCCTTCGCTGCCGAGTACTTCGTGACGACTCCAGAAAAGCTACCCGTGCCTGACACTGTCGACCGCCCGACCGATCGGGCACCGCGGTTGACCGCCGATGCCGAGCGCATCGCGGCGGAGTTGATCGGGCAGGATCTGGGGACCGACCCGTTCGTGGCGGCGGTGCGCGCGACGCGGATGCCGATGATCATCACCAATCCGCGCTTGCCCGACAACCCGGTGGTGTTTGCCAACAACGCCTTTTGCCGGTTGAGCGGATATCCGCGCGACGAAATTCTCGGCCGGAACTGCCGTTTCCTGCAGGGGCCGGAGAGCGACCCCGCAACCGTGCAGCGCATTCGCGAGGCGGTCGAGCGGGTCGAGCCGCTCGAGATCGACATTCTCAACCACCGCAAGGACGGCGAGACCTTCTGGAACCGGCTGCTGATGGCCCCGGTGTTCGATACCGAGGGGGTGCTGGCCTATTTCTTCGCCAGCCAGGTCGATGTGACGATCGAGCGCGAGCGCCTGAAGGGGCTGGAAGACGATAACGCCTCGTTGATGGCGGAATTGACCGATCGGTTGCGGTTGCAGGAAGAACATGAGCGCGAACTCGCCTTCACCCTCAGGGCGGCACGGTTTGGCACATGGAGCCTCGATATTGCCAGCAAACGCCTGACCGCGTCGGAAACGTGCAAGGAGATTTTCGGCCTGCGCGCCGATCAGCCGTTCACCTACCAGGATCGGCTGCAGGCGATCCATCCCGACGACCGCGGCAGGAGCGTGGCGGAGGTCGAGCGCTGCATCGCAGAGGGAAATGACTACGATATCGTCTACCGCATTTACCGCCCCGATGGCGAATTGCGCTGGCTGGCGTCGCGCGGACAGCCGTTCTTCGATGCGCAGGGCCGCGCGCTGCGCATCGCCGGGGTTTCGACCGACATCACCGACCAGCGCCGCGCCGAGCGGATGCGGTCCGCGCTGGTCGATTTGTCCGACGTTTTTCGCGATACCGAGGACCCCGACGATATCTCCTTTGCGGCGGCGGAGATCATTGCGCGGACGCTCGGGGTCAGCCGCGCCGGTTATGGCGAGGTCGACACGCGGGCCGAAACGATCACGATCGCGCGCGACTGGAATGCGCCGGGGGTGAACACGCTCGCCGGGGTGCTGCAGTTCCGCGACTATGGCAGCTATATCGACGATCTGAAACGCGGCGAAACCGTGATCGTCGAGGATGCCCGCACCGACCCGCGCACCGCCGAAACCGCCGCAGTGCTGGAGGGGATTTCGGCACGCGCCTTTGTCAACATGCCGCTCACCGAACATGGCGGGCTGGTCGCCTTGCTGTACCTCAACCACGTCACACGGCGGACATGGCACGAGGACGAAATCGCCTTCATGCGCGAAGTGGCGGAGCGAACGCGCATCGCGACCGAGCGTCGGCGCGCCGAACAGGAACTGGCGTTGCTTGCCGCTTCGCTCGAACAGCAAGTCGCCGAGCGGACCAGCGCGCTCCAAACTGCCGAGGATGCGTTGCGCCAATCGCAGAAAATGGAGGCGGTCGGGCAACTGACCGGTGGCGTTGCGCATGATTTCAACAATCTGTTGACCGTCATCCAATCGGCGACGGACTTGCTGAAGCGACCGGGACTGAGCGACGAACGGCGGGAACGGTATATCGATGCGATTTCCGACACTGCCGATCGCGCCGCCAAGTTGACGGGGCAATTGCTGGCCTTTGCGAGGCGGCAGGCGTTGAAGCCGGAAGTGATCGATGTCGGGCAAAGCCTGCACGTCATTTCCGACATGTTGCGCACGCTGACGGGCTCGCGCATCGTCATCGCGATCGACGTGCCCGACAAGCCGTGTTTCACCAATGTCGATCCCAGCCAGCTCGATACGGCCTTGGTCAACATGGCGGTCAATGCGCGCGACGCGATGAACGGTGCCGGGAATATCGCCATAGCGGTACGCGCGGTTCCCGCCATTCCGGCGGTTCGCGCGCACCCGGCGGTTGCGGGCCGCTATGTCGCGATATCGATCCGCGACACTGGAATCGGCATCGATCCCGATCAGATCGAGCGCATTTTTGAGCCTTTCTTCACCACCAAGGGGGTTGGGCAAGGCACTGGGCTCGGGCTTAGCCAGGTGTTCGGCTTCGCCAAGCAGTCCGGCGGCGATATCACGGTCGAGAGCAGCCCTGGCCAGGGTGCCACCTTCACCCTCTACTTGCCTCAGGTCGATCCGCCGACGGTACAGGCGACCGAGCCGCCGGTCGAAGGCGTTGCCGATGGGCACGGTGCCTGCGTGCTCGTGGTGGAGGACAATATCGAAGTCGGGACGTTCACCACCCAGTCGCTTGCCGAGCTTGGCTATGTCACGGTGTGGGCAGCCAATGCGCAGGATGCGCTGGCCGAACTCGCGCACGATGCCGCGCGCTTCGACGTGGTTTTTTCGGATGTGGTGATGCCCGGGATGAACGGCGTGGCCTTGGCCAAGACGATCCGGCGCGACTATCCCGATCTGCCCGTGGTGCTGACATCGGGGTATAGCAGCGTGCTGGTCGAAAGCGTGCCCGATGGCTTCGAGCTGCTGCACAAGCCGTATTCCGTCGAGCAACTTTCGCGCGTGTTGCGCAAGACGGTGCGGTGAGCCGGGCTGCAAGCGGCGCTGGCGCAATCGCAGGGGCTAGTCGTCTTCATCCTCAAAGCCGAGCAACGCCAGCGCACGCGCCTTGATCTGGTGCGTCTGGCACCAATGCACCAGCGCATCCTCGCGGCCGTGCGTGACCCACACTTCGCGCGGGGCGATTTCGGTGAGCGTCGCAGTCAGCTCGTCCCAATCGGCGTGATCGGACAGGATCAGCGGCAGTTCGACGCCGCGCTGCACCGCGCGCTGGCGCACGCGCATCCAGCCGCTGGCCATAGCGGTGATCGGATCGGGCAGGCGGCGCGACCACCGATCGGCGAGTGCGCCGGGCGGAGCGAGCACGATATGGCCCATCATCTCGGCCTTGCTCGCGCTGGTGGCGGGGCGAAGCTCGCCCAGCGCCACGCCGTGTTCTTCATACAGCGCACACAGCCGTTCGAGCGCGCCGTGGATGTAGATCGGCGCATCATGCCCGCGCGCGCGCAATTCGGCGATGACGCGCTGCGCCTTGCCCAGCGCATAGGCCCCGACCAGCACGCAGCGCGCCGGGTTGGCGTGGAGCGCGTTGGTCAATTTGTCGATCTCGTCGCCGGTGTCGGGATGGCGGAAGACCGGCAGGCCGAAGGTCGCCTCGGTGATGAACACGTCGCATTGGACCGGTTCGAACGGCGCGCAAGTGGGGTCGGCGCGGCGTTTGTAATCGCCCGAAACGACGATGCGCTCGCCACGATATTCGAGCAGGATCTGCGCCGATCCCAGCACATGCCCGGCGGGGACGAAGGTGGCGGTGACTTCGCCGAAACGGTGGCTGTCGCCATATGCGATCGGTTGGCCCGCCTGGGGGCCGTAGCGCGTTTCCATGATCGCGAGCGTCTCGGGCGTCGCCCATACCGCCTCGTGCCCGCCGCGCGCGTGATCGGCATGGCCGTGCGTCACCAGCGCCACCGGCGACGGGCGCGCGGGATCGACCCACAGGTCGGCGGGTTTCACATAGAGGCCGTGCGGGTGCGGTTCGACCCAGTCGCCGAGCTTTGCCATCGTGCCTATATGGGCGGGATGGCCGATGGTTCCCAGTTTGGAGATTCTGTTCCGATCTCCCTCTCCCTTTGGGAGAGGGAAGGAGCCGCGAAGCGGCGGAAGGGTGAGGGTGACGGCGCGCGTACCGGCAAAACCGGTCACCCTCACCCTTCCCACGCCTGCGGCGCGCGCCCCTTCCCTCTCCCGATGGGAGAGGGATGAGTCGCGTCCTTCCCCCCGCGATCACCGAATGGTTCGCCGCCAAGGGCTGGGCGCCGCGCGCGCATCAGCTGGCGATGCTGGACGTCGCGCGGACCGGCGATCATGGCTTGCTCGTCGCCACCACCGGCGCGGGCAAGACGCTGGCGGGATTTTTGCCGACGCTCGCCGATCTGATCGAGCATCCGAGCGAGGGGCTGCACACGCTTTATGTCTCGCCGCTAAAGGCGCTGGCGGTGGATGTGCAGCGCAATCTGCTCACCCCGATCGCCGAAATGGGGCTCGACATCCGCGTCGAGACGCGCACTGGCGACACGCCCTCTGACCGCAAGGCGCGGCAGCGCATTCGCCCGCCGCAGATCCTGCTGACCACGCCCGAATCGCTCAGCCTGTTGCTCAGCTATCCCGATAGCAGCCTGATGTTCGAAGGGCTGAAGACGATCGTGGTCGATGAGGTCCACGCCTTCGCCAACGGCAAGCGTGGCGATTTGTTGAGCCTGTGCATGGCGCGGCTGCAACGCCTCGCGCCCGGTCTGCGGCGTGTCGCGCTGTCGGCGACGGTGGCCGATCCCGACGCCTACCGCGCCTGGCTCGCGCCCGATGGCGATATCGATGCGGTGCGGCTGGTGCGGGGGGCGGCGGGCGCGCCGCCCAATGTCACGATCCTGCTGCCGCAGGGGCGCGTGCCATGGTCGGGCCATTCGGGGCGCTATGCCGCCGAACAGGTGATCGCCGAGATCGAGACGCACAAGACGACGATCGTGTTCTGCAACACCCGCGCGCTGGCCGAATTGATCTTCCAGGATCTGTGGAAGGTCAACGCGATGAACTTGCCGCTTGGCGTGCATCACGGCTCGCTCAGCCTGGAGGCGCGGCGCAAGGTCGAAGGCGCGATGGCCGATGGGCGGTTGCGCGGGCTGGTGGCGACCTCCTCGCTCGATCTTGGGGTCGATTGGGGCGATGTCGATTGCGTGATCCAGATGGGCGCGCCCAAGGGATCGTCGCGGTTGCTGCAACGCATCGGGCGCTCCAACCACCGGCTTGACGAACCGTCCGAGGCGATCGTGGTGCCCGGCAATCGCTTCGAATATCTCGAGGCGCGCGCGGCGCTGGATGCGATCGAGGCAGGCGAACTGGATGCCGATGTGTTCCGCATGGGCGCGCTCGACGTGCTGGCGCAGCATGTGATGGCGTGCGCCTGTGCCGCGCCCTTCCGCGAAGAGGCGCTGCTCGACGAAGTGCGGTCGGCCTTGCCCTACTCCGCGCTGACGGCGGACACTTTCGCGCAAGTGCTCGGCTTCGTGCGCGACGGCGGCTATGCGCTGAAGGCGTACGACAAGTTCAAGCGGCTGACGCAGGACCCGGACGGAAGCTGGCGTGTCAGCCATCCGCGTTTCATCGCGCAGCACCGCTTGAACGCCGGGATCATCGTCGAGGCGACGATGCTGAGCGTGCGCTTCGGCAATGGCCGCACATTGGGGCGCGTCGAGGAGGGGTTCGCCGCGACGCTGTCGCCGCGCGATACCTTCTTCTTTGCCGGGCTGAGCCTGGAGGTCGAGCGGATCGATACCGAGGCGGTGGTGGTGCGCGCGACCTCGCGGCCCGCGCGCATTCCAAGCTATGGCGGCGCGCGGATGCCGCTGTCGACCAATCTCGCCGAGCGCGTGCGCGGCTTTCTGGCGAGCCCCACGGGGTGGCACCGCTTCCCCGACGATGTGCGCGAATGGCTGGAGGTGCAGCAACAGCGATCGGTGTTGCCGCGACCGGGGCAATTGCTGGTCGAAACCTTCCCGCGCGAGGGGCGGCATTATCTGGTCGCGTACAGCTTCGAGGGTTGGAACGCGCATCAGTCGCTAGGCATGCTCATCACGCGCCGCATGGAGACGCAAGGGCTGAAACCGATCGGCTTCGTCGCCAATGATTATGCGCTCGCGTGCTTCGGGCTTGAGTCCGTGACCGATCCGGCGGCGTTATTCTCGCGCGATATCCTGGAGGATGAATTCGTCGATTGGGTGCAGCAATCCTCGCTCCTGAAACGCGCGTTTCGCGAAGTGGCGGTGATTGGCGGGTTGGTCGAGCGGCAGATTCCGGGCAAGCGCAAGACCGGCAAGCAAGTTAGTTTCTCGACCGACCTGATTTATGACGTGCTGCGCAAATATGAGCCCGGCCATTTGCTGTTGCAGGCGGCGTGGGCCGATGCGCGCGCGCGGATGACCGATGTCGGACGCTTGGCGGATCTGCTTGATCGCGCACAGGACACGATGCTGCACGTGCCGCTGGAGCGGATTTCGCCGCTGGCGGTGCCGGTGCTGACGTTGATCGGGCGCGAGCATATCGCGCAGGGGCTGGCCGACGATGCGTTGCTGATGGAGGCGGAAGTGCTGGCGGCGGAAGCGATGCGGCTCGATTGACCGGGCTTGTTACAGACCCGGCGCGGGCGTAGCTTCGCGGATATGGCCCCGGCGCTCGTCTTGATCGTGCCGTTGGCAACGGCGCTCGCCGCCGCGCCGCTCCAGACCCGCGGGCCACCCCCGCCGTCCGCTGCGACGCAGCAGGAAGAGTCCGAAACGCCCGCCGATGCGCTTGGCTTTACCGATGACGGGCTGCGCATGTCGGTGCCGGTGATGATCGGCCAGAACGGCCCCTATCGCTTCATCGTCGACACCGGTGCCGAACGCACCGTCATCGCACGCGACCTCGCGACTGCACTCGGGCTGGCACCGGGTAAACGGGTTCGTATCAGCGCGATGGCTGGCTCGACCGGGGCGGGTACCTTCGTCTTGCCCGAGATCAGCATCGGTGCGGAGACGTTGGTCGAGGGCGCTCGGCTGCGCGGATCGGGGATCGAGGCACCCGCATTGCTCGCGGGTAATCTGGGCGGGCAGGGGTTGGTCGGCATTGATACGCTGCAAGGCCGCGCAGTGACGATCGATTTCGCCGCGCGTACGATGACGGTGGTGCCGGCGACCAAGCGCACCAAGCGCGAAGTGTTCGGCCCGGGCGACATCGTGGTCCGTGCGCGCAATCGCGCGGGCCAGCTCGTCGTCACCGATGCCAGCTATGAAGGGCATAAGGTGCGCGTGGTGATCGATACCGGCGCAGTCGTCAGCATGGGCAATCTCGCCTTGAGGCGATTGGTCGGGGATGATCTGGCGCAAGCGCAACCGATGACCTTGCTCAGCGTAACCGGCGGCAAGCTCGAGACGCAATTCGGGTTGGTGCCGCGTTTCGCGATCGGCGACACCGGCTTTGCCAATTTGCCGGTGGCGTTTTCGGATGCCGCTCCCTTTGCCCGGCTTGGGCTGACCGCACGCCCGGCGCTGTTTCTCGGCATGGATGCGCTGCGCCTGTTCGGGCAGGTGCGGATCGATTTCGCCAATCACGAATTGCGCTTCGCCAAACCAAAGCGTGCCGCGACGCGCTAACGGTTGCGTTACGCCCAAGCCGCGTTAGCCTCCTCCCGACATAACCTTGGGGGCTTTACCATGCGCGCGATCAGCACATTTTTGGGGGCGACGATTTTGGGAGTGGCGGGGCTTGCCAGCGCGGCCTTGGCGCAGGACCGCCCCGACCAGAAGGCCTATCTCGGCCTCTACAAGCAACTGGTCGAAACCAACACGACGCTGTCGAGCGGAAGCTGCACGACGGCGGCGGCGCAGATTGGCGCGCGGTTGAAGGCGGCGGGCTATGCCGACCAGGACATTACCTATTTTGCGGTGCCCGATCATCCCAAGGATGGCGGGCTGGTCGCGGTGCTCAAGGGGAGCGATGCCACGGCCAAGCCGATCCTGTTGCTGGCGCATCTCGACGTGGTCGAGGCCAAGCGCGCAGACTGGGTGCGCGATCCGTTCACGCTGATCGACGAGGGCGGCTATTATTACGGGCGCGGCACCGTCGACGACAAGGCGATGGCGGCGGTGTGGGCCGACAGCATGATCCGCTTCAAGGCCGAAGGCTATCGGCCAAAGCGCACGATCAAGCTGGCGCTGACGTGCGGCGAGGAAACCACCTTCGCCTTTAACGGCGCGGAATGGCTGTCCAAGAACAAGCGCGACCTGATCGATGCCGAGTTCGCGCTCAACGAAGGTGGGGGCGGGCGCTACGGCCCCGATGGCAAGCCGCAATTGCTCGCGCTGCAGGTCGGCGAAAAGGCCGCGCAAAACTATACGTTCGAGACGACCAACCCTGGCGGGCACAGCTCGCAACCGGTGCCGGACAATGCCATCTATCAGCTCGCGGACGCGTTGAAGGCGGTGCAGGGCTATGAGTTTCCGGTAAAGTTTACCGAGACGACGCGGGCGTTCTTCGGCATGGCCGCGCTTGGCTCGCCCGCGCCGCTGCGCACGGCGATCACGGCCTTGCTGGCCAATCCGCAAGATACGGCGGCCGACAAGATCGTCAGCAGTGACAAGATGATGCATTCGACGCTGCGCACGACCTGCGTCGCGACCATCGTGAATGCGGGCCATGCCGAAAATGCGTTGCCGCAGCGCGCCACCGCCAATGTGAATTGCCGCATCTTCCCCGGCGAGACAGTGGAGGGCACACTGGCCAAATTGCAGGAACTCGCTGGCCCTGCGGTAAAGGTGACCGCCAACGCGCCGATCCGCCCGACCGCCGTCCCGCCCGCGCTCGATCCCAAGGTCGTCGGTCCGGTCAAGGCGGTCGCGGCGAAGCATTTTCCGGGCCTGCCGCTTCTGCCGCTGATGTCGACGGGCGCAACCGACGGTGTATTTCTCGAGGCGGTCGGCATCCCGGTGTACGGCGTGCCGGGCTTCTTCCTGGATAAGGATGGCAACGGGATGCACGGGTTGAACGAGCGGATGCGCAAGGATTCGCTGTATCAGGGCCGCGACTATCTGTTTGATTTGGTGAAGGCCTTCGCGGGATGATCGCAAGCGGTGGTGGCGGGCCGGTCCCGCCGCCACCGCCGACGGCCATTCGCCGCCGGACCATTTTTCGAATAATTGCTATTGATAATCGATCGCAAAAAGGACATTGCGCGGCCCTCGATAAAAGAGGGATTCGCAGTGAAACAGCATTTCGTATCGGCGCTCCTGCTTGGCACCGTCGTGATCGGCAGCCCGGCTTTGGCGCAAAGCCAGAGCGATCTGGAGGACGGCACGATCGTCGTAAACGGTCAGCGTCCGCGCAACGAAGCGTCCGCAGGCACCAAGAGCGCCGTGCCGATCGCCGAGACGCCACAGTCGATCAGCGTGATCAGCGCGGCGGACATTGCCGACCTCGGGCTGCAGAACCTCAACCAGGCGCTGCGCTTTGTGGCGGGTGCGACGACCGAGCAGCGCGGGTCGAGCGCCGAAGTGTATGACCAGTTCAAGCTGCGCGGCTTCGACGCGCCGCAATTTCTCGATGGACTGAAGTTGATCGATGGTGCGGGCTACCTGTCGCCGCAGATCGACGTCTCACGGCTCGACCGGATCGAGGTGGTGAAAGGGCCGGCATCGGTGCTCTATGGCCAATCGGGTCCGGGCGGCCTGATCGCGATGTCGAGCAAGCTGCCACTCGACCGTGACTTTTACGGCGCGGTGTCGGGCACTTATGGCACCTATGATTTGTACCGCGCCGATGCCGATGTCGGCGGGCGTGCCGGATCGTCGATCCTTTGGCGCGTGAACGGCACCGTCAATGGCGCGCATACGCAGCAGGATTTCGGCAAGCGCGAGCGCGAGGCAATCTCGGGCGCGCTGACGATCGGCGCGGGCCACGCGACCAGCCTGACGCTGCTCGGTGCCTATTCGCATGATCCGTATAACGGCACCTACGGCGTGTTCCCGGCATCGGGCACCCTGCTGGCCAATCCCAATGGCCAGATCCCGACCACGCGCGATTTCGGCGAGCCGGGCAATGTCTTCAAGCGCGAGCAGGTGGCGGGCACCTATATCCTGAACCATGATTTCGGATCTGGCTGGAGCGTCCGCGCGTCGGGGCGGTATCAGCACGCCACCTCCAATCTCGGCATCGTCTACGCCAGCGGATCGCTGACCAACAGCGCGACCAGCACCACGCTATACGACCGCGCTTCCTATGCGACGCGCGAACGCAGCGATTCCTGGGTGTTCGACAACCAGCTCCGTGGCAGTTTCACGACCGGGCCGCTGACGCATGCGGTGCTGCTGGGGGTCGACCATCAGGCCGGTCACGCCCGCGAAGTCTATGCCTTTGGCACCGCCACGCCGCTTGACGGCTATCATCCCATTTACGGCACGATGGCGGTGCCGCTGACGCCCGAGACGGTGCCCGGCGGCACGGTCGGGGTGCTCGCGCCGCGCAAGACGCAGACCGGCCTCTACGCGCAGGACGAGATTTCGACGGGCGGGCTGCGGGTGGTGCTGAGCGGTCGGCAGGATTGGGCGCGGACGACTTCGGGCACCGCCGCACCGGAAACATCGCAGAAATTCACCTATCGCGCGGGCGTCCTGTACACGACCGCGTTCGGGCTTGCGCCTTATGCCAGCTATTCGACCTCGTTCGAGCCGCAGAGCGGAACGGTGCAGAATGCCGATGGCACGCTCCGCCAGGCCAAGCCCTCGCTCGGCAAGCAGATCGAACTTGGCGCGAAATACACCGTGCCGGGCAGCAAGATCCTCGTCACGGCGGCATGGTTCCAGATCGACCAGACCAATTTGCTGACCGCGATCCCCAATTCGTTGTTCGCGCTGCAAAGCGGGAAGGTGCGCTCCACCGGCTTCGAAGTCGAGGCCAATGCACCGCTGCCCTACGGCTTCAACGCCAAGCTGGCGTATAGTCGGCAGAAGGTGCGCACCATCGCCGATGCCGATCCGGCCAATATCGGTAACGGTATTCTCGGCGTCGGGCGGGGTGGGGTTTCCGCCAATCTCGAATGGGCACCGCGCCACGGTGCCTGGCAAGGCTTCGCGATCGGCGCGGCGGTGCGGCACGTCGACAGCATCTATGCCGGGACCGCCGCGCGCGTCAGTACGCCAGGCTTCACGCTGTTCGATGGGCAGGTGCGCTATGATCTCGGTCGGCTTGCGCCACGGCTTGAGGGGCTGACCTTGGGCGTGAACGCCGCCAACATCTTCGACAAGAAGTATGTGACGACGTGCTATCTCGATTATGCCTGGTGCTGGTATGGCAACCGCCGCACCGTGCAGGGCACGATCGCCTATCGCTGGTGAGGGCGGCAGTGTCGCAACGCCGCACTCTTCCCAAGCGAGACGCCGCCCGCGCGTGGCGACGACGGGGCGATACTGCACTCCGCGTCGTCGCCGCGATCCCGGGCGGCTATGCCGTCGCCAGCCTGTGGGCGATGGCGCTGGCGCGGGTGCTGCCATTTGGGGCGGCGCAGGCGACCTTCGCCGCCACGATCGTCGCCTTCGCGATCTGCGCCTTCACTGCAATGTGGGCCTTTGCCGCGCGCAGCGGCTGGCGCGCGCTGTGGACGATCGTGCTGGCGGGGATCGTTGCTGCCGGGATCACCGCTGTGTCGATCCACGCGTGGGGCCGGGTATGAAGACGGGGTTTCGCCAGAGCCAGGCGACACTGCACACCTGGTCCGGCCTGCTGGTCGGCTGGGTGTTGTTCGTCGTGTTCCTCACCGGCACTACGGCCTATTGGCGCGAGGCGCTGAACCGCTGGGCACAACCGGAACTGCCCGCGATCAGCGATCCGTTGACGGTCGTGCGGGGCGCGCAAGCGTTTCTCACGCGGCAAGCGCGCGGGGCCGAGTCGTGGTTCATCACCGTGCCGACCACTCGCTCGGCGAGCGGTAGCGTCTATTGGGTGCCGGGGACAGATACGCCGCCGCCGCGCGACGGGGCTGAAACCTCCGCGACGATCGACGGTGCTGGTCACCCCGTGGTTGCACGCGCGACGCGGGGCGGGGATTTCTTCTATCGCTTCCATTTCGACCTGTTCTATTTGCCGGTATTGTGGTCGCGCTGGATCGTCGGCACTTGCGCGATGGTCATGCTGGTCGCGATCCTCACCGGTATCGTCACGCACAAAAAGATCTTTCGCGATTTCTTCACGTTGCGGCGGGGCAAGGGGCAGCGATCGTGGCTGGATGGGCACAATGCCGCGGCCGTGCTTGGCCTGCCGTTTCATGTGATGATTACCTATACCGGGCTGGTCACGCTGGCGACGATGCTGATGCCGTGGGCAGTGGTGGCCAATTATAGCGATACCGGCAGCTTCGCCGGGATTCTGTACCCGCAGGCTCCGGTGGTGGCGCGGACTGGGCGGGCGGCGCCGCTGGTCGATCTGGCGCGGGTGGTGCGCGATGGACAAGCCCGGCTGGGCGGGCCCGTCGATGCGATCCTGGTGACCTTTGCCGGGGATGCGGCGGCGCGAGTCACGCTGGCCAAAAGCAGCCAGGCATCACTGTCCAACTTCACCCCAAAGCTTGGCTATGATGGCGTGAGCGGTCGCTTGCTCTGGGCGTCGCCGCCGCCTGGTGGCGCGCAGGTCACGGCGGGCGCGATGATCGGGCTGCACGCCGGACGTTTTGCCGATACCGCGATCCGCTGGGTATATTTCCTGTGCGGCCTTGGCGGCACGTTGATGGTGGCGAGCGGGCTGGTGCTGTGGACGGTCAAGCGGCGGGAAAAGCTGCCCGATCCAGCGCGGCCGCATTTCGGTTTCCGCTTGGTTGAGCGGTTGAATGTCGGGTTCATCGCGGGGTTTCCGACGGCGATGGTGGGCTTTCTCTGGGCCAATCGCCTGTTGCCGCCGCTGTTGCCGCGACGCGCCGATGCCGAAGTCAATGTGATGTTCGCTTTGTGGAGCGTGCTGCTGCTTTACGCCTTTCTGCGCAAACCGACGCGGGCGTGGGTTGAACTGCTGGGATTGACGGCGGGCTTGCTGGTCGCGCTTCCTGTCTTCGACATACTGGCGACCGACAGAGGTTTGCCTCGGACGATTGCCAGCGGCGACTGGACCCTAGCGGGGGTCGATCTGACCTTCCTTGCCGTGGGCGCTGGCTTCGGCTGGGCGGCGCGCGCCATCGCGCGGCACCGCGCGCACCCGCGCCGCGTACGATCGCGCGCCGCCCCCACGGTGCTCGCAGGATGAAGGCCGTGACGTTCCTGCTCGGGCTCATCGCCTTCATGCTGTTTGCGCTCTCGACCAATCGCCATCACGAGCGCGGCTGGGGCCGACGGTGTTCGCCGCGCGCAGCGACCGGCTTCCGCATCGCGGCGTGGGTCTGCGTCGGAGTCGATTTCATAATGGCGATCGTGGCGTGGGGCGCTGTGTTCGGGCCGATCGGCTGGGTGGCAAGCTGCATGGTCGGCGCGGCCGCGACCTTCCTGCTGCTCAACCTGCTGCCTGCGCCGCCCCCGCACCGCAAAGCACGGCCTTAGCCCTTATGCGGCGGGGCGTTCGCCCGCTTCGATCCGGCGTGCGATGGTTTCGAGCACGGGCCACAGCTCGGCCACGCTGTCGATGACATAATCGGCACCTGCTGCGTGCAGATCGGCGGCAGCCGCGGCGATGCGGCGGGCGCGGTCTTCGGGGGCGAGCGCGAGCAAAGCGTCATGGCTGAGGCCGACGCCATTCCCGGATGCCGCGAGCCCGACGGTCCAGGCCCCCGCCGCCTTGCCCTCGCCAATGCCGACCGTGGCGTCGTCGACCTTCACACAGGCGGCGGCTGGCCAGACGCCGAGTTCGACCAGGCCCTTCCACAGCATCAGCGGGGAGGGGCGGCCCTCCAGCGTCTCGCCCGAGCAGACCACGACATCGGGTGCATAGCCCTGCTCGGCTGCGAGCGGCAGGATGTCGGCCATCATCGGGCGGGTGTAGCCGGTGCAGGAGGCGATCTTCACACCGTGCGCGCGCAACGTCGCGGTGAGCTCGGCCGCGCCCGGGATCAGGGCGGCGCAATCCTTGGCCGCGCCGCGCATCATCGGTTCGACCGCATCGTGCAACGCGGTCACGTCGCTTTCGGCGGGCTGCGCCGCGTGCGCCGCCTGCCACGCCTCAGCCACGCGCGGCTTGGCCAGAATCGCACGGATATGGTCGCGCTTGGCACGTCCCATATCGGCGCGGGCTTCGTCTTCCGAGATGCCCACACCTGCATCGGCGAAGACGCGCTGCAGCGCGATGACGGGCGCGCAGCAGCCATGATCGATCATCGTGCCGGCCCAATCGAGCACCACGGCCTTGATCGGAAAACTCATGCAACGGCTCCTTGGTGTTGCGCCGTGATCGCCGCGACCGTCTCTTCGGCGAGGGCAAAGGCGGTCGAGGCTCCGGTGCCACTGGTCACAGTCACCACCTGCACGCCGGGCAGCGGGCGCGTGACGCGGCTGTGGCTGGCAGCGGAAGCATAGGTGCCGGTCCAGCGTTCCAGCACGGGCGGAACGTGGCCGAACACCGCGCGGAATTCGTCGAGGATCAGTGCATCGACCGCGTCCTTGCTGAACGGATCGGGCGTGGTGGCGTAATGATGGCTGTCCCCGACGACCAGGCTGCCATCGGCGCTTTGCACCACAATCAGATGGATGCCGTTGGCGAGGTGATCGGCCTGTTCGGCCTCCAGCCGCTGCCGCAGCGCCGCCGCCTCGGGCAAGGCCGCATAGCCAAGATAGCGCACCATGCCGAGATCGGACATGATCGCCCCCGGCAAGCGATAGCCCGGGTCGGCGAGCCGCAGCATCTGCAGCTTGCAGCGCGTGATTCCGGCGAGGGAGTCGGGGAAGAGCGTGGCGAGATCGTCGCCGGGGCAGACGATGATCGCGCGCGCGGGGATTGTGCCGACCGAGGTGTCGAGCTGCCCGGTCTCGACGCCGTGCACCGCGACGCCGCGCCAGAATTCGACGCCGTGATGCGCGGCAAGCCATGCCGCCAGCTTTGGGATGGCGGTGCGCGATTCGACGCGGATGTCGATCGCGCTGGTCAGCACGCCTTCCAGCGCGGCCGGGCGGATCGGGCCGAGCAGCGCTTGCGCCGCCTCGGCGTCATGCCAGGCGCACCCTTCCGCCATATCGGTCTGCAGGAAGGCCGCGCATACGGCGCGCGCCTCGGGCCGCTGCGCGACCATCGTCAGGCCGTGATGCTCGACCGCGATCCCGGCGGGACCGGCTACCTCCATCCACACATCGCGCGAGCGGCGGGCGCGGTGCCAGACCGTGCCGTGTTCCTGGCCGGTGACGGTGACGAAGCCGAAATTGCGGATCGACGCGCCATTGGCCTGCGCATCGCGGTCGATCACCAGCACGCGGCGTCCGCCCCGCGCAGCGGCGAGCGCATGGGCGAGACCGACGATCCCCGCGCCGACGATGGCGACGTCGTAGAAGTCGAGCTCGCTCATGCCGGCACTGCTGCCAAGGTCTCGGCGGCCCGCTGCTCGGGCGCGCGGCGGAAGAAATACAGCGCGGCGAACAGCGTCAGCACCGTGCCGACCACGCTGGTGATATAGGCCCCTCCCATGAAGAAGCTCAGCCAGTCGAGCGAGCGCTGCCCGAAATTGCGCCACAGCAGCAAGGCCACGCTGCCGAGATAGCCGAACGAGTCGGCGACATAGATCAGAAAACCGGCATTCGCGATGCGACCGCTGGCCGCCACCATCCGGTCGAACAGCACCGCATTGATCGGGCTATACGCGATATAGAGCCCCGACCCCGACAGCACCACCCACACAAAGGGCGAGATCAAATGCGCCTGAAACGCGAGTGTCGAGACCCCAAGCAGCGCGAAACCGCTCGCAATCATGATGTGGATGACGAGCAAGGCGCGGCGGTTGTCGCGCACCAGAATGACCAGCGCCATGCCCGCGAGCGCGATCAGCGCGACGGGAAGCTCGCTTGCCGAGAAGATTGCAGCCTTCCCGCCATAACCGAGCGCGGCCCAGATTTCGGCGGCGAAATTGTCGCGGAAATCGCGAAAGGCGGTGAGCAGGACATAGGCGACGACGATCGCGATCAGCCCGGGCGCATAGGCCTTGAGGAAGCTCCGGCGCTCGGCCCCGGTCATCGGCGCGCGCTTGACGCGTTCGGCCTCGTCGCGTGCGTTGGGGGGCGGCAGCGCACCCAGCACCCAGACCGAAACCAGCAATAGCGGCATGAACAGCAGGCCGGTCGCGGCAGGCATCCAGAAGCGGTCGACATGTTCGCTTTGCATCAGCCAGGTGCCGACCGATTTGACCACGCCCGACGACAGGATGAAGCTCGCGCACAACATCGAGGCGAGCACCTCGGACACGCGCCGTCCCTCCATGAAACCAAAGACCAGCCCCCAGATCATGCCGAGCGGCACGCCGTTGAGAAACAAGGCCGCGACGTTCCACGGTGCCGGGACGATCGCGAAGGCGACCAGCGCCAGCCAGGACAGGCCGATCAGACCGAGGATGGCAACGGCGCGGTGGCGCGGCGCGATTTCCGACACGACCTTTACGCCGATGAACTTCGAGAGCGCATAGCCTGCGACCTGCGCGACGATCAGCGCGATCTTGTAATCGAGCACCCAATGCCAGCCCGGCACCAGCTCGAACGTCGCGGCTGTAAACGGTTTGCGAAAGGCGTACATCGCGAAATAGGCGCAGAAACCCGCGGTTCCGGCGACCGCCGTGAACACCGCAGGATGAGCCTGCGCCAAAGCACGCCGAAAACGACCGTCCACGTAACCCCCCGGCCCTATCTCCGTGCGACCGCCCTATGCGCGCACTATGACAATCTCGCGTCGATCGCTTGGATCAAGCGCTCCGACCGGCAAGCGCATCGAGCACCGCCGCCGGGGTAATCGGCAAGTGGCGCACGCGCGCACCCACTGCGGCGAAGATCGCATTGCCGATCGCGGGCGCGACCACCGTCGTCGCGGGTTCGCCAAGGCCAACGGGGACGTGCTCGCTTTCGACAAAGGCAATGTCCAGTTCGGGCACATCGGCCATGCGCAGCGGCTGATAGGTGTCGAGATTGGTATCCTTGACCAGTCCGTTGACGAATTCGGTGCCCTCATGAAGCGCCATGCTCAGGCCCCACAAAGCGGCCCCCTGTGTTTGCGCCAGCGCGCCATCGGGATCGACGATCGTCCCAGCATCGGTGACCAAAGTCAGCTTCTCGACGCGCACCACACCGGTCTTGCGATCGACATGAACGCGCGCGACGCAGGCCACCCAGGTCGGCATGTCGCGCTCCTGCCCGAAGCTGGTGGCGATGCCGAGCGCAGTGTCGGGCGGCAATTTCTCGCCCCAGTCCGCGCGGGCGGCGGCGCGGCGCACCACTTCGGCCTGGCGCAGCGCCCCGCCAATGGCGCTGGGGGCCGACCCGGCATTGCGACCGGCCCCGGTCAGCAATTTCAGGCGGAAGGCGACCGGATCGCTTTTTACCTGCAGCGCCGCTTCATCGATAAAACTTTCCACCGCCCAGTTGGTCCAGCCCGGCCCGACCGAGCGCAGCCAGCCCGAGCGGATGGTGGTGTTGGCGAGATCGTTGGGAATGGCATGGACGGTCTGGTGGCCGACTTCATACCAATGGTCCGCGCCCGAAATGGCGAACGGGTCATAGGCCCCGCCGCTCTTGGTCTTGGCGAGGAGGGCGGGGGCGTTCATCTGCGTCGGCCAGCCCGCAGCAGCGTGATGCTCCATCGCGATCACCGCATTGTTCTTGTCGAAG
Organism: Sphingomonas sp. TF3; assembly: GCF_003985085.1. Classification (NCBI taxonomy): domain Bacteria; kingdom Pseudomonadati; phylum Pseudomonadota; class Alphaproteobacteria; order Sphingomonadales; family Sphingomonadaceae; genus Sphingomonas; species Sphingomonas sp. TF3. The sequence goes on along the minus strand of NZ_RWKS01000001.1, from coordinate 359,245 downwards.
CTCATGCGCACGCGCTGGACCGAGGGCGAGCGCACCGAATCGAACAGCGCGTCGTCCTGCCGCGTCAGCACCATCTTGACCGGACGCCCCAGCGCCTTGGCCGCCAGCGCGGCGGGGACGGCATAATCGCCATTGAGCCGCCGCCCGAAGCCGCCGCCCAGCATATAGGTGCGCAGGATGATCTTTGTCTCGGGCACGCCGAGCGCCTTGGCCAGCGTCGGGAGGATCAGGCTTTGCCACTGGTTGCCGGTATGGATTTCGAAGCGGCCGTCCTTCTCGAAGGCGAGCGCGTTGAGCGGTTCCAACTGGAAATGCAGCACGGTGCTGGTGGTGTAGACGCGCTCGAGCGTGCTGGCGGCGTTGCCGGGCTTGGGCCCCGTGTTGACGATGTCGAGCGCGACGCCGCTCTCGCTCTTGCCCGCCAGGTCGGCGGCATGGGCTTGCAGGTCTTTTTCGGAGGTGGTCGCGCCTGGTCCGGCGGTCCAGGTGACCTGGAGCAGGTCGGCGGCGCGGATCGCGGCGGGGTAATTTTGCGCGATCACCATCACCCAGCCGGGCACCGTGTCCGACGGGTCTTCGATGATGAGATAGCGCAAATAGCCGCGCACCGTCTTGGCCTTGCTGTCATCGACCGACACCACCTTTGAGCCGAAGCGCGTTGGCGGCAGCTTGGGCCGGGCATAGACCATGTTCGGCACCTTGGCATCGATGCCATAGAGCGCGGTGCCGTCGGTCTTGGTGGCGATGTCGAGCGCCGCAACCTGCTTGCCGATCAGGCGACGGTCCTTGACCGGCTTGATCGGCAGCGCCTTCAGTTCGTCGGGGGTGAATTGGCGGGCGACGCCGCCGCGCTTGGCGATGTCGCCATAGGAAATCGAGCGACCGCCCGCATGGACCGCGCCGCCACGCGCGGTGCAATTGGCGGCACTGGTGCCGAGCAGCTTCGCGCCTGCTTCGATCAGGGCGATGCGACCGGCGGCACCCGCCTGGCTGAACACGGGGAAGGTCTGCCACACCGACCAGCTCCCGCCGGTGACCATCAGGCCCCATTTGAGATCGGTATCGACATGGACGATGCGGACCTTGTCCCAGTCGGCCTCCAGTTCATCGGCGAGAATGCGCGCGAGTGCGGTGCCGACATGCTGGCCCATTTCGGCGCGGATGATGTTGACGGTGACGATCCCGGCGGCGTCGATCCCGAACCAGATTGACGGTTCGAATTGCGGGCCGGTCGGGGCGGCGGGGGTGCCGCCGGGCACGGCGGGATCGATCGCGGCCAGCACTTGCGAAAAGCCGAAGGCGATCCCGGCGGCACCACTGGCGACAAGGAAGCCGCGGCGCGACAGCGGGTTGCGGGCGGCTTCGGCGGTCGAGGCGAGGCGGCTCATGCCTTGGGTCCTTCCGCCAGCGTGCCTGCCGCCTGCCGGATCGCGGCGCGGATGCGGACATAGGTCATGCAGCGGCACAGATTGCCCGTCATCACCGCGTCAATGTCTTCATCGGTGGGTGCCGGGAAATCCTTGAGCATGGCGGCGGCCTGCATGATCTGGCCCGACTGGCAGTAACCGCATTGCGGCACCTGAATCTCGCGCCACGCCTGTTGCAGCGGATGCTCGCCCTTCGGGTCGAGCCCCTCGATTGTGGTGACATCGGCACCGTCGACTGCGGAGACCGGGGTGATGCACGACCTTGTCGCGCGGCCACCGACATGCACGGTGCAGGCCCCGCACAGACCGATGCCGCAGCCGAACTTGGTGCCGGTCAGCCCAATATCGTCACGGATGACCCACAAGAGCGGGGTATCCTCCTCGACCGTGGTGGTAACCGAGCGACCGTTGATCGTGAAACTGGTCATCACTCCTGGCCCTTGCCCTGCGCGCGGATCGCCGCGACTTTCTGTTCGAGATCGGGCCACGCCGCCTTGGTCGTCCGCGTTGCGCGCAGATAGGCGGCGATGCGGGCGACATCGGCGTTGCTGAAGCCCGTGCCAAAGCCCGGCATCACCACGCCCGGTGCACCGTCCTTCGCGTCGATGCCGTAGAGGATGACGCGGATCACATTGGTCGGATCATCGAGATGGACCGTGCTGTTGAGCGCCAGGTCTGGCCGCAACGGGTTGAGCCCCTTACTGCCATTGTAATGGCACGATGCGCAGGCGGCGGTGAACAGCCGCGCGCCCGGATCGTATTGCAGGCCGGTGCCGATACGGTCGGTGGCGAGCGCCTTCTGGATCAGCGCGGCATCCTGCCCGGCACGGGCCACCGAGCCGTTGAAGCTGGTGAAATAGGTGGCGATCGCGGCAACATCGGAGGCGGGCAAATGCGCGAGACCACGCGGCACCGCCGCCATCGGCCCTGCCGCCGTGCCGTGATACAGGCTGACCCCGGTGCCGAGATAGGCAACCAATTCGCTCTGGCTCCACGCGATCGGCGCGGGGTTGGTCCTGTCGAGCGGCGGCGCGATCCAGTTGTCAATCGCGGCACCGGCATAAGGCTTGCCCTTGAGCTCGGCACCCAGCGCCCCGCGCGGTGTGTGGCACGCCCCGCAATGGCTGATTCCCTCGGCAAGATAGGCCCCGCGATTCCACGTCGCATCCTTGGTTGTCACCGGCACATAACGGCCAGGCTTGAAGAACAGCAGTTTCCAGCCAGCCTGCAACATGCGGATGTTGAGCGGGAAGGGCAGGCCATTGGCCTTGTCCTCGGCGCGCACCGCAGGCTGCGTCATCAGATAGGCGTACAGTGCCGATACATCGGCATCGGTCAGCTTGGTGAAATGATCATAGGGGAAAGCGGGGAAGAGATGTGCGCCGTCGCGCCGCACGCCTTCATGCATGGCGCGGCGGAAGGCGGTTTCGGACCAGCCGCCAATGCCGGTGTCGACATCGGGGGTGATGTTGGTCGAATAGATCGTGCCGAAGGTGGTGGCCATCGCATAGCCGCCCGCCAACGCAGCGCCACCCTTGGCGGTGTGGCACGATGCGCAATAGCCGGCACTGGCCAGCACTGCGCCCTTGGCGACGAGGGCGGGCGCAAAGGATGCCGCCGCCGGGCGCGCGATCGGGGCAATCGCAGGCCGCCAGGCAAAGCCCGTAAAGATCGCCAGGCCAACAAGAAGGGCGAGGACGCCACCGAGAAAAATGCGTTTCACCACGCCGTGCCCGCCGCCATCATATTCACCCTGTGCTTCGCGTGCTTCTGACAGGGCAATCGCGCTTTCCGCGCCCGACGTCCAGAAACAAATCGCGCTTATCCCGCCAACACGCGCGCGCGGCGCTTGCGTCATGCAAATGTTAGCGCTACCTCTCTCATCATAGCGCGGTTACGCGCATCGGGAGAGGAATGATGGCGTATCGCGTGATTGGGGCAGTGATGATGTGTGGCGTGGCCACGCTGGCGCTTGCCCAGGATCGGATTCCGGATCGGGCCCCGGATGGCCGGAAATATCTGTCGCAGCCGCTGGTGACATCGATCTACACGGCAGACCCGTCCGCGCATGTCTTTGCGGGCAAGATTTACGTCTACCCAAGCCACGACGTGCCGACCGCCATTCCCGACGATGATCTGGGCAACGAATATGCGATGCACGATTACCGTGTGCTGCGGATGGATCGCATTGGCGGCCCCGTCACGGTGGGCCCGGTCGCGCTCGATGTGAAGCAGGTGCCGTGGGCGTCGCAGCAAATGTGGGCACCCGATGCCGCCTATAAGAACGGCACCTATTATCTGTATTTCCCGGCGCGCGACAAAGCCCGTGACAAGAACGGGTTGGGCACGTTCCTCATCGGTGTCGCTACTTCGAAAAATCCGATGGGCCCGTTCAAGGCCGAGCCCAAGCCGATCGCGGGCAGCTTCTCGATGGATCCGGCGGTGTTCACCGATCAGGACGGCAAGAGCTATATGTATTTTGGCGGCATCTGGGGCGGGCAGCTCCAGCGCTGGAAGAATGGCAGCTTCGATGCCAACGGCAGCGATACCGATTTGCATCAAGATGATCAGCCGGCGCTGACCGGCAAGGTCGTGCGCATGAATGCCGATATGAAGAGCTTCGCCGAGACTCCGCGCGATGCAGTGATCCTCGACGAAAAGGGCAAGCCGATCCTCGGTGGCGACCATGACCGGCGCTTCTTCGAAGCATCGTGGGTGTTCAAGCGCGGTGGCCAATATTATTACACCTACTCGACCGGCGACACGCATTTCCTGAACTATGCGACCGGCACCAATCCTTACGGGCCCTTCACCTATCGCGGGCATTTCCTGCTGCCGGTGCAGGGGTGGACGACGCACCATTCGATCATCCAGACCGGCGGCAAATGGTGGCTGTTCTATGCGGACACGCAGCTCAGCAACAAGAACCACCTGCGCAACGTCAAGGTGACCGAACTTTCCTTCAACGCCGACGGGACGATCAAGCCGATCGATCCTTTCGTCAAATAAGGCCTGCGATGTTTCTCGGAATCGATATCGGTACGTCGGGCGTCAAGGCGGTCGTGCTTGACACGCACGGCGCGGTGGTTGGGCAGGGCACCGCTGCGCTGAGCGTGCAGCGCCCGCACCCCTTATGGTCCGAACAGAACCCGGAGGATTGGTGGCAGGCGACCAGCGCCGCGGTGCTGGCGATCGACCCGGCGGTCCGCCGCGCGGTGCGCGGCATCGGGCTCGCCGGGCAAATGCACGGCGCGACCTTGCTCGGTGCCGACGATCGGCCGTTGCGCCCGGCGATCCTGTGGAATGACGGACGCTCTTTCGCCGAATGCGCCGTGCTTGAAGCGACAACGCCCGAGTTTCGCACGATCGGTGGCAATATCGTGATGCCGGGCTTCACCGCGCCCAAGCTCGAATGGGTGCGCCGCCACGAGCCCGACATTTTCGCGCAGGTCGCGACCGTGCTGCTGCCGAAGGATTATGTCCGTCTACGCATGACCGGCGAGAAAGCCTCCGACATGTCGGATTCTGCCGGCACCTTGTGGCTCGACGTCGCCGGTCGGCGCTGGAGTGACACGTTGCTCGCGGCGTGCGGGCTGACGCAAGCGCAGATGCCGCGCCTTGTCGAGGGCACCGATGTCGCCGGGGTGCTCCGTGCGGACATCGCCAAGGCCTGGGGAATTGCGCAGGTTCCCGTCGCGGGCGGGGCCGGCGACAATGCCGGCGGGGCGGCGGGTGTGGGCGTCGTGACCGATGGCAAGGCGTTGCTGTCGCTCGGCACCTCGGGCGTCATCTTCGTCGCCAATGATCGCTTCAGGCCCAATCCGGCACGCGCGGTCCATGCCTTCTGCCATTGCCTGCCCGACATGTGGCACCAAATGTCGGTGCACCTGAGTGCGGCATCCTGCATCGATTGGGTCGCGCGCCTGACAGGGGCAAGCGGTGCCGCCGAAGTGTTCCAGCGCGCCGAAGCGGCGGGCGTGGCCAACGGGCCTGAGATTTTCCTCCCCTATCTCTCGGGCGAGCGCACCCCGCATAACGACGCGCAAGTGCGGGGTGCGTTCGTCGGGCTCGACAACGATACCGATCCCAACCGGCTTGCGCAGGCGGTGCTGGAAGGCGTGGCGTTCGCGCTCGCTGACGGGCTCGACGTGCTGCGCGAGGCCGGGACCGAGGTTGCCGAACTGGCCGTGATCGGCGGCGGCGCGCGGTCGCGTTACTGGGGCGAGACGCTCGCCGCCGCGATGGAGGTGCCGTTGGTGTATCTCAAGGGCGGCGAGGTCGGCCCTGCGCTCGGGGCCGCGCGGCTCGCGCAGATCGCGGTCGATGGCGGCACCCCGGCCGAGGTGTGCGTCGCCCCGCCGGTGTCGCACCGCATCGCGCCCAACGCTGAACTGACGGCGCGGCTCGCGCCCAAGAAAGCGGTGTTCCGCGCCGCTTACGCTCAGATTTCTCCCCTTACTCACTCCAATTGACCCCCAAGGAGCGCCCGATGGCCACCGATTTCTTCGCCGATATTCCCCAGATCACCTTCAAAGGCCCAGGCACCGACGACGATCTTGCATACCGTTTCTACGACAAGGACCGGATCGTGCTCGGCAAGCGGATGGAAGACCATCTGCGCTTCGCCGCCTGTTTCTGGCACACCTTCTGCTGGCCGGGGTCGGACGTGTTTGGCGGAGGTACGTTCAACCGTCCGTGGCATGCCGGTGCCAATGATGCCGCCGCCGCCGAGCATAAACGCCGCGTTGCGTTCGAGTTCTTCACCAAGCTCGATATTCCATATTACTGCTTCCACGATGTCGACGTGATGGCCGATGCGACCACTGTCGCCGAGCATCGCCGCAATTTCGCCGAAGCCGTCGATCATCTCGAGCAGCTTCAGGCAGCGTCGGGCCGCAAGCTGTTGTGGGGCACCGCCAACCTGTTCAGCCACCCGCGCTTTGCCGCTGGTGGCGCGACCAACCCCAATCCGGAAGTGTTCGCGTTCGGCGCGATGCAGGTGCGCGACGCACTTGAAGCCACGCATCGTCTGGGTGGCGCAAACTATGTGCTGTGGGGCGGTCGAGAAGGCTATGAGACGCTGCTCAACACCGATCTTAAGCGCGAGCTCGACAATCTCGGCCGCTTCCTGTCGCTCGTCGTCGAGCACAAGCACAAGATCGGCTTCACCGGCACGATCCTGATCGAACCCAAGCCGTTCGAGCCGACCAAGCACCAGTACGACTTCGACACCGCTACGGTGTACGGTTTCCTCAAGCGCTATGGCCTTGAGAATGAAGTGAAGGTCAATATCGAGGCGAACCACGCAACCCTCGCCAGCCACACCTTCGAGCATGAGATCGCCACCGCAGCGGCGCTCGGCATCTTCGGCTCGATCGATGCGAACCGCGGCGATCCGCAAAATGGCTGGGATACCGACCAATTCCCCAATTCCGTCGAAGAACTGACGCTCGCCAATCTCGAAATCCTGCGCGCGGGCGGGTTCACCACCGGCGGCTTCAATTTCGATGCCAAGGTGCGGCGCCAGTCGATGGACGCGATCGACCTGTTCTATGGCCATGTTGGCGCAATCGACGTGGTGGCGAAGGGGCTGCTCAATGCCGCCGCGCTGATCGAAGACGGTCGTCTCGACGCGATCAAGGCCGAACGCTATGCCGGATGGGAGGGCGATCTTGGCCAGCAAATCGGCACGCTCGATCTTGCCGCGATCGCTGACCTGGCGGTCGAACAGGCGATCGACCCCAAGCCGCGTTCGGGCCGCCAGGAGCGAATCGAAAATTTGATCAATCGCTTCATTTAACAGCGGTTAGGATACGCAGTATCGGTGTCACCAGCCGACCGCCCCGGTGCTTGACAGCGCCGGGGCGGTCGTCAAGGTAACGCTATCAAGGATGAGGGTCGCGTGGAGGGGTTAATGGCGAGCGAGAACGACGCAAGCGCGTCGGCGCTACCGGTGGATTGGCAGGACGGCGTGTTTGTCGGTCGTATTGCGACCGATGCCGGGCCGAGCCCGATGTTGGTTGTGCGGGGCGAAGCGTTCGACATGTCCGCGCGCGCGCCGACGGTCGCCGATTTGGTCGAATCGGGGGATTTCAGCGCATCGGGCGGGGTATCGCTGGGCGCGTTTGGAGCGGATCTGTCGCGGCTGCTGGCACCGGTCGATCTGCAATGCGTGAAGGCGTGCGGGGTCACCTTCGCGCTTTCGGCGATCGAACGCGTGATCGAGGAGCGCGCACGCGGGGATTCCTCTGCTGCTGCCGACATCCGCGCGCGGCTCGAATCGCGCGTCGGCGGCTCGATCCGCGCGGTCGTTCCCGGCACGACGGAAGCGGCCGAGCTTAAACGGGCGCTGATCGAGGACGGCCTGTGGTCGCAATATCTCGAAGTCGCGATCGGCCCCGATGCCGAAGTGTTCACCAAGGCCCCGGTGCTCTCCAGCGTCGGGCCCGATGCCGAGATCGGTATCCGGTCGGATTCGACCTGGAACAATCCCGAGCCGGAAATTGCCTTGCTGGTGGACAGTCGTGGCAAAGCGGTCGGCGCAACTCTTGGCAATGACGTCAATTTGCGCGATTTCGAGGGGCGCTCGGCGCTGCTGCTGGGTAAGGCCAAGGACAATAATGCGTCGTGCGCGCTCGGGCCGCTGGTGCGGCTGTTCGACGATGGCTTCACCATCGACGATGTGCGCCGCGCCGAAGTGCGGCTGCGGATTGAGGGCGCGGACGGCTATGTGCTGGAAGGCACCAGTAGCATGAGCCAGATCAGCCGCGATCCGCTCGATCTGGTGCGCCAGACGCTGAGTGAACACCAATATCCCGACGGCTTTGCGCTGTTCCTCGGCACGCTGTTCGCGCCGGTGCAGGATCGCGACGAGCCGGGCCGGGGCTTCACCCACAAGATTGGCGACCGCGTGACGATCGCGAGTGACCGGCTTGGGCGGCTGACCAACCGCGTGGTCACGTCGCGCGATGCGGCACCGTGGGATTTCGGGATTCGCGCGCTGATCGCAAACCTGGCCGGGCGCGGCCTGTTGGAGACGAGCAAGTGACCGGCACGCGCGCGATTTACCCGAGCCTTGTCGGCAAGCGGGTGCTGGTGACGGGCGGTGCCAGCGGCATTGGCGCAGGCCTGGTCCAAGCCTTTGCCGAGCAACAGGCCAACGTCGCCTTTATCGATGTCGACCAGACTGCGGGCGCGGACATTGCCGAGCGCTTTGCCCCCGGTCGCTTCCACTTTTGCGATCTGCGTGATCCGACGGCGTTGGGTGAAGCGATCGCGGCGATTGCCGAGGATCTCGGCGGGATCGACATTCTCATCAACAATGCCGCGAGCGACGATCGCCATAGCGTTGACGAGGTGACCCCGGCATATTGGGACGAGCGGATGGCGACCAATTTGCGCCATCTGTTCTTCGCCGCACAAGCCGTAGTGCCGGGCATGCGCGCGGCGGGCGGCGGTGTGATCATCAATTTCGGGTCGATCAGCTGGCATTTGGGCTTGCCCGATCTCGTGCTGTACCAGACCGCCAAGGCCGCGATCGAGGGCATGACGCGCGGTCTCGCGCGTGATCTCGGGCGCGACGGCATCCGCGTCACCACGATCGTGCCCGGCAATGTGCAGACGCCGCGCCAGCAGCGCTGGTATACACCCGAAGGCGAAGCCGAGATCGTCGCGGCGCAATGCCTGTCGGGGCGGATCCAGCCGGTTGACGTCGCGGCGCTTGCCTTGTTCCTGGCCTCGGACGATGCGCATATGTGTACGGGCCACGATTATTTCGTGGACGCGGGTTGGCGCTGATGGCGAGCGCACCCGTCACGATCGCGCCGCTCGGCGCAACGCTCGGCGAAGGGCCGATGTGGGACGTCGCCACGCAGACTTTGTGGTGCGTCGATATCAAGCGGCATCTGGTGTTTCGGTTCGATCCCGCGACTGCGGCGATCTCATCCTGGACCGCGCCGGGCGAAGTCGGCTGGGTGCTGCCGCGCGCGGGCGGCGGGATGGTCGTCGGGGTGCAATCCGGTCTGTATGGGTTCGATCCGGCGGGTGGCAGCTTTACGCCGCTGATCGATCCCGAGCCGCATATGCCGGGCAATCGCCTGAACGATGCGACGACCGATGCGGCCGGACGGATCTGGTTCGGCAGCATGGACAATGGCGAGCAAGCGGAGAGCGGTCGGCTGTATCGGCACGATCACCGTGGGTGTGCCGATGCGGGTCTCGAGCCGGTTGCGATCACCAACGGTCCGGCGATCTCGCCCGATGGCACCACGCTCTACCACACCGATACGCTGGGGCGGACGGTGTGGCAGGTGCCGATCCGGGAAGACGGCACGCTGGGCGCTCCCACGCCGTTCGTCGAGATTGCGGCGGGCGAGGGCCATCCCGATGGATCGACCACCGATGCCGATGGCGGCGTGTGGGTCGCGCTGTTTGGCGGCTGGGGTGTGCGGCATTATGATCCGGCGGGCACGCTGATCGAGACGGTACGCTTCCCTGTCGCCAACATCACCAAGATCGCTTTTGGCGGCGCGGGTCTGCGCACGGCTTATGCCACCACTGCGCGCAAGGGGTTGAGCGCCGCCGAACTGGCGGCGCAGCCCGAGGCGGGCAATCTGTTCGCCTTCGACCCCGGGGTCCAAGGGATGGCGACACATGCGGCAAAAATATAACAATCGATAGGGAGCGGAAGACGGATCATGGCAACGCTGGCGCAACCCGACATGCAACGGGTCAATATAGGTTTTATCGCTTCGATCGTCGTGGTGGCGACGATCGGCGGCTTCATGTTCGGCTATGATTCGGGCGTCATCAACGGCACCCAGAAGGGGCTTGAGGCGGCGTTCGAGCTGGGCAAGCTCGGCATCGGCATCAATGTGGGCGCGATCCTGGTCGGCTCCTCGATCGGTGCGTTCGGCGCGGGGCGCTTGTCGGATGCCTATGGCCGCCGCACGGTGATGATGGGGGCGGCCGTGCTGTTCCTGATCAGCGCGCTGCTCGCGGGCGGTGCCAGCAGCTCGATCCTGTTCATCGTCGCGCGCATCATCGGCGGCCTTGGCGTCGGTGCCGCCAGCGTGATTTCGCCGGTGTACATCTCCGAAGTTACCCCGGCGTCGATCCGCGGGCGCTTGTCGAGTGTGCAGCAAGTGATGATCATCACCGGTCTGACCGGCGCGTTCGTCGCAAACTTCGCGCTGGCCCGCTATGCTGGCGGCTCGACCGCGCAATTCTGGCTCGGCTTTCCGGCATGGCGCTGGATGTTCTGGCTGCAGGCGCTGCCGGCGGCGATCTATTTCCTGGCGCTTCTCACGATCCCGGAAAGCCCGCGCTATCTCGTCGTAAAGGGCCATACCGAGCGCGCGCGCGCGGTGCTGACCAAATTGTTCGGGTCCGACGAGGCCGATCGCAAGGTCGCCGAGATCGCCGCGAGCCTGGCCGCCGACCATCACAAGCCGCGCCTGTCCGACCTGATCGACAAGACCACCGGCAAGATCCGCCCGATTCTGTGGGCGGGCATCGGGCTCGCGGTGTTCCAGCAGCTCGTCGGCATCAATGTCGTCTTCTATTATGGCGCAACCTTGTGGGAAGCGGTCGGCTTCTCCGAGGATTATGCCCTGCAGACCAACATTCTGTCGGGCGTGCTGTCGATTGGCGCGTGTGTCTTCACGATCGCGTTCGTTGACAAGATCGGGCGCAAGCCGCTGCTGCTGATCGGCTCGGCCGGCATGGCGGTAACGCTGGCGACGGTGGCCTATGCCTTCTCGACCGCCGTGACCGCGCCTGATGGCGGAGTGTCGCTGCCCGGTAATAACGGCGTGATCGCGCTGGTCGCGGCCAATCTGTACGTCGTCTTCTTCAACTTCAGCTGGGGCCCGATCATGTGGGTCATGCTGGGCGAAATGTTTCCGAACCAGATCCGCGGGTCGGGGCTGGCGGTGTCGGGCTTTGCCCAGTGGATCGCCAATGCGGCGATCTCGGTCAGCTTCCCGGCGCTGGCGGTGTCGCCCGGCTTGGCGGTCACCTATACAGGCTATGCCGTGTTCGCAGGCATCTCGTTCTTCTTCGTCCAGGCGATGGTCAAGGAAACGCGCGGCCGCGAACTGGAAGCGATGGAGGGATAAGAGCCCTCGGATAGCAGGAAAGGCGAGGGCGCTGATTTCGGTCAGCGCCCTTCTTTTTATTTTGGCGGCGCATCCGATTGGCGGCGGATCAACGCATAGTCCGCCAGCACGTGCGGATGATCGACGCTGCTGTCATTGGCATTGCGCATGCGGATTTCGCGCACCAGCAGCTCGATCGCGGTGCGCGACATTTCGGTCACCGGCTGGCGGATGGTGGTGAGTTCGGGCCAGATCGTCGTCGCCAGCACGGTATCGTCGAACCCGCACACGGTCAGGTCGCCCGGTACGTCGAGCCCTTTGCGGTGGGCGATTGCCACGGCGGCCGCGGCCATATCGTCGTTCGAGGCAAAGATGGCGGTCGGCGGCTCGTGCAGGCCAAGCAGCCGTTCCGCCGCCTCCAGCCCGGAACGATAGGTAAACAGCCCGGCACCGACACGTTCGGGTAAAAACGCCAGCCCCATATCGGCAAGGGCCGCGCGATACCCGGCCAGCCGCTCGCCACTGGCGGTTTGTTTCGGGTCGCCGGTAATGAAGCCGATCCGCGTGTGGCCGAGTGCGCCGAGATGGCGCGTCATGTCATAGGCGGCGCGACGGTCATCGATGCTGACGGAAAGCGCCCAATCGGGCGCGCGTCCGGTTGCCACCGCGACCACCGGGATGCCGTGGCCTTCAAGGGCGGCCAGCACCACGGGCGAATCGCTCAGCGGCGGAGGCAGGGCGATGCCGTCGATCCGCCCCTGTAACAGGCGTTCGATCGTCGCCGCCTCATGGCCATCCTCTTCGCATTTCTCGATCACGAGCTGGACGTTGCTGCGGCTGGCCTGATCGAGCCCGCCGACCAGGAAGTCGCTGAAATAGGTCAGCGAGGGATTGGTATGCAGCAGGCAAATGCGGATCTCCTCGCCGCCCGCCAGCGCCCGCGCGGCGGCGTTCGGCGCATAGCCCAGCGCCGCGATCGCGGATTCGACGCTGGCGCGGGTCGCGGGGCGAACACTGCCCTTGCCATTCACCACCCGCGACACCGTCATCGGCGAGACCCCGGCATGGGCCGCGACATCGGTGATGGTGGGAACATTATGTTGACGACGCGAGCTGCGAATTTCCTTCATGCACGTCCTTTCTATGCCACTTCTATGGCGGAGTGGTGCGCTACGGCAAGCCGGTGTCGCGATGGTACTTGCCCATGCCCCCCCGCATCGGCCATGTGGCCGCGATGACGTTTCAAGTCGACATGGGCCTCGACGCGGGCGGCGCGCCCGTCCCGATCGATCTCGAAGAATTGCTGGCCACGCGGTTGCTCGTGCAAGGCAATTCGGGCTCGGGAAAATCGCATCTGCTGCGCCGCTTGCTCGAACGCAGTGCAGGGCAGGTGCAGCAGATCATCATCGATCCCGAGGGCGATTTCGTTACGCTCGGCGAACGCTATGGCCATGTCGCCATTACGGCTGCGGAGTATTCGGTGGCGGAGATCGCCCGCTTTGCCGCGCGCATCCGCGAACATCGCACTTCGGTGGTGCTCGATCTCGAAGGCCTGGAGATGGAAGGGCAGATGCGCTGTGCCGCCGCCTTTCTGTCGGCGCTGTTCGATGCGCCGCGCGACCACTGGTTTCCGGCGCTGGTGGTGGTCGACGAAGCGCAGGTGTTCGCGCCCTCAATGGGGGCGGAAGTGACCGAGGAAGTCCGCCGCGCCTCGCTTGGCGCGATGACCAATTTGATGTGTCGTGGCCGCAAGCGCGGGCTCGCCGGGATCATCGCGACGCAGCGCCTCGCCAAACTCGCCAAGAACGTCGCCGCCGAAGCCTCCAACTTCCTGATGGGGCGCACCTTCCTCGACATCGACATGGCGCGCGCGGCCGATTTGCTGGGGATGGAGCGGCGGCAGGCCGAGCAGATCCGGGATCTTGCGCGCGGTACCTTCCTCGCGCTGGGGCCGGCGGTATCGCGCCGACCCGTGGCGATTCGCATCGGCACGGTCGAAACCGGCTCGCGGGGTGGTGGTCCTGCGCTGATCCCGCTGCCCGATGCGCAGGCGGGCGACATGCGGCAATTCCTGTTTGCGGAAATGGAGGAGCCGGTGCGGCCCGCCCCGCCGCCGCCACGCGCGGTCCCCGCCGAATCTGTGTTCGCGCAGATCGAAACCGTCGTCGCGCCCGATCCCGTTCAGATGCTGCCGCAACGCGACCCCGAGGAGCTTGCCCAGATCGTCACCGACGTGCTGCGCGCGATCGTCGCGGACGCGGATTCGACCGCGCGCCCGGCGGCAGTGTTGTACCAGGATTTTCAGGTACGCTGCCGTATGGTCGGTGTGCATCCTGCGCCGCTTGATCCGTCCGGCTTTTCGCGGCGGCTGGCGGCCGGGCGGGCGGGAATTTTCGAGGGGCTCGACGGTGATTGGGGCGAAGCGCTGGCGCTGGCACGCGATCTGCCGGACGAAATGCTCGGCTGCTTCCTGTTGGTGGCGAAGGCCGCGCGGGAGGGGTTGCCATGCCCGAGCGACGAGGCGGTGGCGCAGACCTATGGCACCAGTTCGCTCGGACGGGCGCGGCGCGTGATCGGCTATATTGAGGGCCGCAACCTGCTGGTGACGCGGACCGATCTGTCGGGCAAGCGCTCGATGACGATCCCCGCTTTGGGATGGACCACGGCGCCCGCCGACGCTGGATGACAAAGCGTTCAGGTTACGCCGAACTGGTTGCAGTGCGGCACGGCGCACTCTAGGCGCGGCACGATGTCTGCCATGTCCTATCGATCCGAATCGGGCAAAGGACGATTCCGCGGCATCGCGCTGGCACTCGTCGTCGAGGCGCTGGTGGCATTGCTGCTTTTGCAGCTTGGCACGGGCATCTTTCATAAGACCGAGAAGCAAAAACCGCTCATCACCTTCGACGTGAAGCCGATCGGCCCGCTCCAGTCCAAGCAGTCGCAAAAGACCAGGGTGGCGAACAAGCGCAAGGTGGTGACCAAAACCTCAGCCGCACCGCCGCCGCCGGTCGGGCCGCCCCCGGTGAAGACGCCTGTGCCCTCCAAGCTGATCGAGCTAAGCTCAGACGAATTCGCCGCGTCCGACATCGGCAAGATTCCTGCGCATCAAGGCGAGGGCGACGATTCGGGTAATGGCAAGGATAGCGTTGCCGCTTACGGGCCAGGGCAGGGGCCGGGCGGTGCCGCGCTGTATAATGCCGAATGGTTACACGGGCAGCCGAGCAGGGCCGAGATGGCACCATATCTCCGCGATTATGCGAAGGCAGATTCGGGTTGGGCGTTGATCGCGTGCAGGACCGCGCCCGATTACCGCGTCGAAAATTGTCGCGGGCTGGATGAATCGCCGCCGGGTGGCGGGCTGGCGCGCGCGCTGCGGCTGGCGGCATGGCAGTTCCGGGTCCGCCCGCCCCGGATCGGTGGCAAGCCTATCATTGGGGCATGGGTGCGGATCCGCTTCGATTTGACCGTCGGCTTCCAGAAGTAACGCAGGCTTAGCCTGTCGGCAGCGTGTCCAGATAGGCGCGGATGTCGTCACTGATCGGAAGCGGCTTGCCGGTGGGCAAGTGGACGTTGACGATTACCATATCGATCACGGTGTGCAGCGCGCCGGTCTCCGCATGGCACAGCTCGAAGCGTTGCGTCAGGCTCGACCCGCCGACCCGCGCGATGCGGACGAACGCCTCGATCGTATCGCCCCACACGAAGGGCTTCAGATAGTCGATCTCGGTGCGGCGGACATGGAATTCGGTGTGCGTCCACGCGTCGCCGAGCGCGGCACCGATACCGGTCCATTCCCAGAATTCGCTCACCGCAACATCGGCATATTCGAGATAGCGCGAGTTGAAGACCACCTTCTGCCCGTCAATTTCGGCGTAGCGGACCTTGAAACGAGTCGAAAAAGCGAAACCGGGACGCGTCATCAAAACAAGAGCCTTAAACCGACGATGGCAAGCACCGCTGCGAGAATCGGGCGCAAGACGCGGTCGGATATGCGGGATGCGACCAAACTGCCAACGATGATTCCAGGAATAGACCCGAGCAGCAGCGAAAACAGCAACGTCCCATCGACCGACCCGAGCAGCCAGTGGCCAAAGCCCCCGAGCAGCGTCAGCGGCACCGCATGGGCAATATCGGACCCGACCAGCCGGTTGATCGGCAAGGTCGGATAGAGGATCAGCAATGCGGTCATGCCAAGTGCCCCCGCGCCGACCGAGGTAACCGACACCAGCACCCCCAGCACCGCACCGAGCAGCACCGTCAGCCATTTAAGCCGCGCAGTCCCGATCGTGCCGAACAGGCGCGTCAGCGAGCCCACGATGCGCGCCCGGAAGATCGTCGCCACCGCCGACAGCACCAGCGTGACGCCCAGCGCCGCCGAGATCGCATGGCCGGTATCCTGCTTTTCCGATGCGTAATGCAGCACGATGATCGTCAGAATCGTCGCGGGCACGCTGCCGGCGGCGAGTCGCGCCACCACGTGCCAGTCGACCGTCCCGCGCCAGCCATGCACCGTCGTCCCCACGCTCTTGGTGGCGGACGCATAGAGCAGGTCGGTGCCGACGGCGGTCGCCGGATGAAAACCGAAGGCGAGCACCAGCAGCGGCGTCATCAACGATCCCCCGCCGACCCCGGTCAGCCCGACGAGCAGCCCGACGAGTACGCCGGCCAGCGAATACAGCGGGGTGATGATCATCCGGGGCGGCGGTCAGCCGGCCTTTGCGCTGGGAATATTAACCCCCATCGACACCAGATATTTCTTCACGTTGCGCGCCGCCTGGCGGAGCCTTTGTTCGTTTTCGACCATCGCGATGCGCACAAAGCCTTCCCCGTTTTCACCGTATCCCACCCCTGGCGCAACCGCGACCTTGGCGTGAGTCAGTAATTGTTTGGAGAACTCAAGGCTGCCTAGGTGCGCGAGCGCCGGGGGCAACGGTGCCCAGGCGAACATCGAGGCGGGCGGGGCGGGAATGTCCCACCCGGCGCGGCCGAAACTCTCGACCAGCACATCGCGGCGTTTGTGGTAGAGTTGGCGATTGGTCTCGACAATGTCCTGCGGGCCGTTGAGCGCCGCGCACGCCGCCGCCTGGATCGGGGTGAAAGCGCCATAATCGAGATAGGACTTCACCCGGCTCATCGCCGCGATCAACGTCTTGTTGCCGACCGCGAAGCCGATCCGCCAGCCCGCCATCGAATAGGTTTTGCTGAGCGAAGTGAACTCGATTGCGATGTCCTTCGCGCCCGGCACCTGCAGGATCGATGGCGTCGGCTTGCCGTCGAAATAGAGCTCCGAATAAGCGAGGTCGGAGATGATCCAGACCTTATTCTCCTTCGCCCAGGCGACGAGCCGCTCATAGAAAGCGAGATCGACCGCTTCGGCGGTGGGGTTGGAAGGATAGTTGACCACCAGGATCGACGGGCGCGGGACGGTGAAGGCCATCGCGCGTTCCAGCGACTCGAAATAGGCGTCGTCGGGCGTCGTCGGCACTGCGCGGATCGTCGCGCCGGCGATGATGAAGCCGAAGGTGTGGATCGGGTAAGACGGGTTGGGCGCGAGCACGACGTCGCCCGGCGCGGTGATCGCGGTGGCGAGGCTGGCGAGCCCTTCCTTTGACCCCATCGTCACCACGACTTCGGTCTCTGGGTCGACATCGACGCCGAAGCGGCGGCCGTAATAATTGGCCTGCGCGCGGCGCAGCCCCGGAATGCCCTTGGATTGCGAATAGCCATGCGCGTCGGGCTTGCGCACCACTTCGATCAATTTCTCGATGACATGCGGTGGCGGCGGAAGATCGGGGTTGCCCATGCCGAGATCGATGATGTCCTCGCCGGTCGCCCGCGCTTCCGCTCGCATCGCGTTCACTTCGGCGATGACATAGGGCGGCAGGCGCTTGATGCGATAGAATTCGTCGGACATTGCAGGGATTCCGGCTGGAGGGAGTCCTTCCTTACGCCATTATGTGTCGCGCCGTCACCCCGCCGCACACCAATATAACGAAGCGCGCGGGTTTCGCCGCACGCGTGGTGATCCGCGCTTTCGCGCAAGGGCGAGATCGGGGTATGCTCGCCCGCACCAGAAGAGGATGTCATGGCCGAATCCACGAACGCTAGCGCTGCCGCCATGCCCAGCCTCGCCGAGTTGCAGCATTGGACCTGGGTCCTCGGTCGCGCGCAGCAGATGTTGCTGGAACAGGGCCTGTCGACACTCGGCGCGGCGGAATCGGCGTTGCCGCCGATCCCGGGGCTGACCGATCCCGCCACGATGGGCCGCGTGCGCGATTTTTGGGCCGACAGCGTCTCTCTGTGGCAGCGGATGCTCGCCCCCGGCGAGGCAGTGCCCGCTGCGGAAGAATCGGTCGAGCGCACCCGTGACAAGCGCTTCAAAGATCCGCGCTGGCGTGCCGATCCGCTGTTCGACTGGATCCGCCAGAGCTATTTCCTCTTTTCCGACCAGCTTCTCGCCCAGGTCGACGCGCTCCAGGGCGTTGATGACAAGCAGCGCGAACAGATGCGCTTTGCTACGCGCGGTTTTCTGGATGCGATCAGCCCGTCCAACTTCCCCGCGACCAACCCGGAAGTGCTTGAAAAGACGATCGAGACCGGTGGCGAAAATCTGCTCAAGGGCCTGCAGAACATGTTGGCCGATCTCGCCAAGGGGCAGGTGACGCACACCGACCAGACCGCGTTCGAACTCGGCCGCAACCTGGCGACCACGCCGGGCAAGGTGATCCATCGCACCGATCTGTACGAACTGATCCAATATGCCCCTGCCACGCCCAATGTGCTGGCGGTGCCGCTGGTGATCTTCCCACCATGGATCAACCGTTTCTACATTCTCGACCTGACCGCGGAGAAAAGCTTCATTCGCTGGGCGGTCGAACAGGGCATCACCGTCTTCATGGTTTCCTGGCGATCGGCCGATGCCAGCATGAAGGACGTGGTGTGGGACGATTATATCGCCGCCCAAATCGATGCGATCGACACGGTGCGGCGCGTGCTGAAGGTGCCCGCGGTCCACACCATCGGCTATTGCGTGGCGGGCACGACGCTCACCGCGACGCTCGCGGTGCTGGCGGCGCGAGGGGAAGGTGACACGGTCAAGAGCGCGACCTTTTTTACGGCCCAGGTCGATTTCGAGAAAGCCGGGGAACTGCTGTATTTCGTCGCCGACGATCAGCTTGAGTTGCTCAAGACGCTCACCCCGGATGGCTTTCTCGATGGGCGCTACATGGCGGCGGTGTTCAACCAGTTGCGCGGGCGCGACCTGATCTGGAACTATGTCACCAACAATTATCTGCTGGGCAAGGATTATGCCCCGTTCGACCTGCTCCACTGGAATGGCGACACCACCAACCTGCCCGCGCAGTGGCACATGCGCTATCTGACCGACCTGTATCGCGACAATCTGCTGAGCAAGGCCGGGGCGCTCAGCGCGCTGGGCACGCCGATCGATCTCGGGCTGGTGAAGACGCCGAGCTACATCCAGGCCGGGCGCGAGGACCATATCGCACCGGCCGAAAGCGTGTGGGCGCTGATGCGGCTGTTCTCTGGCGAGCGCCGGTTCGTGCTGGCGGGATCCGGGCATATTGCCGGCTTGGTCAATCCGCCGAGCGCGAACAAATATCAATATTGGCTCAATCCCGAGCCGGTCGAGACGCTCGAGGCGTTTGTCGCCGGGGCACAGGAGACCAAGGGGAGCTGGTGGCCCGACTGGGTCGCTTGGCTGCGCGATCAGGATGCGGCGATGGTCCCCGCCAAGGGCGCGCGCCAACCGGGCAAGGGTTCGCTCAAGGCACTCGAGGACGCGCCCGGACGTTACGTAAAGCAGCGTTAAAGATCGAAGGGGAGGGCCGAAACTACGGAGTTTCACTTATGTTGCAGTGCAACATTTCGCTTGCATTTGGCACCAGTGCTGCTATATTGCAGTGCAGCATTGGTGTAGGAGAGATCCGATCATGGCAAGCAAGGGCCCAAAGTCAGACGCGGCACCGAAAGCCCCAAAACCGGCCGCGAAGGCGGCCGGACCATCGGCCGTGGCCGAGGCTGGCGTCGCTCCCGCAAAACCCGCTGCTCCCAAGACACGGACCGCCGCCGCTGCGGTGAAAACCCCACCGGTTCCTGCAGTGCTTCCGGCCCCGGTCCCGGAAGTGCCCGAACCGGTCGTCGTGGCCCCTGCCGTCGACGAGGTCGCACCGGCACCGATTGCAGCAGCACCCCAAGTGCCCGCTCCAGCGGTGTCCGCGCCCGAGCCTGTTCGTATCCCTGACCCGGTTCTTACCGTCGAAGCCCCCAAACCCGTCGCCGCCGCCGCGCCGACCGTTACGCAGAAGGAAATCTTCACCATGGAAAACACCATCAAAGCCGCTACCGACAAGGTCCAGGAACAGGCCAAGGCCCTGTTCGCCGATGTCAACGATCGCACCAAGACGGCCGTTGAAAAGGGCACCAAGCTGGTCGAGGAATTCAACGAATTCTCGAAGGGGAACGTTGAAGCCATCGTCGAATCGTCGAAGATCGCTGCCAAGGGCATCGAGACGATGGGCCAGGACGCCGCCGAATATAGCCGCAAGCATTTCGAAGGCGCGACCGCCGCGCTGAAGAGCCTGTCGAGCGTCAAGACCCCGTCGGACTTCTTCAAGCTGCAGAGCGACTATGTTCGCAGCGCGTTCGACTCGATCGTCGCCGAAACCTCGAAGAACACCGAGTCGCTGGTGAAGCTCGCCGGTGAGGTCGCCCAGCCGATCTCGAACCGCGTTGCGCTTGCCGCCGAGAAGATCAAGATCAGCGCATAAGCTGATCTTCGTCCACATCGGACAGGAGAGGGCGGTCCCGGCTGGGGCCGCCCTTTTTGTTTGCCCCCTTGCCCTCACCCCCGGCAATGCCATATTTTAGGCAACAGATGATCGACCGTAGCGCAATCTCGATGGCGGAACGCCGTGATGACGGAACCGGGGACGGGCCGGACGACGGCACTGGCCTGGGCGTCGCAACGCGCACCCGCGCCAAGACCAAGCAGCCGACGCCTTATCGCGTGCTGCTGCTCAATGACGATTACACCCCGATGGAATTCGTCGTGCTCGTGCTGCAGCGCTTCTTCCGCATGGATATGGAGGCGGCGACCCGGGTGATGCTCCATGTCCACCAGAAGGGCGTCGGGGTGTGCGGCATCTTCAGCTACGAAGTCGCCGAGACCAAGGTCAGCCAGGTCATCGATTTCGCGCGGCAGAACCAGCATCCGCTGCAATGCATGTTGGAAAAGGCCTGATTTAGCCGGACGTTTCTGCGCGCCTCGTCGCAATTCGCCTATCGTGCTTGCGCGGGCGGTGCGAGGCGATAAACGAGATCCATGGATCGTATTCTCATTCGCGGCGGCAATCGCCTGTCGGGCCGTCTTCCCATTTCCGGTGCCAAGAACGCCGCGCTCACGCTGATGCCGTGCGCCTTGCTGACCGAGGAGCCGGTGACGCTGCGCAATCTGCCGCGTCTGGCCGATGTCGACAGCTTCGGGCATCTGCTCAACCAGCTTGGGTGTTCAACTCGAATCGAGGGCGCGCGGCCCGAGGATTTCGGTCGGGTGATGACGATCCGCGCGGGTAAGCTGACCGCGACCGAAGCACCGTATGACATCGTGCGCAAGATGCGCGCTTCGATCCTGGTGCTCGGCCCGCTGATCGGGCGTGCGGGCGAAGCGACCGTATCGCTGCCCGGCGGTTGCGCGATCGGCAATCGCCCGATCGACCTGCATCTGAAGGCGCTGGAGGCGATCGGCGCGCAGCTCGAAATGGCGGCGGGCTATGTCAAGGCGATCGCGCCGGGCGGGCGTCTGCCGGGCGGCAAATATACCTTCCCGATCGTTTCGGTCGGCGCGACCGAGAATGTTGTGATGGCGGCGGTGCTGGCCAAGGGCGGCAGCCGCATCGAAAATGCCGCGCGCGAGCCCGAAATCGTCGATCTGTGCAATCTGCTCGTCGCAATGGGGGCCAAGATCTCCGGCATCGGCACCGAGACGCTGGAAATCGAAGGCGTCGACCGGCTCCACGGCGCAACCTATCGCGTGATGCCCGACCGGATCGAAGCGGGCAGCTATGCCTGCGCCGCCGCCATTACGGGCGGTTCGGTCGAACTGGTCGGCGTGAAGATGGACGATATGCGCGCCACCACCGCCGCCTTGATCGCGGCCGGGGTGACGCTGGAGGAGCGCGGTGAGAATCTGCTGGTTTCCGCGACCAACGGCATCAAGCCGCTGACGCTGTCGACCGCGCCGTTCCCCGGCTTCGCGACCGATATGCAGGCGCAGTTCATGGCGATGCTGTGCCTGGCCGACGGTGCCAGCGTACTGACCGAGACGATCTTCGAGAACCGTTACATGCACGTGCCCGAACTGGCGCGGATGGGCGCGGACATCCTCGTGCAGGGCCGCACCGCCGTGGTGCGCGGCGTGCCCAAATTGGTCGGCGCGCCGGTGATGGCGACCGATCTGCGCGCCTCGATGAGCCTGATCATCGCCGGGCTCGTCGCCGAGGGCGAGACGCAAGTCAGCCGCGTCTATCACCTCGATCGCGGTTATGAGCGGCTCGAGGAAAAGCTGAGCGCGGTCGGGGCCGATATCGAGCGCGTCGGCGACGGTTAAGGGCGGACGCCACCGCTCCCGTTCGTTTCGAGCGAAGTCGAGAAACCTGGCACAGCGCGTGTTGCTGTTTCTCGACTACGCTCGAAACGAACGGGGCGCGGGCAAGTCGGCGACGGTTAAGCCGTCCGCTCCGGCACCGCGGCGGCATCGGCCTGGATCGCGAGGTCGGGCGCGACCGCTTCCCACGGGAAGACGAACCAGTCCTTGGTCACCGCGCGGTCGATTTCGCGGGCATGATATTCGACGCGCTCGCCCGAGCGGATATTGTCGAGCAGCGTCGCGAAGCGCACGCTGCCCGGCACCGCGCCCGCCGCCGCCAGCATCGCCCGCAACCGCGCGATCGTGCGGCCCGTATCGTTGATGTCGTCGAGGAACAGGAAACGCTCGCCCGCCTTGGTCCGCGCCGCCAGCCGCGCGATCGGGTCGAGCGCGAAATCCTCGACCTGCGCCGAGAAATCGACCGAAAGCATCGGCAGGCCGCTTGCGTGACTCAGGAACACCGCCGGAACCAGCCCGCCGCGCCCAATGCCGATCAGGAAGGTCGGCACCCAGGCCGCA
Source organism: Sphingomonas sp. TF3 (assembly GCF_003985085.1). Classification (NCBI taxonomy): domain Bacteria; kingdom Pseudomonadati; phylum Pseudomonadota; class Alphaproteobacteria; order Sphingomonadales; family Sphingomonadaceae; genus Sphingomonas; species Sphingomonas sp. TF3. The sequence goes on along the minus strand of NZ_RWKS01000001.1, from coordinate 336,533 downwards.
TCTTCGCTCAACCGCGCCGCCAACAGGCGGATATCGGCGACGAAGCGGTCCTGCGGGATCGGGGTGTAGATCGTCATGCCGCCGCCTCCACATAGGCATCCAGCCGCGCCAGATGCTCCGCCACGGCGGCATCGGGCAGGAACGAGCCCAGGAAACTGTTGCGCGCCAGCGTGACGAGATCGGCGCGGCCCAGCCCGCGCGCCGCCGCCACAGCGCGGTAATTGTCGGCGACATAGCCACCGAAATAGGCCGGGTCGTCCGAATTGACCGTCGCGCGCAGCCCCGCGCGCAGCATCCGGTCGATCGGGTGTGCGGCCATATCGTCCACCACGCACAGCTTGAGGTTGGAGAGCGGACACACCGTCAGCGTCATGCCCATGCGCGCGAGCCGCGTGACGAGCAGCGGGTCCTCCAGACTGCGATTGCCATGGTCGAGCCGGTCGACGCCGATCACGTCCAGCGCCTGCAGCACATAGTCGGGCGGCCCCTCCTCCCCGGCATGCGCGACCAGCTTCAAGCCCTTCGCCCGGGCCGCGGCGAAGACGCGCGCGAACTTCTCCGGCGGGTGGCCGAGTTCGGACGAGTCGAGCCCGACCGCCGCAATCCGGTCGAGCCAGGGCTCGGCGGCCTCCAACGTGGCAAAGGCATCGGCTTCGTCGAGGTGGCGCAGAAAACTCATGATCAGCAGCACCGTCATGCCGAGCTTCGCCTCCGCGTCGGCAATGGCGGAGAGCAGCCCGGTGATGACCGTGTCGAAGGCAATACCGCGCGCGGTGTGCGTCTGCGGATCGAACATGATTTCGGTGTGGACGACGCCATCGGCGGCCGCGCGATCGAAATAGGCGGCGGCGAGATCGTGGAAATCCTGCGCCGTCCGCAATACGTCCGCCCCGGCATAATAAATGTCCAGAAAATCCTGTAGCCGCGAGAAGTTATAGGCGGCGCGGACATCCTCGACGCTGGCGAAAGGAATGCTGACCTGGTTGCGCTGCGCGAGCGCGAACATCAGTTCGGGCTCAAGGCTGCCCTCGATATGGAGGTGGAGTTCGGCCTTGGGCAGGCCTGCGATGAAGTCGGGCTCGGTCATGGCGACACCATTGCGGCGTTGCTGGCCGTGGGCAAGCGCCGAACCACCGCCCACGGCCCCCGCTTCACCCTTTAAGCGCACTTTCCAGCGTCGCGCGCCACGGCGTGGTCGGTCGGCCGATCAAGGCGCTCAACGCATGGCGATCGTCGAACAGCGCGCCGTTGGCCGCCTTGGTGTCGCTTTCGGCCAGCATCGCCGCAATCGGTGCGGGCAGGCCGACCCCCTCCAGCGCAACGCGATAGTCGGCTTCGGGAAGGTCCTGATAGACGACGGCCTTGCCCGAAAGATCGCTCAGCGCCCCCGCCAGATCGGCCAGCGTAAAGGCATCGTCGCCCGCCAGTTCATAGGTCGCGGGCTTGGCTTCCTGTGCGGTCAGCACGGCCACGGCCGCCGCCGCGTAATCGGCGCGCGCCGCCCCAGAAATGCGGCCCGCGCCCGCGCTCCCCAACACCGCCCCATGCGCGACCGCCATCGGGGCGCTTTGCGCATAGTTTTCAGTGTACCAGCCATTGCGGAGCAGCGCGTGCGGCACGCCGCTGTCGGCCAGGGCCAGTTCGGTCGCACGATGTTCGATCGCGAGGTTGAGCGGGTTGGTGTCGGCATGGAGGAGGCTGGTATAGGCGATGAAGCCGACCCCGGCGGCCTTGGCGGCGGCGATCACGGCCTGATGCTGCGCCACGCGCTGGCCGATCTCGCTCGACGAGATCAGCAGCAGGCGATCGACCCCGGCGAGCGCGCCGACAAGGGTTTCGGCGTGATTATAGTCAAACGCTCGGACAACCACCCCCTGTGCGGCCAAATCGGCCAGCTTGGCAGGGTCACGCACCAGCGCAACGATCGTCTCGGGGGCAACTTTCTCGAGCAGGCCAGCAATGACAAGGCGGCCGAGTTGGCCCGACGCTCCGGTAACGGCAATCATGATAGCACTCCCAAAAACCATTGAGACGCACCATCTAGGCGTGTAGCTTATGAAAAATAAGTACGCACAAAAAGGTAAGTGATAAAATGGTAGATAGCAGCACCACCCCGCTTTCGGACGCTTTGGAACGCGGCGATGTGCTGAGCCCGGATTGCCCGTCCCGTCTCATCCTCAACCATGTCACCAGCAAATGGGGGGTGCTGACCCTGCTCTCGTTGCGATCAGGCACGCTGCGCTTCAGTGCGCTGCGTCGCAAGGTCAGCGGCGTGAGCGAGCGGATGCTGGCGCAGACGTTGCAGCAATTGGAAGGATGTCGCCTGGTCGATCGGCGGAGCTATGCCGAGGTGCCACCGCGCGTAGACTATACGCTGACCCCGTTGGGGCGTGAGGCGGCGGACCGAGTCGCCGCGCTGGCGGACTGGATCGAATCGTCGCTGCCGTTGCTGCTGGAGCCAGCACCGGTCGCGGCATGATGGTCAGCCCGGGCGACACTTTGCGCCACCCGGGCCACGCTTGTCAGATCGCCGCGAGGGCCTGGTCGAAATCGGCAATCAGATCATCCGCATCCTCGACCCCGATCGAGATGCGCACGAGATTGTCGGTGATGCCGAGCGCCTGCTTGCGCGCATCGGGCACCGACAGATGCGTCATCGCCGCCGGGTGCGAGGCGAGCGTTTCGGTGCCGCCCAGCGACACCGCCAGTTTGGCGATTTTCAGCGCGTCGAGGAACGCAAAGGCTTCTTTCTCGCCACCCTTCAGGATCAACGAAAAAGTCGATCCCGCGCCGGTGCAATGGCGCGCATAGATATCCGCCTGGCGCTCCATCCCCGGCGTATCGGCTAGGAAGCCAAGATAGCCGACTCGCTCGACCTTGGGGTGGCTGCGCAGGAAGCCACACACCTTGACCGCATTCTCGCCCGCACGGCTCATCCGCAATTCCAGCGTTTCGAGGCTGCGCATCAGCATCCAGGCGGTGTTGGGGTCACAGATCGTGCCGATCGTGTTGCGCATCAGCCGGATGGTGTTGATATGCTCCTTGGACCCGAGCACACCGCCCGCGACCAGATCGCTATGCCCGCCGGCATATTTGGTCAGCGAATAGACGACGATGTCCGCGCCATGCTCAAGCGGTTTGAGCCAGAGTGGGCCGAGGAAGGTATTGTCGATTGCGATCGGCGGCTTCGCGCCCTTGAAGATCGCGTCGCGGCTCGCCGCCACTGCCTGAATATCGACCAGCGCGTTGGTCGGGTTGGCGGGGCTTTCGAGATAGATCAAAGCGACATTGCCGGTCGCCGCCTTGCTCATCACCGCATCGATCTCTTCCCGCGTCGCGCCCGCCGGGAAATCGAGCCAATGCACGCCGAAGCGACCGAGAATGCGCGCGATCAGCGTCTCGGTCGCGGCATAAAGCGGGCCCGAATGGACGATGGTATCGCCGGGTTTGACCATCGACAGGAACAGCGTCGCGATCGCCGACATGCCGCTGGAGAACACCAATGCGTCCTCGGCCTCTTCCCACACGCCCAGGCGATCCTCGAGGATTTCCTGATTCGGGCCGTTGAACCGCGAATAGACCAGCCCTTCGGAGCCGCCGGGGCGCTTGCCGGTAACACCCTCGAAATGGCGCTTGCCTGCGGCTGCATTGGGGAAAACATAGGTCGAGGTGGCGAAGATCGGCGGTTTGAGCGAGCCTTCCGACAGCATCGGATCATAGCCGTGGCCCATCATCAGCGTGGAGGCCTTCAGCTTGCGATCGCCGATCTTCTCGATCGAGGGCTTGGGCTTGGTGCGCGGCGCGACGCCGGTCAGATCGGCTTCGGTCTGGGGGTCGGTCTGGTCGGTCGGCTTCGCCATGAGGGTGCATCCTGCGTCGAAAAATGATAGGAAGCCTTACCGCGAGATAGTCTCGAATGATACTATTTCGCGGCAGATCCTTGGGGGGACAGGATATGCCGATCGCAATCGTTTCGGTGCCCGTGACCGATGTGGCACGGGCGCGGCGCTTTTATGTGGAAACACTTGGGCTGGTGGTGTTGCGCGTCGAGGCGATGGGGCCCGACATGCGCTGGGTTCAGTTGCAGCCCAAGGATGGTGGCGCGACGGTTGCGCTGGTGACGTGGTTCGACGCGATGCCGCCCGGATCGGTGCAGGGGCTGATGTTGGCGGTGGACGATATCGACGCCGAACATGCCCGGCTGGCGGCGGCAGGGGCGACGGTGTCACCGGTCGACGAACAGCCATGGGGACGCTTCACCATGCTGCAGGACCCTGACGGCAATGGCTGGATCGTCGCGCAATTGACCAATCCCGACGAAGTGAAGACCCGGTAAAGGGCTTTTGGTCGCCCGCTTGGCGAGGCGTCAGAGGCCGATGATCGAAATCTGACGCCCATAGCCAGGCTCACCGCGATGCGTCGCGCGGCGGAAGCTGAAGAAGCGCGCTTCGTCGGCATAGGTGTCGAGCCCCAGCATCGCGACCCGCGTCACCCCGGCGCTGGCGAGGCGGTGCGCGACATAGGCTTCCAGGTCGAACTGGAAATGGCCCGCGCGGCCTTCGGCGAAGAAGCGTTCATTGGCCGGGTCGTTGGCCTCGAAGCGGCGCGCAAAGGCTTCGTCCACTTCGTAACTGGCGCGCGCGATGCACGGGCCGATCGCGGCGGCGATGCGGTCGCGCTGTGCGCCGAGCGCTTCCATCGCCTGAATGGTGGCATCGGTGACGCCGCCGAGCGCCCCTTTCCATCCCGCGTGCGCCGCTCCGATGATTCCGGCCTGCACATCCGCCAGCAACACCGGCGCGCAATCGGCGGTGACGATGCCGAGCGCCAGGCCCGGGCGATCGGTCACCAGCGCATCGGCATGCGGGCGTGCAGTGTCTTCAAACGGCGTGGCCACGGTGACGCACTCGGCGGAATGCACTTGATAGGGCGACAGCAATCGCGCGCCCGGCAGCACCGCCGCGACGGCCCGCGCGCGATTTTCGGCGACGGCGGCGGCATCGTCGTCGGAGCCGATGCCGACGTTCAGCCCGGCATGGATACCCTTTGATATGCCGCCGATCCGCCCGAGAAAGCCATGCTGGGTCCCCGCCAGCATGGGTGCGCGGATCACCTCGACCGCTGCCAGCGCGCTCACAGCACCAGCCGCATCAGATTGTCGTCATCGACGGTCGCGCCGACGCGGAACGCGATCCGCCCAATGTCGCGGAAACCGTATTTTTCATAGAAACGATGCGCCCTGTGATTGTCGACATAGACGCTCAGGATCACTTCGCGCGCGCCGTGGCTGCGCGCATGGTCGAGCGACCACGCCATCAGTTCCTGCGCCACGCCCTGGCCGTGCCATCCGCTGAGCACATAGAATTGGTACAGCTCGATCGCATCGGGACGCCATTCGCCGGGGAAGGTGACCGGCCCCATTTTGACGAACCCGATGATCTGCCCATCGTCGAGCGCCAGCCGGATCGCGAAATCGGGATCGGAGAGTTGGGCGGGCAAGCCATTGGGGCCGAACGCCTCGTCGAGAAAGGCGTTCAGATCGGATTCGGGATAGAGCATCCCGAAGGTCTCGGTGAAGGACTGGCGCGCCATTGCGGCAAGCGGAGGCCCGTCGATCGTCCGGGCGTCACGGTAGTGGATCATGCAAACCCCGCTGGGAGTGGCCAGTCGGGGGAGGAAACCGCCAGAACCTGGAATAAAGTGCCCATCGCCTGGGTGAGGCGCTGGTGATCGGCGGCAATGCCTTCGGCGCGATCGGGCGCGGCAGTGGCAAGCGCAGCAGCGCGGGCGGCGATGCCGAGCGCGCCGAGGAACGCGCCTTGCCCGACCGGGCCCGCGACCTGCGCGCCCTCGACCGTCGCGGCGGCGGCGAGCGTGCCGAAATCGACATGTGCGGTCAGATCCTGCTCGCCCGGCATGTCGAACGGGTTGGCGTAAGCATGGCCGCGCACCGCTTGCAGCGTGTCGCCGATCGCGGGGCCGTGATAGCCATAATCGATCACCAGCAGCGCCCCGCCTTGTACGACGATCCGCTGGGCAAGGCCGCGCAGGATCGCCACGCTGGCGGGAGACGTCTCGATCACCGAGCCTGCCTGCGCGGCGCGCAGCGCCTCGGGGATAACGCCGTCGGGCACTTGCTTGCCCGCGATCGGGAGGAACAACGTGTCCTGACACGCGACCACCCGCTCGAACCAGCCGCCCGCGCCTTTGACGAGTTGGCGGATCGGCAGCGCGTCGAAGAATTCATTGGCGACCACGATCAGCGGGCGATCGGTTGGCAGTGTATCGATCGCGTCGTGCCAGGTCGCATCGGCCAAGCGGTCGGCTTGCGCCGCGCGCAGCACCGGGCTGGTCTCCACCAGATGCACCGGCGGGGTGAAACCGGCCTTGCCCGCCGCGCGCAGCGCATCGGTCGAGAGCGTCCCCCGACCGGGGCCGAGTTCGACCCATGCCGCTGGCGGTCGCCCGGCGCGGTCCCACAGATCGGCACCCCACAGCCCGATCAGTTCGCCGAACATCTGGCTGATTTCGGGCGCGGTGGTGAAATCGCCGCCGCTGCCCAGCGGATCGCGCGTCGCATAATAATGCTGGTTGGCCGCCGCCATGAACTGCGCGAGCGAAATCGGACCGGCCAGCGTGATCGCACGGGCGAGGCGGTCGGCCAGCGGGGCGGTCGTTTCGTCTCCCCTCCCGCTTGCGGGAGGGGCTGGGGGAGGGGCTGCTATAGGATCGGGGGACACTGCGGCCATTCCCTCCCCTAACCCCTCCCGCAAGCGGGAGGGGGACTTTTTCATGCCACGCTCGCGTCGCCCGCGATCGGTACGACGCGGCGGCGGCGGCCCTTGGCGGTGACGATCAGATAAAGCCCACCGATAATCATCGGCAGCGTCAGCACCTGCCCCATATGGATTGTGTGCGCGAAGAAGCCGCCCCACCAATCGTTGAACTGCGCATCGGGCTCGCGAAAGAATTCGACGGTGAAGCGTGCCAGACCATAGCCAAGCAGGAACAGCCCGACCAATTTGCCCGGCTCATAGCGCGCCTTGGTCTTCCAGAAGGCGAACCACAGCACCGCGAACAGGGCGACGCCCTCCAGCCCGGCTTCGTACAATTGGCTCGGGTGGCGCGCGGGTTCGATCATGCCGCTTTGTACGGTGTCGTTGAACACGATTGCCCACGGCACGTCGGACGGCTTGCCCCACAATTCGCCGTTCACGAAATTGGCGATCCGCCCGAAGAACAGACCGAACGGCACCGCGCAGGCGAGATAATCGTGGACGCGGAGCCAATCGAGCTTTTGCGAGCGCGCAAACAGGATGATGCCGATCGAGGTGCCGATCATCCCGCCGTGGAACGACATGCCCCCATCCCACAGCTTGAACAGGCCCCATTTGGTCAGCAATTGCGGCGCATAGAACAGCGCATAGCCCAGCCGCCCGCCAAGGATGATGCCGAGCGTGGCGTAGAACACCAGATCGTCGGCATGGCGGCGTGCCATCGGCGCGCCCGGCTGGCGCAGCAGCTTCAGCAAATACCACCAGCCGACCAGAATGCCGGTGATATAGGCGATCGAATACCATTTGATCTGGAAGAAACGCAGGTCGATCGCCACCGGATTGAGGTGGAGATCGGCGAAATGGAGGTGGCCCTGCGCGGCCGAGGCGGCATTGGCGAGCACGGGCAGGGCGGCAGTCAGGATCAAGGCTTTTCCCCGAGGATTTGCGCCTCCATAATGGCGGAAGGCGATAAGACCAAGTGGAGAGCGAGATGCCGAGCAAACTGGACCTGCGAATGGATGCCGCCCTGGCGGGGCTGACCGGGCCCGGGGCACCGTTCGGGCTGGGATCCGTAGCGGCAGGTGGCGTCGATCTGCCGTTTATCACTGGCGTACCGCAGACCTTGCCGCCCTATTTCGCGCATTATTGCGCGACTCACGCCGACCTGCCTTTCCTGGTGGCGGGGCCCGAGCGGCTGACCTTTGCGGAGGTTTATGCGGTCGCGCAGGGCGTTGCAAAGGGCCTGATTGCGCAACACCAAGTTGCTCCCGGCGACCGAATCGGCATCGCGATGCGCAATTCGCCGTCGTGGATCGCGCTGTACATGGGTATCGTGATGGCGGGCGGTGTCGCGACGCTGCTGAACGGCTGGTGGCAGTCCGAGGAACTGGCGACCGCGGTGGCCGAGGTCGAGTGCCGCCTGGTCTTTGCCGATCCCCCGCGAGCGAAGCGGCTGGCCGAGATTGACGGGCTCGATGTCGCGGTGGTGACGATCGATGATGTGCAGCCGCTTGGCAGCGCGCTTGCGGCGCTGGCCGGGCCGACCGACGTCGCCCTGCCGACTATCGCGCCCGAAGACCCCGCCACAATCCTGTTCACCTCGGGCTCGACGGGCCAATCGAAGGGTGCGATCAGCAATCATCGGGCGGTGACGCAGGGCGTGTTCAACTATCTCGCGCAAGCGCTGGTCATGCTCGGCATTACGACTGCCGATGGCAATCCGCCGGTCGGCCAGCCCGCAACCTTGCTCAACGTGCCGCTCTTCCACGTCACCGCCGAAGTGCCGGTGTTCCTGCAAAGCTTTGCCATGGGGCGCAAACTCGTGTTGATGCCGAAATGGGATGCCGAAGAGGCGATGCGGCTGATTCAGGCCGAGAAGGTCAGTTATTTCGTCGGCGTGCCGCTGATGAGTTTCGAGATTCTGACTCACCCGAAGCGTGGCGACTATGATCTGTCGTCGGTTACCGATTTCGCCGCAGGCGGGGCACCGCGTCCGGTCGAGCATGTCCGGCGCATCGCCGACGAAATGGGCGGCCCCAAGCCGCTGCTCGGCTACGGCTTGACCGAAACCAACGGCGTGGGCTGCGGGAATTTCCGGGACAATTACCTCGCCAAGCCCAATTCAACCGGGCGCGCTTCGGCACCGTTGGTCGATCTCGCGATCCTTGATGGCGCGGGCAAGCCGGTCGCGCAGGGCGAGCGCGGCGAGGTCGGCATTCGCTCGATCTGCAACTTCACCGAATATTACGGGCGGCCCGACGCCACCGCCGCTGCCTTCACCGCCGATCGTTACTTTCTGACCGGCGATATCGGTTATCTCGACGAGGACGGCTATCTGTTCATCGTCGATCGCAAGAAGGACATTATCATCCGCGGTGGCGAAAACATCTCGTGCCAGGAAGTCGAGGCGGCGATTTACGAGCATCCGGCGGTGGCGGAGGCGGCGGTGTTCGGCCTTCCCGACGAGCGCTTCGGCGAAGTGCCGGGCGCGGTGGTGCTTCCGCGCGAGGGCGAGACATTGACGAGCGAGGCGCTGTGCGAATTTCTGTTCGCGCATGTTGCCGCGTTCAAGGTGCCGCAGCGCATCTGGATCGTTGATCACGCGCTGCCGCGCCTCGGCACCGAGAAGATCGACAAGGTCTCGATCCGCACCAAATATCGCGCACTGGCAGCGGCGGAGGCTGTGACGGCCTAGCCACACCGAACTGGCGGTGCGACGCTTGGCGCGATAGAGCAAGGCGATGGCTTCCCCCGCACCCCCGAAGATCGATCGTCGCACGCTGCTGATCAGTGGTGGCGCGGGGATCGGGCTGGTCGTGGCATGGGGGCTATGGCCGCGGCGCTATTCGGGCAATCTCACTGCCGACAAGGGCGAGAGCGTGTTCGGCGCGTGGCTCAAGATCGGCGACGATGGCCATGTCACCGTCGCCGTGCCGCAAGCCGAACATGGGCAGGGCGTCTATACAACGCTGCCGCAAATCATCGCCGACGAACTGGGCGCGGACTGGCGGACCGTCGCGGTCGAGGCGGCCCCGTTCAACCCGCTCTACGCCAATGCGCTGGGCGCGCGCGAGCTGTTCGAGCAGCCGGGCGACGGCCTGGTCAAGGCGTGGCGCGAGGCCCATGCCGGGCGGATGGGGCTGATGCTGACTGCCGGGTCGACGTCGGTCCGCGCGTTTGAGGACCCCTTGCGCGCGGCGGGGGCGGCGGCACGCGTGCTGTTGTGTAAGGCTGCGGCCAGGCGCTGGAAGGTCGAGTGGCAGGCGTGCACCACCGCCGAAGGTTTCGTCGTCCACGGCAACAACCGGCTGCGCTTCGCCGAGCTGGCGACCGAAGCGGTGGGCGGCACGCTGCCCGATCCGCTGCCGCTGCGCGGCGATGGCGGGGATCGGCTGTCGGGCCAGTCGCTGCCCCGGCTCGATGGCCCGTCCAAGATCGACGGTTCGGCCAATTTTGCAGGCGACGTGCGCTTGCCCGACATGGTCTATGCCAGCATTCGCCAGGGGCCGGTGGGTGACAGCACGTTGATGCGGGTCGATCGCACGGCGGCAGAGCGCGTTCGCGGCGTTCTGCAGGTCGTCACCAACGATCGCTGGGTCGCGGCGATCGCCAATAACTGGTGGGCGGCGAACAAGGCGCTCGATGCCCTTGCCCCCCGGTTCGAGACCAAAAGCCGCTTGGTCAGTAGCGCCAGCATCAACGCGGCGCTGAAGGCCGCGCTCGACGGGCCCGGCGCACGCATCGCGCGGCAGGGTGATCTGTCGGCGGTGTTCAAGGGCGCGCGCGTGGTGACCGCCGATTATCATGTCGGCCTTGCCGCGCACGCCGCGATCGAGACGATGACGGCGACCGCGCAGTATCGGGACGGGCGGCTGGAGCTGTGGTTGCCGACCCAGGCACCGGGGTTGGCGCGCAGCGCAGCGGCGGCGGCGATCGGCCTGGCGGAGGATGCGGTGCTGGTGCATCCCATGCTGATCGGCGGCTCGTTCGGCGCGAATCTGGAAACGCAATGTGCGGCACAGGCGGCGGTGCTGGCGCACAGTCTAAAGCGCCCGGTGCAATTGGTGTGGAGCCGATCCGAAGATCTGCTGCACGATCGCTATCGCCCCCCGGCGGCGGCACGGATGGCGGCCCGGCTCGGCGGCAATGGGCAGATCCTCGGCTGGCTTGCCAAGATCGCCGCCCCGGCGACCGGCCAGGAGCTGGCCGGGCGCTTGCTGGCGCACGATACCGGGTTCCGCGCGGCGCAAGCTGTTGCGCCCTTCGGCGATGGCTATGCGGTGGCCGGGGCCGCGCCGTTCTACCGTATTCCAGCTTATGCGATCGACCATCACCCGGCCGATATCGGCGTACCGACCGGCCATTGGCGATCGGGCGCGCATAGCTACACCACCTTTTTCACCGAATGCTTCCTGGATGAACTGGCGCATGTCGCGGGGACGGAGCCGCTGTCGTTCCGCATCGGCATGCTGGGTGGGGATGCGCGGCTGGCGCGGTGCCTGTCGACGGCAGCTTCGCTCGGCGGCTGGGAAGGCGGCATCGCCGGGAGCGGGCAGGGCATTGCCTGTCACAGCTTTCGCGGCAGCCATATCGCGGTGCTGGTCGAGGCGCATGTCGGCGAGGGGCAGGCGGTCAGCGTCGATCGCATCGTCGCGGCGGTCGATTGCGGGCGGCAGATCAATCCCGACATCGTTCGCCAGCAGATCGAAGGCGGTTTGCTGTTCGGCATGGCGGCGGCGACGGGCAGCGCGACCGGATTCAAGGCCAATCTGGCCGAGGCGCGGGGCTTTGGCGATCTCGGTCTGCCACGGCTGGCCGACACGCCGGACATTACCGTCGAACTGATTTCGAGCGAGGCGGAGCCCGGCGGAGTGAGCGAACTCGCCGTGCCGCCGGTCGCGCCGGCCATTGCCAATGCGCTGCAAGCCGCTACGGGCTACCGCTTGCGCCGCCTGCCGCTCACTCCGGGAACCGTTTGATGCCAGCCATCCTTCCTGCCGGGCACCCGGCGATTCCCGCGCCCAGGATCGGCGTGTTGCTCACCAATCTCGGCACGCCCGATGGGCCCGATGCGAAATCGGTGAAGCGCTATCTCGCCGAATTTTTGTCGGACCGGCGCGTGGTGGAAATTCCGCCCTTGCTGTGGCAGCCGATCCTGCGCGGTATCATTCTGAACACCCGGCCGAAAAAGTCCGCCCATGCCTATGCTCAGGTGTGGAGCGCCGATGGCTCCCCGCTGGCGGCGATCACCAAGGCGCAGAGCGCGGCGCTGCAGGGTGCGTTTGGTCCCGGGGTACTGGTCGATTGGGCGATGCGTTATGGCAATCCGTCGATCGGCGATCGTTTGCAGGCGATGAAGGATGCCGGGTGCGAGCGCATCCTGATCGCCCCGCTCTATCCGCAATATAGCGGCGCGACGACCGCGACCGCCAACGACAAGGCCTTTGCGACCCTGGCGAAGATGCGCTGGCAGCCCGCTTTGCGCACGTTGCCGCCTTATTATGACGATCCTGCCTATATCGCGGCGTTGGCCGAATCGCTGACCGCAGGGCTCGCCGCGCTCGATTTCGAGCCGCAAGCGATCGTGGCGAGTTTCCATGGCATGCCGCAGCGGACGCTGGAACTGGGCGATCCCTATCATTGCCATTGCCAGAAGACAGCACGCCTGCTGGGCGAGCGCCTGGGGCGGCCACTGACGGTCGCGTTCCAGTCGCGGTTCGGGCGAGCGAAGTGGCTGGAGCCCGCGACCGACACCACACTCGACGCGCTCCCCGCCCGAGGCATCACCAAGGTGGCGATCTTTGCGCCGGGCTTTTCCGCCGACTGCCTCGAAACGCTGGAGGAGCTGGCGATTCGCGGGCGTGAAAGCTTCGAGGAAAAGGGTGGCACCCACTTCGCCTACATCCCCTGTCTCAATGCGGGGGAAATCGGCATTGATATGTTGCGGGTTTTACTTGCGCGTCAACTTGAAGGGTGGACGCCATCCGCCTAGCGTGGGCTGGGCGATAGATCCTGAGAGGAGAGTTTGATGGCACGCGTCGCGATCGTAACCGGCGGCACTCGCGGGATTGGGGAGGCGATCAGCCTTGCGCTAAAGGATCACGGCATGACGGTCGCCGCGACCTATGCTGGCAATGATGACCGTGCGCGCGAATTTACCGAGCGCACCGGAATTGCTGCATTCAAATGGGACGTCGCCGATTACGACGCGTGTCAGGAAGGCACGGCGAAGGTGGTCGAGGCGCTGGGGCCGGTGGACGTGCTGGTCAACAATGCCGGCATCACGCGCGACGGCACCATCCTGAAGCTCACCTATCAGGCGTGGAAAGAAGTGATCGACACCAATCTGGGCGGTTGCTTCAACATGGCCAAGGCGGTGTTTCCGGGCATGCGCGACCGCAAATGGGGCCGCATCGTCAATATCGGGTCGATCAACGGCCAGGCCGGCCAATATGGCCAGGTCAACTATGCCGCCGCCAAATCGGGCATTCATGGCTTCACTAAGGCCTTGGCGCAGGAAGGCGCGCGGGCGGGCGTAACGGTCAATGCGATCGCGCCCGGCTATATCGATACCGACATGGTCGCGGCGGTCCCGGCGGATGTGTTGGAGAAGATCGTCGCCAAGATCCCGGTCGGTCGGCTGGGCCAGGCGAGCGAAATCGCGCGCGGCGTCGCCTTCCTGTGTTCGGACGAAGGCGGATTCGTCACCGGCTCCACGCTCAGCATCAATGGCGGGCAACATATGTATTGATCGCCGGGCGCATCGCCCGGACATAAAGGAGGCCGGCCTCTAGGGAAGCCGGCCTCCGCCCCCTGTTACGCAACGCGGGGGTAACTCTGAAAGGCGTCGCGGTCGCGTTAGCGGCAATAGCCCGGCTGACCGTCCTTCTGGATCGCACGACCGGCCAGGGCACCGCCGCCTGCACCCAGGACGGTGCCGAGCGTGCGGTCGCCGCCGCCTGCGATCACATTGCCGAGCAAGCCGCCGGCAATCGCGCCGATAATGGTGCCGCGGTCGTTGTTGCAGCGGTTGCGGGCGCGGCTGTAGTAGCGGCGGTCCTGATAATAGCCGTCGTCGCGATAGCCGCGCCGATCGTCGCGGTAACCGCGATATCCGTCATCGCGATTGTAGCCGTCGCGATAGGCCTGATCGTAAGCATAGCCTTGGCCGCCATCGTAGCGCTGGGCGGCGGCAGGCGTGGCGGCCAGACCGGAAGCGGTCAGGACCATCGCCGTGGCTGCGAGCGTGAGTTTCTTCAACATGGTGCGTCTCCCGGTTGGTGTTTCCGATGATGCGGTTATGGCCGAGTCGGGCTGAGGTAAGCCTGAATGGCTCTGTTAGCCGTCGTTCATCGGCGCAGCGCCCGACGAATCGCGGTTGCGTGTCGCTGCTGGCTCCCGCAGGGGCGGGGGATGCGCATTTTATGGTCGGTTTTGTTTGCCTTGCTGTTCGTGCCGGATTCGACGGTGCCAGGGCGTCGCGTGAGGCTCGGCACCGATCCGCATTTTCGCGCCGTGCCGGTGATGCTTGATCCGGCCCGGCCCGACCTGACCCGCGTGGGGGATCTGGTGTGGCTGGGCGGTGTGCAGTTGCGCAGCCCAGATCCGCAATTCGGCGGCTTCTCCTCGCTCAGTGTCGCGGGCGACCGCTTCACCTTGCTCAGCGACAGCAGCGACATCGTGCGCTTCACAATGGGCTCGGATTGGAAGGTCCGCGACCCCAGTTTTGCAGAACTGCCCGCAGGTCCCGGAACGGGGTGGTTCAAGCGCGACCGCGACAGCGAATCGATGAGCATCGATAGCAAGACGGGCGCGGTCTGGGTCGGTTTCGAAGGGTATAATGCGTTTTGGCGCTACGATTCGGGCTTCCACCGGGTGGAGGCGCACGGAGCCCCGCCGGTGATGTCGAAATGGCCGGAAAATGAGGGCCCCGAGGCGATGACCCTGCTGCCGACAGGCGGGATGGTCACGATCGCTGAAACGAAGCCGTGGCCGAAAGCGAAAGGGCGTGGCGGTGTCCTTTTCTACGGTGATCCTGTGCAGCGACCGCGCTGGGGCTATCGCTTCAATTATCTGCCCCCGCGCGGCTACGATCCCAGCGACATGACAGTGCTGCCTGACGGGCGCTGGTTGATTCTCAACCGTCGCTTTGCCGGGGCACGCTTTTCCAATGTGCTGACCGTGGTCGATCCAGCGCAGGTCAAGCCGGGAGCGACGGTGCGCGGGCGCGATATCGCGACGCTGGCGGCCCCGCTGATCCACGATAATTTCGAGGGAGTCGCGGTGACGCGCGAAGGCGCTGCAACGATCATCTGGCTCGTCTCGGACGATAACCAATTGTCGCTACAGCGCAGCCTGTTGCTGAAGTTCAGGCTCGATCCGGTTACGCCGAAGCGCAACCGGAGCTGAGAGGGGATTTACGCGGCGGCCTGCGGCGCGGCGGTCAGCTTCTTGGCGACATCGCGCTTCAGGCGACGGGCGCGCAGCGACAGCTTGTCATCGGTCGTCTTGACCAGCCAGTTGTCGAGGCCGCCGACATGCTCGACCGAACGCAGGCCGTGCGCCGAAACGCGCAGCTTGACGCTGGTGCCGAGCGCGTCGGAGATCAGCGTGACGTTCTGCAGGTTCGGCAAGAACGTGCGCTTGGTCTTGTTGTTCGCGTGGGAAACGTTGTTACCCACCATCCGGCCCTTGCCGGTCAGTTCGCAGATCCGCGACATCGTAAATTCCTGAATGTCCGTGAGCCCATGAAGAGGCTCGTGAAGGCGGGGCGCATACCGAATGCAGTGCGGTCGGTCAACCGTCCGAGGCGATTCGATATCGCGATGCAACCATAAGGCCGGACGCCGGTTTGGTTACGGTAACGATTCGATGTTGCGAACACGGGAGAAGATCCATGCGCTTTCTTTTAGCTTTAGTCGGCCTTGCCGCGCTTGTCGTCGTTGCGCTTGTCTCGCTCGGGATGCTCAAGATCGATACCAAGGCGGGCTCGCTGCCGACGCTCAGCGTGAACGGCGGCAAGGCTCCGGAGGTCAGCGCCAATATGGCGACGGTCGAACTCGGCACCGAAAACAAGACGATCGAAGTGCCGACGGTTGGCACCACCACCAAGACGATCTCCGTGCCGACGCTAAAGGTCAACAAGCCGGTCAGCGCCGACGGTAACGCCGTTACGACCCAATAACGGCGCGCTACCTGCCGCCAGTTGCCGATTCGGCCGCAACTGGGGCATGGCAGCATGATGTTTCCGCTCCCTTCTCCGATGCGTGCCGCGCTGGCCGCTGCTGCTGATGCGGCGGCGGCGGGGGAGGTTCCGGTTGGCGCGGTGGTGGTGCTCGACGGGCGCATCATCGCCACCGCCGCCAACGCACCCCGCGCGCGGCATGATCCGACCGCCCATGCCGAAATGCTGGCGATTCGCGCGGCGGCTGCGGCGATCGGGTCGGATCGATTGAACGATTGTGATTTGTGGGTGACGCTGGAGCCGTGCGCGATGTGTGCAGGTGCCATCGCCCATGCCCGAATCGCCCGCCTTTATTATGGAGCGAGCGATCCGAAGGGTGGGGCGGTGGAGTATGGACCGCGCCTGTTTTCCCAGCCGACGATTCACCATCGGCCCGAGGTGTTTCCGGGAATCGGTGACGGCGAGGCGAGCGCCCTGCTGCGGAACTTTTTCGGCGGACTTCGCTGATTTTGTCCGCCTTCGCCAAATAACGGCAAGGCGATAGCCCTCGCGCGGTTGTGAAATGGCGCGATTCGCGCAAAGGAGGGGCTGCGCCATGGCACCGCTCCCCCCCTTTCCCTGGATCGACGTCGCGATCATCTTCGCGTTGATCGTATTGAACGGCGTTTTCGCCATGTCCGAACTGGCGATCGTCTCGGCGCGCAAGGCGCGGCTGGAGGCGATGGCGCGCACCGGCTATCGTGGTGCGCGCACCGCGCTGACGCTGGCGGCGGATCCGGGCAAGATCCTGTCGACGACGCAGATCGGCATTACGCTGATCGGGATTCTGGCGGGTGCCTATTCGGGCGCGAGCCTCGGCGGCCCGGTTGCGGCGCGGCTACATTTTCTGGGGCTGAGCGCGGAGACGACCGAGAGCGTCGGCTTTGCGATCGTCATCGGCATCACGACCTATGCGTCGCTGGTGATCGGCGAACTGGTGCCCAAGCAAATCGCGCTGCGCGCGCCTGAACCGCTGGCGGCCGCGATGGCGGGGCCGGTGCTGGCGCTGGCATGGAGCACGGCACCGGTGGTGTGGCTGCTCGATTCGTCGTCTGGACTGCTGTTTCGCCTGATGGGGCTGAAGCGCGAGAGCGAGGAGCATGTCACCGCCGAGGAACTCCATCTGATCGTCGCCGAGGCGAGCAAGTCGGGTGTGATCGAGGAGCATGAGCGTTCGATCATCTCGGGCGTGGTGCGGCTGGCGGATCGGCCGGTGCGCGAAGTGATGACGCCGCGCACCGACATTGAATGGATCGACGCGACGCTGGATGACGCCGGGTTGCGCGCCGCGCTGGTCAATGCCTCGCACAGTCGGCTGCCGGTGACCGAGGGCTCGGTCGATACCGTGATCGGCGTGGTGCAGGCGCGCGACATTGCGGTGGCGCTGTTCAAGGGCGAGCCGCTCGATCTGCGGGCGCTGATGCGACAGGCACCGATCGTGCTCGACCAGATCGACGCGATGGATGCGCTTGACGCGCTGCGCCAGGCAGAAGTGCCGATGGCGCTGATCCACGACGAATATGGCCATTTCGAAGGCATTGTGACCCCGGCCGATTTGCTCGCCGCGATTGCGGGTGAATTCGCGTCGGACGCCGACCCGGATGATGCGCCCTCGGTGGTGACGCGCAACGATGGCTCGCTGCTGGTTGCCGGGCAAATGGCGGTCGACATGCTGGCCGAACGGCTCGGCATCGATTTGCCCGAGGATCGCGATTATGCGACCGTTGCGGGCCTCGCACTCGCGGTGTTCCGCCATTTGCCGGGCGAGGGCGAAAGCTTCATCGAACAGGGCTGGAAGTTCGAAGTGGTCGACCTCGACGGGCGGCGAATCGACAAATTGCTGGTCAGCCGGGCGCGCACTGCGGGCTATCGACCGACCTAGCCACCGGCGGTTTGCGCTGCGAACCGAGTGCGGCGGACGTTACCGCCGCAACACGATCCGCCCGACTCGCCGCCCGCCTTCGCCGCGCACCAATTGCACCGATACGTCGATCACGCTTTCGACATAGCGGACGATCTCGCCGCGGCCGAGGCTGGTGCCCGCCTGCATCACCATCAATGCGATCTGGTCGATCGCGGCGGCGGGGCTGTCGGCGTGGACGGTGGTGATCGAACCGGGATGCCCAGAATTGACCGCGCGCAGGAAGCTGAACGCTTCGCTGCCGCGCAATTCGCCCAGGATGATGCGGTCGGGGCGCAGGCGGAGCGAGGCCTTGAGCAAATCCTCCGCCTCGACCTGTGCTTCGCCCTGGCCGCCGCGCACCGCGATCAGGCTGATGCTGTTAGGGTGGGTCATCTCCACTTCGGGCGTGTCCTCGATCAGCACCAGCCGTTCGCGCTCGGGGACCGCTTTCAGCAGGGCGTTGAGGAAGGTGGTCTTGCCGGTGGAGGTGCCGCCCGAAATCAGGACGTTCTTGCGCGCTTGCACAGCCTGGCGGAGGAAGTCGCCGATTTGGCGTGCCTCCAGCAGCGCCGCCAATGCCGCGTCCTCGGCACTTTCATGCTGGGTATCGCCAATCGCGGTGGCGGCGAAGGCATCACTCGCCTCGTAATCGGCGAGGGATAGCGCCCGTACCACTTGCCGGCGGATCGCCATGACCAGAGCGCCGCGCGTCGCGGGCGGGGCGACGATTTGCACCCGCGCGCCGCCCGGTAGCGTCGCCGACACCAGCGGATGCTCCCGGCTGATGCCTTGATGCGTGATCGCAGCGATCTGGGTGGCGAGTCGCCACAGATTGGACTCGGTCAAATCGGGCGCGGGGTGGCGCGTGCTTTGGCCGTCGAGCGTCTCGACCCAGATCTCGCCCGGCGCGTTGATATAGATGTCGGTGACATCGGCGCGCTCCAGCCACGGCGCGAGCGGACGCAGATAGGCGTCGAGATAGGTACCGGGCGGCGACAGCGCGTTCATTCCGCCGCCCCGCCGACCGCCGTGAAATCGAGATCGCGCGCCACGAACACGCGCACCGGCGTGCCCTGCGCGACCTTGATCGTCGGCGGGACGATCTGTGTCGGCAGCAAGGCGGCGGCGAGCCCGGTCGCTTCCTGGCTCGACCCGATCAGGATTTGCGTGTTCGATCCGCGCGACACCGCTGCCACTGCGGCATTGACCACCGACAGCAGCACCGAATTGGTGAAGCGCTGGAAGAAATGGCGGTTGACGCTGCCCGCCAGCCCGGCGCGGCCCAGCGTATCGGCGGCGGGCGAGCCGATCTGGATCGAGGCACCATCGGGCCGGATCACCCGCGTCCAGATCACGAACGCGCGCGACTGCCCCTGCGCGACCGCGCTTTTATATTGCCCGACCAACCGACTGCCGCGCGGGATCAGCACTGTACTGCCGTCAAAGCTGCGCACGTCGCGGCTGACCACCGCGCGCGCGAAACCGGGCAAATCCGAATTGAGCGCGGTTTCCAATACCGCTGGGATGATCGCACCCTGCGGCACCACCGTTGCCAGATTATGCAGTTGCGAGGCGCGTGCGCGCTCGGGTTCGGCGGACGAGACCCGCTCGGCAAATTGTTCGTCGCCGTCCAGATGCGAGGCACCGCCGCTTTTGCCGTCGGCGGCTTTGGCGGCATCGGTTGCGCCCGCTTTGCCGGGTTCGGTGGCGGGGGCGGGAGGCGCGACCGACAGATCGACGATCAGTGCGGGCGATTTCAGCCGCTGCGCCTCGTTCAGCGCTGCCACCGATGGGCCGATAAAACCGGGTGCGGCAACGGACACCGGCGGCAACGGTGTGGCAACGGGCACAGGATTGGGCGTAGCCGCCGGTGCCGGCACAACGCCATGTGCCGCCGCCTCGACCGCCGCGATCTCCGCAGGCGGGGCGAGTGGGGCGACCAAGTCGGCAGGGCGGCCAGCGCGCGTGACGATGCCATCGCTGACGGGTGCCCGCGCTGCGTACAGCAAGGTGAAACACAGCAGCCCGAGCGAAACCGCCCCGGCACCAATCAGCCAGCCACCTCGCTGTGGTCGGGGGGAGGCGACGGCGGGCCGGGATGGGCCGATGGCGGCGCTGGGGGAAAGCGGATCGGTCATGGCTTGGCTCGCTCGGCGGATTTGGCGGCTTTTGCGGTCTTGGCGTCGAACGGCGGCGGCGCGTCGGGGCCAGGGTCGGGCTCGCGCCAACCTTCGTTGATCAGCGTGGTTGTCTCGCTGCCGTTGCGCAGCAGGAAGCGCGGCGCGATCTGTTCGACGATGGTATAGCCCTGGCGCACGCCATAATTGACCAGGCTTTCCTCGCCCTTGCCGGTCACGGCGAAAATCGCCGGGGTGGGGGTCTGTTCGGCCCATTTGAAATAGGTGAAATGGCCATCGTCGAACACCAGGGTCGGCAACAGCGACCGCGCGCCGGTATAGCTGTAGCGCGTGTTGCTGCGCACCGGTGGCGGCGGCGCGGTCGGTGCGGCGGCGAGTTCGACCGGAGCGGCGGGATAGACGAAACGGACGACATAGGTGCGCGCGCCGCCATGCGCGGTTTTGCCGCGGCTGGCGTCGAGATCGAAGATATAGCGGCGCTGGTCGGTCACCACCGACATGTTGGTCAGGATGTTGGCGTCGAGCGGCTTCAGGAACAGGATATTGGCGCGCTTGTTGGGCACCACCTGCCAGGCAAGCGCATCGCCGATCGAGACGTTTTCGATATGCTCGTCGGGCGCAAACTCGATCATGACCTGGAAACCGAGTTGCCCGTGCAGCGTCACCAGATGATCGGGATCATAAGCGATATTGCGGATGTGCGGATCGACCCAGGCGGGGCGGTCGGGTGCCGCCGTCGCCGCGACGCACGCCGTCCAGGTCGCGGCCAGCGCGATCAGCCAGGGGACGGTGGTGCGGGTCATCGCGTCGGCACTCCAAGCGCGCTGTCGAACTGGACCGGGCTGGGGGCGGTGTCCTCGGCATCGCGACGATAATGCGTCACCTGAAAGCCGAGCGGATTGACGAAGCGATCCTCCATCCGCATCGGCGCGCCCGAAAAGCGATAGTCGATCACCGCCGTCCAGCTCCGCCGTTCGCCGCCAGCCGCGCCCTGATCGTGGCGGATCGTATCGAAGCGCACCGTCGCGCTGCCCGTTCGTGGCATGGTGACGCTCTTCACCGTGGTCGAGACGATGGTGGTCGCGGGATAGCGGGTGAGCGGGCTGTCGGGATTGCCCTTCTGGAACAGGTGGCGATAGGCGGCGCGCGTCGGGCCGTCCGACCACAAGGCGGTTTTTTCGTAATTGGCGCGCAGATCGCTCGCGTCGAAGGTTTCGCGCGCGATGACATATTGGACGATCGCGGCTTGCGCGATGGCGCTGTCCTGGGTGAGCGCTCCGGGGGCGAGGCCCTTGATCGTCTCGGCATAGCCGCTCTGTCGATCGACCAGGATGGTATAGGGCACCACGGTCTTAAGCGGGGCAAGTGCCGCGAGCGCGACCGCCTCCAGGACCGCGATCAGCGCGGCGACACCCGCCAGCATCAGTGCGCGCCGCCGCGCGGCCTCCGCGCGCGCGATGAGATCGTCGCCCCAATTCTCGGGGCGTTGCTGCAGTATCCGCGCGAAGGCGGGTTCGGGGTTGGGCTGGTGCATGGTCAATCGGGCCTTCTTGAGGCGGTGCCGGAAACGGTGCGCGTGGGGGTGATGCGTCGCGCGCCGTCGCCGAGGCGAGTCTGGTCGCGCGTCGGAGTCCAGGGGTCACGACTGGCGGCGGCGCTCGCCCCGGTGCTGCCGAGGATGCGGACGCTGGTCTCGCCGCCATCCGCGCGAACCAGCCGCTCTTCGCGCCGTGCCAGCGCGGCGACAGCGGCACTGGTGCGCGCGGCGGGGGAGGCGAGCGCTTCCGGAGCTGGTGTGGACCGGGCCTGTGCGGGAGATGGCACCTGCGGCGCGGCAGGGGCCTTGCGCTCGGGCAAGCGAAAGCCGCGGAACACGGTGGCCGAGGCGATCAGCAAGCCCGTCGCTACCGCAGCGAAGACCAGCACCAGCAGCAGGACGCTATAGGCGGTGTCGGCGCGCACGGCTCCGGTCGCGCGCTGCTCGACCATCGCCGCCAGCGACGGCTCGAGTATCTCCAGCATCACCGCCAGCAGAAAGATCGTCGTCATCGGGGCGGAGGCAAAGGCCAGCGTCGCGCGCAGCCACCCCTCGAACAGCCCGCGCGTCACGTCGAACAGCAACAGCGCGATGAAGATCGGGCCGATCGCCAGTAGCACCCCCAGCACGACCTTGGTGGCGAGCAACAGCCCCAGGCTGAAAAACAGCAGCATGGCGGCGGCTGCCTTCAGCGCCAGCACCTTCACCCCGCCGCCGAGCAGCGGCAACGCTTGCAGAGCGGCGATCTGCGGCACGGCGGCGAGCGGACCCGTCGGCTTGGCGGGCACGGGCGGGGTGGGCGCGGCGCTCAGGATGTCGAACGCGCGCTGCAGCCGGTCGAAAATGTCGCCGCCGCTTGCGGTCGCCGAATCGAGGTGCAGCATGGCGGTCGCGATCTGCGCGGTGCCGTCGAACAGCACGCGCACCACGATCGCCTGATAGGTGTCCCATTGCGTGGCAAAGGACAGGATCGCGGCGAGCTTCACCACCGACAGCGTCACGTCGCCAATGCGCAAACCGCCCCGACCCAGCATCAATTGATAGCCGATCAGCGCGACATACAGCGTCATCAGCGTGGTGAGGACGCTCGCGAAGCTGCCCCCGCTCTGGAACAGCCCGTCATAGCCGGTGTGGACCAGCGTGCGCACCTGACAATCGGTCACGCGCAGCAGCGCATGGACCAGATGGACATCGGGCGGGGCGGCGGGGCAGGCGTTCGACATGGCGGCTAAGCCAGCAGCCGTGGCAGCCACTGCGCCGGATCGTCGCCGACCTCGGCGCGGATCGCATCGAGGCGGCGCACACTGCTTTCGCGGCCCGACAGGATCGTCAGCAAATCGGGCATACCGCCCAGATTGAGCCGCGCGATCACGCTGTCATTGCCATGCTTGATCAGGAAGCAGCGCGCCGTGTCAGGCAGCGTGCGGATCAGGTCGAATTCATGCGCGGTCAAGCCAAAGCCGTCGCAATAATCGACTGCCTGCGCCTTGGGATTGACCATGAAAATCTGCGTCGCGGCTTGCTCGATGATCGCGCTGGAAATCTGGCTGGCCAGCGCGTCCGATGCGCTTTGGGTGCAGAAACCGACGATGCCGTTGCGTTTGCGGATCGTCTTTTCCCAGTCCTTGATGCGCAGCACGAACGCGGGATCGTCGAGCGCTTTCCAGCCTTCATCGATCACGATGATGCTGGGCGTGCCATCCAGCCGCTGTTCGACGCGGTGGAACAGGTACATCATCACCGGCGTGCGCGCGGCGGGATCGTCGAGGATTTGCGTCATGTCGAAGCCGAGCGTCGCCACGTCGAGATCGAGCGCGTCTTCCTCATTGTCGAACAGCCACGCATAATCGCCCTTGCCGCACCACGCGGCCAGCCGCGCGGCGAGATCGAGCGTGGTCGGGCGTCCGCGTCCACGGAACAGCTCGACGAAATAGCGCAGCCGCCGGAGCGCGCGCGGCTGGCTGAAATTGGCGTCGACCGCATCGGCGATGCGCGCCAGATCCTCCGCGTCGAGCGCGGGGCCAGTGCCCGACACCAGCTTGGCCACCCAGTCGCACAGGAAGCGCCGGTTGGCCGGTTCGTCCTCCAGCAGCAGCGGGTTGAGCCCGGTCGGCTGGCCGGGGCGTAGCAGATCGTAGCGCCCGCCAATCGCGCGCAGGAAAATCTCCGCGCCGCGATCCTTGTCGAAATAGATCGTGCGCGGCGACAGCTTCTGCGCCTGGGCGAGCAGGAAGCCCATCACCACCGTCTTGCCCGCGCCCGACGGGCCAATCACGGTGAAATTGCCGAGATCGCCCTTGTGGAAATTGAAATAATAGGGGCCAGCCGATGTCGTCTCTAACACCGTGATCGCCGGGCCCCAATGGTTGCCCTGCGCCGACCCGGACGGGAAGCAATGGCCGCTGGCCAGGCTGGCGAAATTGCCGCTCGACACCAAGGCGCGCCGCGCGATGAATTTGAAATTGCCGGGGAACTGCGCCCAATAAGCGGCTTCGAGATTAACGTCCTCGCGCACCGCGATCACGCCCAGTTCGCTAAACGCGGTCTGCACATCGGCGGCGGCGAAATTGAGCGCGTCGAGCGTGTCGGCCTTGACCATCACGGTCAGGTGATGCTCGCCAAAACCGGACCGCCCCGCCGCGACATCGTCCTTGGCCGATGCCAGTTCGTAGCGTTGGCTCAGCGCCTCATCATCGGCGGCCTTCATCCGGCGCAAAGCGAGGTTCATGCGGTCGAGTGTCGCCTGGCGATCGACAAAGGCGAAGCTCTCGCTCAGCACCATTTCGGCGGGCAGGCGCAGCAAATCGTCGAACATGCCCGGCACGGTCTGCGCCGGATAATCCTTGATCGAGACCATCGCCGCGAAGCGACGCGGCGCATCGCCAGTGGCCGCGAGTTCGAGCGCGTCGGCCCCGAAGCTGATCCGGCGATCGGGCAGATAATGGCCGAAATCGCCGCCCGGCTCCATCACCCGGCGCAAATCGCCGCCGTAGAGCAATGCGAGAAATTCGAGCGGTTCCGAACAGCGTCCGACAGGCCCGGCATAGCTGGTGAGCAAGCGCGCGCCATAGGGTTCGAGCGAAGCAAGCAGGATGTCGCGCGCGGCGTTGAGCGCGACCAGATCGCGCATCCGCCGCGCGTTACTCTCCGCGCGTCCGCTCCCGCGCACCAGATTTTGCAGCACCCCGATCCGCCCCGGCAGCGGCCGCCGCACCAGCGTGATGAACAGGTCGTTGACGTAGAGTTTCCGGCTGGACAGCTTGGTACGCCACGCGGTGTCGAGCGACTGGCTGAAGGGATCGGCAAAGGTCCCTTCGAACACCGGCTGCACTTCGCGGCGGACGACATGATGATAGAGCGCGAAGCGCGCATCGGCGATGCCGCGCAGCATCGTGTCGCGCAGCGTCTTGCGGTAATTCAGTTCCTCCGAATCCGCCGTCTCGAACGGGAAGCCGGTCAGCCGGACGACTTGCATCATCCGCCCGTCGCGCAGCTCGATCGTCGCATCGTCGAGCGCGCGGGCATAGGGCAAATACGCGCCCGCCGAGCGTTCACGGGCGAAGCTCGGGGGCTGGTCAACCGGGGAGGTGCGCGCCAGCATCGTTCAGGGACAGTAAGAGTTGCAACGCCAATAGGCGTGGTTGCGCCCGCGCGGGCATTGCGCGAGCTTGGTCATCCACAAATCGAAGAAGCGCGGCTCGCGCAGGCATGCGAGATACCCGCCCAGATGGATGACGAGCGACAGCAGCAGCACCAAAAACGATTTGGTGACGAGAAACGCCTCC
Source organism: Sphingomonas sp. TF3 (assembly GCF_003985085.1). Classification (NCBI taxonomy): domain Bacteria; kingdom Pseudomonadati; phylum Pseudomonadota; class Alphaproteobacteria; order Sphingomonadales; family Sphingomonadaceae; genus Sphingomonas; species Sphingomonas sp. TF3. The sequence continues at coordinate 311,171 of NZ_RWKS01000001.1, read as the reverse complement.
ATCGTGATGACCGCGTTGAGCACGAAGAAGCTGTAGGTAACGCCCGCGAACATTTGCGGCCGGGTCAGCGCGCCGAACACCGGATCGCGGGCGAGCGGCGCGTTCACAGCCCTGGCCCCGTCGCGGCGGATTTGATCCCGGCGACGATCGCGGCGGCCCCGAACACGATGAAGCATCCGAGGATCACCGTTGCGCCGCGCCGCCAGTCAATGCGGCCGGTGAGCATCCCCAACCCGGTCGCGCCAACCGCGATCACCGCCAGCGAGGTCGCCACCGCGCCGAGCAGCGTGCCCTGCACCCAATCGACCGCCGACACGATCACGCCCGATCCCGACGGGTCGAGCGAGGCGGATTGCGCGTGCGCCATCGTGCTCCACAGCAGGCCAAGGCCCGCCGCGACGGGACGCGCAAGAATAGGAGTGCGCCGAAGCGATATCATCGATCATTCCTCTGCTTGAACTTGGGGGCGACGCCCTCGACGGTGCTGCCGAGCCGCCCGAGCACCGCCCCGACATAAGCGCGCGTTTCACGGTAAGGCGGCACCCCGCGCCAGCGATCGACCGCACCCGGACCGGCATTGTAAGCGGCGAGACTGAGCACGAGATCGCCGCGATAGCGCCGCATCAGCCGCGCGAGATACAGCGCGCCGCCCTGATAATTCTGTTCCGAATCATACGGGTTCACCCCCAATGCGCGGGCGGTGGCGGGCATCAACTGCATCTCGCCAATCGCACCGGCGCGCGACACCACGCCCGCACGGAAGCGCGATTCCTGCCACGCCACGGCTTCGATCAACGCTGGGCTGACCCCCGTCGCGAGCCCGGCGCGCGTGGCGGCTTGCGCGGTCGGGTTGGTGGAGGCGCGGGGTTCGCGCACCGGGGCCGGAGGCACGATCGCGCGACTGCCCTCGGCGGTGAATTGCGTCGGTCCGGTATAAACGCTGGTCTGGCCGTCGGTGCCGATTTCGATCACTTGCGCCGATACCGGCACGGCGAAGCCGAGCGCGGTCGCTGCCGCTGCTCTTATGCTCCACACGCCGATCCGCGTCATCGTCTCGCGATCCTTCGCTGCGGGGCGACGTGTATCGCCAACCGCGGTTGATAGCGCCCGGATGCCAGCCGTCGCCTTACGGCGCGCGGCGCGACATCGGGGGCCGGGGATAGCCGAAGGTCAGGCTCGAAAACGTCGTTTCGAAATCCGCTTTGGGATTGCCCTTGATCGGCTTTGTCCAGATTACGTTGAGCTGCCAGTTTCCGATGCGCGGCACGCGAAATAAAGCGCGCCCGGCGGCGTCGGTCACATGCGTGGCGAGCGGACGTTCGTCGAAATCGAGGTTGTTCAGCTTGACCGTGCCGCCCGCCAGCGGCTTGCCTTCGTAAAACACGCGCACCGGTAAATCGGCCCCCGGCGGCAAGGTGTAGGGATCGCGCTCCAGCACCAGTTCCAGGCTGAGGCCGATGCGCCGGGTCGCCACGTCGGTGGCGGGCGCGTTGCCCACCTGGATCAACGCCTTGGCGCGGCGCGAATACAGCTCGCGTCCGGGGGAATCGGTCATGCCCGTGCGTTGGCGCAGTGCGAGCGCGGGGGTTAATCCCTCCACCTTCAGATAATCGGTAAAGCGGATGCCGGGCAGTTCGCTCGGCGTCGGATTGGTCGCCAGCGCGTACATATACTCGCCTGGCGGTCCGAAATGGAGCGTGGTATCGGTCGTGGCGGACCCCAGCTTCAGCTCGGGCCGCCGGTCGCTGTGGCCGTCGGGGCCATAGCGGTCGAACCGCGTGATGCGGTTCGCCTCGATGAGCGATTTCGAACGATAGCTGCCGTGGCCGACCAGAATCGACATGGTGGTGGTGCCGCCGGACGGAACCCAGAAGGCGTTGGGCTGGATCCAGAAATCATGCGCCAGCGCCAGGCCGGGCACCGCCAAAACGGCCACTGCGCCTAAGCGCCACATGGTCCCGCGACGCAGCTTCATCCGGCGCAAAGGCATCGATTTGGCGCGCTGGCCCGTAAGCCTGGCACATTCCCGGGCGACAAGGTTGGATAATGACACGGTCTGGAATTCTCCCAAGCGATGTTGTCTTTACGGAGCAGGGCCGGATTTTGGTGCAGCGCCGGGTAAACAATCCGGTCGCGCCCACACGCCCGTCGCCGCTTGTGCCGCTGGCCTGTGCGGTCACCCTGGCGAGCGTGCTCGCGACGCCCGCCAGCGCGCATACCGGTACGGGTTTGGCGGGCGGGTTCGTTTCCGGGTTGCTCCATCCGCTCAGCGGAATGGATCATTTGCTGGCGATGGTGTCGGTCGGTCTGTGGGGCGCGATTCTGGGGCGGCCGTTGCTGGTCGCCTTGCCGGTGATCTTCCCTGCGATGATGGCGGGCGGGGCGATCCTTGGGATGGTCGGCGCGCCGGTGCCGCCGGTCGAACTCGGCATCGCGCTGTCGGTGCTGATGCTGGGCATGGCGATTGCGTTCGGCCTGCGCCCGCCGGTGTGGCTGGCGTCGGTCATGGTTGGCGTGTTCGCGCTGTTCCACGGCTATGCGCATGGCCGCGAATTGCCGTCCGCCGCCGATCCGATCGGCTATAGCGCGGGCTTCGTGCTCAGTACCGGGCTGCTGCATATCGCCGGTATCGCAGTCGGAACCGTGAACGATACGCGGCGCGGCGCGCTGTTCGTCAAAGGTCTGGGCGCGGGCATTGGCGTGACGGGGTTGTATTTCCTGGCCCGCGTGTTGCTGTGATGCGCGACGGTCTGCTTCCATCGGCGATGCTGTGCGTCGCGCTGGCGCTGGCGCTGGGGTTCGTGCCGACCCGCATCTGGGGGATCGCTGTAGCGGCCTTGCTGTTCGGATGTGCCGCCGCCTTGCTGCTGCCGGTCACGCCCGATCACGCCGACGCGATTTTCCTGGGCTGCTGGGTCAGCACCGTCGTGCTGGCGGGCTGCGTCCATCTGCCCCGCGGCATGAACCGCGCCACCGCTGTGGTGCTGGGCCTTAACGCAGGCGTGTGGGCCTGTCTGGTGGCGCGTGTCGGCGGGGGCGCGGCAAACCTGCTGGTCGCGGTCCCGCTTGTGCTGTTGTGCGTTCCGGCGCGTTGGCTGGTGCTGACCGGGCGCGGAATCGCGCTGAAAGTGGCGGCAAGCTGGCTGCTGGCGATCGGGGTGATGGAAATGATCCTGATGCTGACACCGACACCGGGCTACAAGCCCGATCACATGGAGTGAGCCTGGCTTGGCGTCAGGAGGACAGCGCCACTGCCTGATCGAAAAACACCCGCAATTGTTGCACCCCGCGCCGCATTCTCGCTTTGGCGGTGCCGACGGGGACGCAGAGCACCGTAGCCAGTTCCTCATGCGTGTAGCCATAGACCAAGGCGAGCGTCAGAACCTCGCGTTGCTTGTCGGCCAGTTTCGAAAAGCCGCTGAACATGTCGAGCCGCTCGATCACCGGGTCCGCAAGTGAGGCGATGTGGTCGACATGATCGGCAATGTCTTCCAACTGTGTGCGGTTGCGGCGGACATGGTCGATCGCGGCGTTGCGGGCGATGCGCGAAATCCATGCCATTGCCGGGCCTTTGGCCGGATCGAACTGCTTGGCCTGCGACCAGACGCGGACGAAGGTGTCCTGCGTCACGTCTTCTGCGATCACGGGCTGGCCGACGATGCGCAGCGCAATGTTGAACAGGCGGCGGTTGATCGCGTCATAAAGGGCGCGAAAGGCGCGCGTGTCACCGGCGGCGGTGGCACTGAGCAAGCGCGAGAGGGCAAGGTCGAACCTGTCGATCGCAGCGGTTTGGTCCGCCGTTTTTAGTGCACTCGACATGATACCCCCACCCGTCTCAAGATCGTGTCGGGCTGCCTGAAGGCACCGACATCCCCAATACGGGCGGGCCATCCGAAAGGATGCGGGGCGAGTGGGGCCGGTTCGCGTAACCTCCGGGATTACAGGTCGAACGGGTCGCCGGGCGTGTCTTCGTCAAGCGGGGCCAGCGGCCCACGAATGTAGAGGAGCGCACCGTCGCGGCTGGTTAGCGTGCCGTGATCATGCCCGGTAAAGGCAATATGGAGATCGCCCTCGCGTGCGATGTCGCCATCGACCTCGATTTCGCCCGACAGGACCAGGCACTCTTCCACCGACGCGTGCGAATGCGGTGGCACCTCGGCACCGGGTTCCAGCTTCAGATAATAGGATTCCCAACCCGCATTGGCATCGACATAGAGTTGGCGCTTCAGCACCTTGGGCCCGATGCTCAGCCACACGGCCGAGTCCTTGGTAATCGTCAAGCGCGGGCGCGCCGCCACCAAGGCGGCAATGCGCGCCTCGATTTGCTGCCAGCGCGCATCGCCATCCGAATCGACCGATGCCGATGGATCCGATCGGCCGCTTTCAGGCCCCGCGTCTTCAACCATCGTCATATCGAACCGGTGCCCTTCACCCACTATTCCTCAGCTCTTACGCAGCATTTCCCAATTGCGATGCGCTACCATAGCGATGGCGCATGATCCACAATCCGGCGCGCCTCCGTGCCGAAGCTCGGGGATCGCGGTTCCACCTGCCAACGGCGCATCCATTTGATCGATCGCTTCGTAAACGCATCATGGTCTCATTCGGTTCAGCAAAGTCACGCGACGGGCATGTGGCGATCAACCGTGTCGTGGCCTGAGCCGCCGCTCCTGCGCCGTCGCCTCGCGGCGATCGGCCTGTCGCTATGTGTTGCCGCGCTTGAACTGATCCTGGCATTTTGGGGGTTTTCCTTCGGGGTCCCGGTGCCCGGCTCTCCATCCCATGGCGCGAACGGCATCTCGGTGCCGCTCTCGGTCTTTAACCTTCAGGCGGTCGCGGCCACCCGCCCTGCCCAACGCGCGGCAAAGGCGACACCACTCCCAATACCCAAACCGAAACTGGCAAAGCCCGCACCTCTGGCGGTCGGGCCTGCCGCGATCGATCCTGATCTCGTCCCGAGTCACGAAGCGGATGAAGCGAGCCTCGCGGCGTTCGAGCCGCTATCGGGGCAGCACGGAGCGGAAGCGCCCTGTAGCCTGGCGCAGGATCTCGCGCGCGACCTCCAGGCCAACCCGCTTGCGCAACGTGCGCTAGAACGCATCCCGGCACGATCGACCTCGATCGCGGGTGCGTTGCTGCTGTGGGACGGTCGCTGGCTCATCGCCGATACCGATCCCGGCGCGGTGATGTTGCGCGAGATCGTGCTGCGCGAAGTGCTGGCCGCCAAGCCGGACTGCCTTGCCGCCGTGAACATTGGCCCGCAATTTCTGTTCGTGAGCAGCGGCAGCAAAACCACCACGATCGTGATCGGATCGGGCCAGTGGCGCTGGGGGGATTTGACGACCAGCCCATAATTTTTGGCACAATATTTTCGGCGGGGTGATCCGGATTTCGCGCGGCTGCGTAACGAAGGTGCGGTCCCAATCGGGGATCGATCCATATCCCCGGAGATAGCAGTGAAACCACGCACACGTAAATTCGTCGGGCTCATGTTGGCGACCACGGTCCTGGTGACCGATGCCGCCGCCAGCTTTGCCTCCAGCCACCGGGAAGCCCCCGGCATCACCAAGTCGCCGAAGACCGATTCGACCGACTTCTACATGTTCCGCAGCTACGAACCCGGTCGCGACCAATATGTCACGCTGATCGCAAACTATCAGCCGCTGCAGGATCCGGGCGGCGGCCCCAACTATTTCACGATGGATCCCGATGCGGTTTATGAAATCCACATCGACAATGTCGGCGATGCCAAGGAACATCTGACCTATCAGTTCAAGTTCAGCAACACGCTGCAAAATGGCGGCCTGATGCTCAACATCGGCGGCACCAATGTGGCGACCGCGCTGCGCCAGAGCGGCCCGGTGACCAAGACCACCGACCCGAATACCGCCGAAGTCGAATCCTATACCGTTACGCTGATCACGGGCGATCGCCACACCGGCACCCGCGCTGCGATCACCAACGCCGCAGGTGGCGGGACGACCTTCACCAAGCCGCTCGACAATACCGGCGTGAAGACGTTCCCCGATTATAACAGCTATGCCAAGCAGTTCGTTTACAACGTAAACATTCCCGGTTGCGGCATGCCGGGTCGTGTGTTCGTGGGTCAGCGCGCCGAAGCGTTCGCGGTCAATCTCGGCGGCATCTTCGACATGGTCAACTTCGTGCCGATCGAGGGCGATTCGGCACCGGGCGCGGGCGACAAGGGCGGTTTTCCGCTGGGCATCACCCAGAACCGCGCGAATGACGAACTGGTCGGCAAGAAGAACGTCACCAGCATCGCAATGGAAGTTCCGATCAGCTGCCTGACGCCCCAGGGCAGCAACGGCGTGATCGGCGGATGGCAGACGGCCAGCCTGCCGCAGGCGCGTCTGGTCGATCCCAAGGCAAGCTATGCCGCGCCGACGCTGTCGGGTGGTGCTTACACCCAGGTGTCGCGCCTGGCGATGCCGCTGGTGAACGAGCTTGTCATCGGCCTGCCCGACAAGGACAAGTTCAACGCATCGGACCCCAAGGATGATGCGCAGTTCGGCACCTATGTCACCAATCCGACCTATCCCGAAGTGCTCAACCAGCTCTTCCTCGCGCCGGTAAACCAATTGGCCAAGGCGAACTTCAAGACGCTCGCTCCGACCAACTTCCCGCGTGCCGATCTTGTGGCCACCTTCCTCACCGGCTTCAAGAATTTGAACCAGCTCGGCACCGTCACGGCTTCGGAAATGATGCGTCTGAACACCAATGTTCCGGTCACGCCGCAGGCGAAGCAGGCCAATCTCGGCGTCGCAGCCGGCGATCTGGCCGGCTACCCGAACGGTCGTCGTCCGGGCGATGATACGGTCGATATCACGCTGCGCGTTGCGATGGGCGCGTTGTGCTACCCCGTGCCGATCGGCGCGAACGGTGCTCCGACGGATCTTGGCCTGTGCAAGCCCGGCGATGCCCCGACCGGACAGGTGCCGTATACCGACGGTGCGCCGATCAGCGCCAATGATGTGCAGGGAACCTTCCCCTATCTGAACGCCCCGCTGCCTGGGACGCCGCTCTCCGCGCACCGGGTTGGCCAGTGACCGCCGTCTCCGAAAGGAATGGAAGCATGAGAAAAATCGCGCTCATCCTGTCGGTCTCCGGACTGGCGCTCGGACTGGCCGGTTGTTCTGGGTATAACGCCCCGACGCCGACGCCAACACCCACGCCGACGCCAAGCCCGGCATTCCAGGAGCAATTCGGGACCGGATTCAACAGCGCCTTCCAGGCGTCGCCCAACGCGACCCCGGCGGCGGTTAAGCCCGGCGACATCATCCCGGTCGATCCGGCGGCGACACCACAAACCCTGCCGAAATGAACGGTTGGGTCGGGCCTTTGTGGCCCGGCCCGATTGTCCAAGGCGACGGCCGCTGCGGTTCAACCGCAGCGGCCGTTTTGTTATCTTCGGTTCGGGCCGAGCCTGTCGAAGCCCCATCCCCCTCTGGCAAATCTCATGCGGAGCCGGCCCTTCGACAGGCTCAGGGCGAACGGGGACGCTAAAATCCGTAGCGCAAGCTGACGCGCACCTGGCGCGGTTCGACCGGGTGCAGGTGGTAATCGTCGACGCCGCCGCTCGCTTCGCCCTGCAGGCGCGAGGTGTAAAAGTAGGTGATGTCGGCGTCTTTCGCATCGAACACGTTCAGGACATCGACGCCAAGTTTCAACCGGCCCAGCGTGTAATATCCCCCGAAATTGACGAGCGTGGTCGGCTGCGAGCGGGCGCTGCCGTCTTCGATCAGCGGCGCGCTGCCAAAGTGGCGCAACCGTACCGACCCGGTGATTCCATGTCCGAAATCGACCGCCGCGCCGCCGGCCAGGACGTTGCCGACCGAATTGGGAATGCGATCCTGCCCGACCGCCACGTCGTGAAAGCGCGCATGGGTGAAGGCCGCCGATCCGTCGAGCGCGAGCCACGATGTCGGCCGCCAGAACAGCGTGGCCTCGGTTCCATAGCGACGGGTCGCGTCATTGGGTTCGGTCGTCCCGTCATCGCCCGAGAAGACCAGTTCAGACCCCAGCGTCAGATAATAGCCGACGATCGATGCGGTGAAGCGCTTATACTCCACGCGCGCGCCCAGCTCGACGCCGCGCGCCTTCACCAAAACCGGCAGGCGGTCGGCGGGCGCGCCGCTCTTGGGGTCTACCGTGATCGCGGCACCGCGCACGTCATTGGAGTGAAAGCTCTCGCCATAATTGGCATAGAGTTCGAGATGGTCGGTCGCGCGCCACGCAAGAGCAGCCTTTGGCCCGAGGATGGTGTCGGATCCGCTTCCGGAATTGGCGGCCTGCGTTTGTGCGTGCACATCATAGCCGTAAAGGTCGCCGCGCAACCCGAGGACGAGGCGCAGGCGCGGGGTCAGGGCAGCAGTCGCCTCGCCATATAAGGCAGCGCTATATTCCTCCACCCGGTCCTGCCGCACGGTGCCGATCGGCACGCCCTTGACGGTGTGATACAGGCCGATCTTGCCGATATGATCGTAGCGCGTGTCGCCACCGATCACGAATGTCACGGGCAGGCCGGCGATGGTGGTCGGCATGGTGTGGCGGATCGACCCGCCGAAAACGCCGCGCTGGTCGCGCTGTTGAAACTCGTCGCCATTGACCGGATCATCGAGGAAATAGGTGAAGTTGGAGGTCAGGCGGAAGCGGTAATAGAGGCCGAACAGCGAAACCTCGGTATTGTCGAAATGGCCGTTGCCGGTCAGCCCGATCCGCGTGGTTTCGCCGCCAAGAAAGGGATCGATATTGCCAAAGCGGCTGATCAAGCCGCTGTCGATCGCGCGGAGCGGCACTTGATCGGTGGAGTTCCAGGTCGCGTGATAGGCGGTCAAGCCGAGGCTGAAGCCGTCGCGCGTATATTTGGCAAGCGCATTCACCTTACGCAGCCGTTCCTTCAGCACCCACGGCCCATCGGACACCGTGCCATCGAGCCCGAGCAGCAGATCGCCGCCCGCCACCCCGGTGCTGCCCGCCGCCAACGCCCGATAATAGCCGAAACTCCCGGCGGTGACTTGCGCGATCGGCTGCGCCAGATGGTCGGCGGTGGTGAATTTGACCGTGCCGGCGGCCGAAAAATCCCCGACATCGGCAAAATAGGGGCCTTTGCGATAGTCGATCCGTTCGACCAGCTCGGGAATGAGGAAATTGAGATCGAGATAGCCCTGGCCATGGCCATGCGTGCGCATGTTGATCGGCACGCCATCGACGAACCCTGCGAAATCGGTGCCGTGGTCGAGGTTGAAGCCGCGCAGGAAATATTGATTGGCCTTGCCCGTGCCCGAATGCTGGGTCGCGATCACGCCCGGCACATTCTCGACCAACTCGCCAACCCGCGAGAGCGGTTTGTCCGCGAAATCCTTATAGCCGACAACACCCTGCGATCCCGAGGTGGCAATGCCGATCTGGGCGATGGCACGACCGTAGACGATGATGTCGTCGGGGTGCTGGGCGTCGGTCGGCGCCGGAAAATCGGGGGCTTGCGGCATATCTTGCGCGGCGGCGAGGTTCGTGACGACCGATTGCGCGATCAGCAAGGTGGCCGCCCCGCACAGCAGCTCTCGCCATTGTAGCGATCGCCCGGTGCCACGGTCCCGCGCGGCTTGGATCGCGCTTGCGGACGGGGTCTTTTGTGGCACGGGCGTTTCCCTTTTGTATGCAGTTTTTTGAAAAAGTTCACACGTGAAAGGGTACGTTTCGCGCCGTCGATTTGGTTGCCTCCGCTTGCAAAGAAATTCGGGGGAGCTGCGTTGGATAAAAATACCGTGCGGTCTCCCACTGCGATATGTGGGGACAATAGGAGCTCCCCAACGATGCAACGCGTCACCGTTTCGCTAGATCTCAGGATTGCGCCGCTGTTCGATGCGATGCTCAAGGAGCAGGGGTATCAAACGCGCTCGGAGGCAGTTCGCGATCTGGTGCGCGAGGCCGTGGAGACGCATCATCGCAACTCGACGACGGAGGGGGAGTGTGTCGCGAACCTTGCCTATGTCTATAGCCACAGCACGCGCTTGCTCGCGCAACGGTTGCTCGACATCAAGCATCAGCATCATGATCTCATCGTCTCGTCGACGCAGATCATTCTGGATCATACCAGCTTGTTCGAGACGGTTATTTTAAAGGGACCGACGCTTGCCGTTCGGGCGCTGGCGGATTTGATCCGCGCGGAACGGGGGGTGCGTTTCGGCTCGGTCAATGTGGTGGCGGTCGAACCCAATGGCGATCACCACACCGAAGGCGCGCACCACCACGCCAGCAAAAGCCATTTGTCGCCACTGCACGGCTGAGCGGACCGGCCGCGCGCATAAAATGAGCGGCGCGCCGAGGGTCGGCGCGCCGCTCCTCACTCTTCGTCAGAAGGCGTAGCTTACTGTGACCCGGTACGACCGCCCGAAGATCGGGCGCACGTCGGGCAGCGCGGCCCCTGGCCCGGCCAGGAAGCGCGGGTTGCCCTCGGTCAGGCCATGCGAGTTGGTCAGATTGTCGCCAGCCACCTGCAAGGTGTAGCCCTTGATCTTGGCGCGAAGCCCCGCGCTGACCGTCGCATAAGCAGGCAACAACTGGGTGTTGGCGAGATCGCTGTAGCGCTTCCCGATCGCTTCATAGGTGCCATAGAGCGTTAGGTCGCTGTCGTCCGCGATGCGGGTGGTATAGGTCGGCGTCACGCGAACCTGATAAGACGGAATACGTTGCGCATTCTTCCCGTCGATAGCCGGGATGCCTGGCGTGTCGGTCTTCGCATCTTCGAGCACGGCGTTGCCGGTGAACCCGAGGCCGCTCGCATGATGGTAGGATGCGTCGAGCTCAATGCCCTTGGTCTTCGAACCTGCAATTTGCGGGGGCACGCCAACGTCATTGTACACCGCGCCCACGACCTCGTCATAAAAGCCGGTCAGTGCGGCCTCGAAACCGCCGCCGCGATACTTCACACCGCCTTCATAGGAGCGCACGCTCCAGTTCAGGTCGAGCCGCGGCCCGGTATTGCCGAGCTGTGACCGCACATCGTCGAACGACGGCGAGTGATACCCCTGCGATATCCGGGCATAGACGTCGAGATTGCGCAGCGCACGGTAGTTGACGCCGACGGTCCACGGCGTGGCTTCGCGGTGGATTTTCGCTGCGTTGGGCAGGCCGTTGCCGGTGATGGTGAAATCGATATCGGTCCACTGGTGGCGCACCCCTGCGTCGATCCGCAGCGCTTCGGTGATGTTGAACGAATCCGACAGATAGACCGCGTTCACATCGGCGCGGCCGCGATCGGAAATGTCGAAGGCGGACAGGGTTCCATTATTGAGATTGACGAGATCGCCCGACCCGCCAACCTGCGTCCAGCGATTGCCGCCCAGACTCCATGCGTCATCCGAGGTGAAGTGCGAGAAATAATAGCCGAGATTGAGCGTGTTGGCACCGCGCTTGAAGTTCAGCACCGCTTCGTTGGAAACGTTCTGCAGCTTCTTTTCGACCAACCACGATCCGAATTGCTGCACATAGTCGGTCGCGGCGAGCGTTTGCCCGGTATTGAGCGTGCGCACCGTGGTCTGGCCGGGCGTGCCGGCAGTCGCCAGCGCGGTCGCAACCGTTACCGCGCCTGCCCCCGCCGGAACCAGGCCAGCCGTGCGCAGCGTGCCGCTGGTGAAACCAAACCGGTCGGTGACCGACAGGCCGCCGCCGAAATCGTAATCGAGGCTGGCACCGGTTACGACGCCCTTCCAGCCGCGCCCCTGGGCGAGATCGACTCGCTCGGTCGCACCGCTGCCCGCCGCACCGGGCGAAATGATCGTCGCATAGCGGGTATATTGGTTGAGCTGGTTGTAGCGGCCCAGATCTAGACCCGGCACGTTGGCCGCGAAGGGCAGGAACCATTCACCGTGATCGTCGGTGTAGCGCGCGAAAATGTTGAATTTGCCGCCCGCGAACTTCTTTGTGATGTTCGCGGTGAATTGCTGGCCCTTTTCGGTGTCGAACCCGGCGCGTCGCACGCTGTCCCCGCGCGAAATATAGCCGCCGACCATGTAATAGAGGTCGTCCGCGACCTTGCCGCTGAGATAGCCGTCGGTTCGCCAGGCGCTATAGTCGGTGATCGATGCGCCGATGCTGCCATGCGTCACTTCGCCGCCTTCACGCAGGCGCAAATTGGTGGTGAGACCGGCCTGGCCGTCCGAATAGAGCGACTGCGGGCCGCCATTGACGCCCTCGATTCCGGCGACGGTCTCGTCGATCCGGACCAACCCCGTCTGGTCCATGAAGGAGAGGCTGCTGACCCCGTAGACCGGGATCCCGTTGAACTGCAGCGTCACGAACGGTGCGTCCCCGGTGCTGGGGATGCCGCGCACGAAGATGTTGGAGGTGCCGACGCCGCCAGAGCTTTCCACCCAGACGCCAGGAATCGATTTGAGCGCGTCGCCCGAACTCTTCGGGGCCTGCAGCTTCAAGTCGTCGGCGGAAAGGGTGGTGATCGAGTAACCGGCCTCGAGCTTGTTGATTCCGCTGCCCGCGGGGCGCCCGGTGACGACAATGTCGGTTTGGTCGGCTGTGTCAGCCGGTGCGCTGACCGCTGGTTGCGCTGTCGGCGAAGGGACGTCCTGGGCGGCAGCGGGGCTGGCCAGTGCGATCGCCAGCGCGACCCCCGAAACGGCGACCAAAGAGCGATTGCGCGAAACTTTCATCTTCCTCTCCCTCACGCCGCATTCCTGCTCGGGAACCGGCTATGACAGGAGGGATACACGTCTATGAATTGCATTTCAATGGTTTGTTACAGTTCGCGGAATGTTGAAAAATATAGCGGAAAAACAATCGTATAAGGCGCTAGTGGTGCCGCTCGACCTGCCGGGTCCGGGGTTTGGCGGGGCAAACCCAAACGGCAGCTCGCCCGCCTCGTGAGAAGCACGTGTTGCATCACCTTCCCGTCCATGCGTATTTCATCGCATTCAGGCGGGGTGGGCAGTTTCACCGTCTATCGGGAATCCGTTTCAACGACCGCCTGCCTGCCCGGGAAATGAGGAGCCCTGTCTTGCGTCGACGCGCCATGGATTTGAACATGGGGGACATTGCCCAGCTTGCGAACGTGTCAAAGCCAACGGTGTCGCGCGTTCTCAACAACAGCCCGCTGGTCAATGCGGAAACGCGCGAGCGTGTCCTGCGCGTGGCGCGCGAACATGGCTATGCGATCAATCGCAACGCACAGAAGCTGCGGCAGGCGCGTAACGACACTGTCGCGGTGGTGCTCGATTTCGGATCGCATCGTGCGGGGCGGATTGCCGACCCGTTCATCTTTGAATTGCTGGCAGGCGTTTCGGAGGCATTGTCGGTCCGCAACCAGGACCTGTTATTGTCGCCCCCCAGCCTCACCGACGTGCAAAGCCATCTCGACCTGATCAGTTCGCGCGTGGCGGACGGCTTCATTTTCCTCGGCCAGGGTGTGCGCGAACCGATGCTGCGCGATCTTGCGCGCGCCGGTGCGGCGTTTGTCGTGTGGGGCGGGGTCGATCCCAAGGAACCCTATTGCTCGGTCGGCAGCGACAATCGGCTTGGCGGGCAGCTTGCCGGTGAGCTGTTCGTCAAACGCCAGGCCAAACGCTGGTTGTATGTCGGCAACATCGCCCATTCCGAAATCCGCATGCGCTATGACGGCCTGTGCGAGGTTGCCGCCAAGCACGGCGATGTCAGCGTGGCGCATCTCGATGTCGAGCAGATGGCCTATGCCTCCACCTATCAAAGCATGGTGGCGTGGCTGCAGAAGAATCCCCCGCCCGACGCCGTTTTCGCCTTTTCGGATACCGCTGCGATCGCGATCGTTGCCGCGTTCCGCGAATTCGGGCTGGAAGCGCCGACCGACTACGCATTGTGCGGCTATAACAACATTCCGCCCGCCGCCGATTTCACGCCCGCGCTGACGACGATCGAGCAGGAAACCCATTTGGCGGGCGCAATTCTGGTCGAAAAGCTGATGCAGATCCTCGAAGGCGGCAGGCCCAAATCGAGCCTGTTGCCGACGCGGCTGATCGTCCGTCAGACCTGAGGCGCGCTCGGGGACAGCCGCAAAACGCGGTCGAGATCGACATCGGCGGTTGCCGCGAAGACCAAATCGGCTTTGGCCAAAATCTCGCGGTCGCCAATCCCGATCGCCACCATGCTGGCGGCCTTGATTGCGTCCACGCCAGCCGCCGCGTCCTCAAAGCCGACACACTCGGCCGGCCCCACGCCCAAGCCCGTCGCGCAAGCAAGAAAGATGTCCGGCGCAGGTTTCGAGTGCGCCACTTTTGCCGCATCGGCGACGAAATCAACGGCACCCGAGAGCCCGGCCCGCTCCAGCACGACCGTGGCATTCCGACTGGCGGAGGCGACCCCTAGCAGCAACCCGCGTTCGCGCGCCTGCGCCAGCAATGCCGCAGCACCGGGCAGCACGTCGGCGTCGCTCATCGTCGTCAGGGCATCGAGGTAGAAGCCGTTCTTGCGGGCGGCGAGGTGCTCTTTCGCGGGCAGGTCCAGCGTGCGGCCCCCAAGCCGCAGGATGTGCTCGAGCGACCCCATGCGATCGACGCCCTTCAGCGCTTCATTGTCGTCCGCGTCGAAGGGAATATCGAGCTCATCGGCGATCCGTTTCCAGGCGACGAAATGCAGACGCGCGCTGTCGACCAGCACGCCATCCAGATCGAAAAGTGCGGCGCGGAAGGTCATGATACGGTCGCTCGCGCGTTCTGGATTTCCGAGGACGTCGCCACATCGACGCCCGCGATGCGGATCTGCACGGCGTGGTCGCCCCGCACCGATACGCGCGCGGTGGCACCGGAGACCGTCACTTCGACCGGCACACCGCGATAGGTGATGGAAAAGCGGTATTCGGGCAGGCCGGGAATCTCGACCGGATCGAAACAGAGCGTGTCGCCCTCGACTCGCATCCCGGCAAAGCCCATCGCCAGCGTCGTCCAGCTTCCCGCCAAGGCGGCCATATGCAGCCCGTGATCGGTATTGCCGAACAGATCGGACAAATCGGTCAGCGCGGCGACACGCCAATAGTGCGCCGCGCGCGCGCCATCGCCCGCACGCGCCGCTGCGGTGGCGAAGGCACTGGCGGACAGGGTCGAATCGTGGGTCGTCGTCGCCTCATAGGTCTCGACCATCCGCTGCCGCATGGTGTCGGCGAAGGCTTCGGGGAGCAGCGCCACTGCCAGCACTGCGTCCGCCTGCTTCGACACCCGCCGCCGATAAATGGCGAGCGGGTGGAAGTGCAGCAGCAGCGGATATTTCTCCGGCGGGGTGTCGGCGAACGGCCATGGATCGAGCGCGAAATAGCCATCGTCCTGCGCATAGACCTGCCGTGCATCGTCAAACGGCAGGAGCATCGCGTCGGCAGCACGCACCATCCGCGCGGCTTCCGCCGCATCCAGTAGCGACAGTGCCAGCCCTTCGCGCGCGGCGAAGCGCAAATGCCGTGCGGCCATCACATTGGTATAGAGGTTGTTGTCGACGATCGCCGAATATTCATCGGGGCCGGTCACGCGGTTGATGACGAAGGCATCGTCGCGATCCCCATCATGGTATCCGATCGCCAGCCAGATGCGCGCGGTCTCCACCAGCATCGCCGCCCCGCCCTGGTTGAGAATCGTGCGGTCGCCGGTCGCCGCAAGATAGGTTTCCAGCGCGTAGGCGATGTCGGCGTTGATGTGATATTGCGCAGGCCCGGCGGGGAAATAGGAGGAGCATTCGTGCCCGCCGATCGTTCGCCAAGGATAGAGCGCACCCTCGGTCTGGCCCATCGCGCGGGCATTGTCGCGGGCGGCATCCAGACCCGAAATCCGCCATGCGAGCATCGCCCGGGCAATCGCCGGTTGCGTGAAGGCAAATACCGGCAGCACGTAGAGATCGGCATCCCAGAAGACATGGCCTTCATAGCCCTCACCGGTCTGCCCCTTGGCCCCGATCGAGGTCTTGCCGTCGCGCCCGACTGCCATCGTCAATTCCGCAAGCGCATAGCGGATCGCCAGTTCGGTTTCGGGCTGGTCCGGAATGCTGACAGTGCTGCTCGACCAGAAGTCGGCGAACCATGCGGTCTGTTCCGCCAGCAACGCGTCATAGCCCCGCGCTTGCGCCGCGTTGAGCGTGGCAAGCAGCGGCTCCAGTACGGGTTCGTCGCGCGCGGCCTGATAGCCCGACACGAAATCGACCTCGACCAAATTGCCGGCGGTACGGCGTCCGATTTCCTGCATCGCGCTCGCCACCACGAAGCCGCTGCGGTGCAGGCGGTCGGTGCGCGCCGCGATGCCGGGACCGGCGCGGAGCTCGAGCTTGCGCCACGGGCTGTCGGCGAGGGTGGGCGCGATGCGCGGATCGTAAATCGCGTCGCTTTGCGGTTCGGCAGCGACGGGTGCCTCGCTGCCAGGAGGCGGCGTCACCAACGGCGTTACCACCACGTCTTTTCCTGCGGGAAACCGGACGCGGGTGAGGACGAGTGCGGTTTGCGCCATCGACACGAATTGTTCGATCGTTACGTCGATACCACCGGCCCGCACCGTTTCGGCGCGGAGGCAGCGCGTGAGATCAAGCGTGACAGCGCTCGCTGCTGCAGCGGGCTGGCCCTCGACCACGATCGCTGGCCGGGTCGCATCCGCCACCGCGAGCCGCAGGTCCGTTTCGCGCGCATAGCCATGCGCCGCCTCATGATAGGCAATCGGCATGCGCTCATAAACGCCGTTCAGATAGACCCTAGGCGCATCCGCCCCGTCTCCCGGGCCGCGCATTCCGATAAAGCCGTTGCCGATCGAAAACAGCGCCGGAACATGGTGCAGCTGCAGGGTCTGGCCTTCGGCAGCCAGGCACCAGCCATCGCGCGCAAAACGCATGGCAGCAAACGACGCTTCCGGTAATGACCGCCCCACGCAAACTCTCTCCTGACACGGCGCATGCGCGCCGGATTTGCCAATGATATGCATTTCATAATAGGAGGTGGTCAAGACAATAAGCCGGATAGGCGATCCGGCAGGGGAGGACCATGAACCGAACACGATTGATCGTCGGGCTTGCCCTGACCTATGCGGTTTTTGCCGTGCTGCTCAACAGCGTGGGCACCGTGATCCTGCAATCGATCGAATCCTTCCATATCACCAAGGGCGCGGCGAGTTCGCTCGAGGGATTCAAGGACCTGTCGATCGCGGCGACGAGCTTTCTGCTCGCCGCGCAGCTTCCGCGCTTCGGATTGCGCCGCGCGATGGTCGTCGCGCTCGGGGTCGTAGCGCTTGCATGTCTGGCGATGCCGCTGGCACCGGGTTTCTGGACCACCCGACTGATGTTCCTTGCGGTCGGGGTCGGCTTCGGCGTGGCCAAGGTTTCGGTCTATAGTTTCGTTGGCCTGCTGACCAAGGACAGCACGCAGCACGCTTCCCTGCTCAATGTGATCGAGGGCGTGTTCATGCTCGGGGTGCTGAGCGGATACTGGATCTTCGCGGCCTTCATCAACCCGGTCAATCCGGCGGACCCGCAGTGGCTGAACGTCTATTACGGGCTCGCGGCGGCAAGCGGGGTTGCATTGGTGCTGTTGGCTCTAACCCCTTTTGACGAGGGCGCAGCGATCGAATCGACGGGCACTTCACCCGAGAGTGCGCGCCAGAAATTCGGCGAAATGCTCGCGCTCGCCTGGCGGCCGCTGACGCTGAGCTTTATCGCGGCGATCTTCTGCTATGTGCTGGTCGAGCAAGGCATCGGGTCGTGGCTTCCGACCTTCAATCGGGAATTGCTCGGTCTGTCGGCGCAAATGAGCGTGCAGGCGGCGTCGATCTTCGCGGTGTGCCTGGCGCTTGGGCGGCTGGGGGCTGGCGTCGTCGTACGGCGGACCGGCTGGTTTCCGCTGGTCTGCGGCTGTCTTGCCGGGATGGCGCTGCTGATGCTGGCGGTGCTGCCGCTCGCCGCCGGGCATCATGGCCGTGTAACCGGCTGGGCGGGAGCGCCGATCGCGGCGTATCTTTTGCCGATGATCGGCTTGTTGATGGCGCCGATCTACCCGGCGCTGAATTCGGCGATCCTGTCGTCGATGCGGCCGCAGGAGCAGCCCGCGATGGTTGGCCTGATCGTCGTCTTTTCCGCGCTGGGCGGCACCACCGGGTCGTTCATCGTCGGGCATCTCCTGGCGGCGTTCAGCGGAACGGTTGGGTTTTATGTCCTGCTTGTGCCGATCGTGCTGCTGATTGGTGCGGCAACGATGATCCAGCGACTGGCGACACACCCCAACACCCCTCGGGCAATCAAGGAAGGATAGGGTTGCCTAGCTGCCAATCCCATTAAGCGTCGCCAGCGCGTCGTCCGGCAGGTTCAGCGAGGCGGCAGCCAGGTTTTCGTGCAAGTGCGCGGTCGACGAGGTCCCGGGGATCAGCAGGATGTTGGGCGAGCGCCGCAACAGCCATGCGAGCGCCACCTGCAGGGGCGTCGCGCGGAGGTCGCGGGCGACCGCGTTCAATCGGGACGATTGCAACGGGCTGAAGCCCCCCAGCGGGAAAAACGGTACGAAGGCGATGCTGTCCTCTGACAGCGCATCGATCAGCGCGTCGTCGCTGCGGTGGGCGATATTGTACTGGTTCTGCACACAGACGATCGGCGCGAGCGCTCTCGCCTCCGCAACCTGTGCTGCGGTCACGTTGCTGAGACCAAGGTGACGGATCAAACCTTCCTCACGCATGCCGACAAGGGCTTGGAAGGGGACGCGGATCGAGCCCTCGGCCGGTCCTGCATTGCCACCGCCCAGCATGGAACGGAAATTGACCACCTCAAGCGTGTCCAGCCCCAGATGGCGCAGGTTGTCTTCAACCGCGCGGCGCAGGTCGTCGGGCGAGTCTGCGAGGTTCCAGGAACCATCGTCCCCGCGTACCGCGCCGACCTTCGTGACGAGAACAAGATCCTCGGCATAGGGCGATAGTGCCTCGCGGATGAGCATATTGACGACGTGCGGGCCATAAAAGTCGCTGGTGTCGATATGGTTCACGCCTGCGTCCACGGCGTCGCGCAGCACTGCAATCGCGGCGTCGCGGTCTTTCGGCGGCCCGAATACGTGCGGCCCGGCGAGTTGCATGGCACCATATCCCATCCGCCTTACCGCGCGGTCGCCAAGGGTGAAGCTGCCTGCCTGATCAATCGGGTGCATGGGATTGTCTCCTTCCTGCTCAAGCTAGGGCATGGCGACTATGGTGATAATCCGGCATGATCAGCACGGGCTGTGCGGAAAGGCAGACAATGAACCAGAGCCTGACCGACCTGAACGCGTTTCTGGCGGTGGCGCGCGCGCGCGGCTTTCGCGAAGCGTCCCGAACTGCGGGTGTCAGCGCCTCGACGTTGAGCGAGGCCGTGCGTCGGCTGGAGGCGTCGCTCGGGGTCCGGCTGCTCCACCGCACGACGCGCAGCGTCGCTCCCACCGAGGCCGGCGCGCGCCTGCTCGAACGGCTCGCGCCTGCTCTGGGCGAGGTGGAAGCGGCGCTTGGCGCGGTGGGAGACTTGCGCGATGGCCTGACCGGCACGCTCAAGCTGAACGTACCGGTTAGCGCGGCGCGGCTGATCTTGTCGGCAATCCTGCCCGGTTTTCTCCAGGCCCATCCCGGCATAAAGGTCGAGATCATCGCCGAAGACGGTTTTGTGGACATGTTGGCGGCGGGTTGCGACGCGGGCATTCGCTACGACGACAAGCTGGAACAGGACATGATCGCGCTGCCGATCGGGCCGCGAGTGCAACGCTTCGCGACCGCTGCCTCCCCGAAGCATCTGGATCGGTATGGTCGGCCTTCGCACCCGCGCGACTTGCTCCGGCATCCGTGCATTCTCGGTCGCTTCGCCAGTGGTCGGTTGACGTCTCCCTGGGAATTCGAGCGCGACGGCGAGATCGTTCGGATCGAGCCGCGGGCCCGGCTGGTCGTTGGCGTTGGGGGAGCTATAGATCTCGGCGTCGAAGCGGCCATCGCCGGCGTTGGCGTGATCCACCTTTTCGAAGACTGGCTTCGGCCGCCTCTGGCGAGCCATGCGCTCGAGCCGGTGTTGGAGGCGTGGTGGCAGCCTTTTCCCGGTCCTTTTCTCTACCATTCCAGTCGCAAGCTCGTGCCACCGCCGCTCCGGGCGTTTATCGATTACGTCGCCCGCCTGGCCCCGTCCGGTTGAACCGCTTGCCGGCACGTCGCGATCAGCATTTGGCGCAGCCAGCGGTGTGCCGGATCGGCGTCGAGGCGCGGATGCCACATCACGCTGATCGAAAGATCCGGCGTCGTCACCGGCAGCTCGAACGCTACGAGGCCCTCCGTTGCCGCCGCTCCGCCTCGCAGGCACGCGTGCGGCACCAGCGCGATAAGGTCCGAACGGCGGGCGATGTCGAGCGCGTCGAGGAAGCTCGATACGATCGCGACGATGTCGCGCCGCAGCCCAAGTGCGTCGAGTGCGTCGTCCACCGGTCCGCTCGACGCGCCGCGCCGCGATGCGATAACGTGGCGGCACGCTGCGTAGCGGTGTGGCGTGATTGCGCCGTCCAATAGCGCGTGCCCGCGCCGTGCCACACCGACGAAGCGATCGCGAAACAGCAATTGGCTGCGCAGCTCGGGAGCCGAGGCTTCCATTGTGCCGATTTCCACGTCGATCGTGCCGTCGCGCAGCGGCACCGCCGCTTTGTCCGGTTTCGGCGCGAAGCGCAGCCGCACGTGCGGTGCCGCCGTGGTGATCGCTGCGACCAAAGCTGCCGCGAACACCGAGACGAACCCTTCATTGGCGCGAATCGTGAAGGTCCGCACGAGTGTCGCCGGATCGATATGTTCGATCGTCGGCGTAAGCACCGACCGCGCTTCCTGCGCGATCCTGTGGACGCGTCCAGCCAATTGTTCCGCATAGGGCGTCGGGACGAGCGCCCGTCCGGCCTGGACCAGCAACGGGTCGCCGGTCGCAACGCGCAGCCGCGCCAGCGTCCGGCTCATCGCCGAAACGCTTAGGCCGAGCTGCCGGGCGGCGGCGGTGACGCTGCATTCGCTGAGCAGCACATCAAGCGCGGTCAGCAGGTTCAGATCGATTGGCGGCATCCCCATCCCCTAGCCGGATCTGCATGCCAGACATGGCGTCAGACGCAATTGTTCTTTGCATTCTATGCGTCTGGCGCGTGCGCTGCCCATCCTCGACATCGGGCCCGGCAGAGCAACAAAGGAAGACCCTCATGACCATTTCAACCGATCGCGGCACGCTCCTTCTGGTGGGCGCATCCCGAGGCCTCGGCCACGCATTGGCGGCGGAGTTCGTCAAAAAGGGCTGGCACGTTATCGGCACGGTGCGAGAGACGGACCGGACCGATTTGCATGATCTTGCCGAGGCCCATCCGGGCCAGGTTGCGATCGAAGCGCTCGACGTCACCGAACCCTCCCAGATCGCGGCGTTGCACGACCGCCTCGCGGATCGCGCGATCGACCTGCTGTTCGTCAACGCGGGCACCGCCAACCGCAATGCGATGGAGACGATCGCGGAGGTCCCCACCGACGAATTTGTGCACGTCATGCTGACCAACACGCTCGGCGTGATGCGGGCGGTGGAAGGCCTTCAGGATCTTGTGCCGCGCACGGGCCTGATCGGCGTGATGTCGTCGGGCCAGGGCAGCATCGCCAACAATACAAACGGTGGCTTTGAGGTCTATCGCGGCAGCAAGGCCGCGCTCAACCAAGCTATGCGCAGCTTTGCCGCCCGCCATGCCGGCGATCCACGTGCGATGGTGCTGATGGCACCAGGCTGGATCCGCACCGCGCTTGGCGGACCGCACGCGCCCTTCAGCATCGCGGAGACCATGCCGCAACTGGCCGACACTTTGCTCGCCCAAAGGGGTACGCCGGGGCTGCGCTTCATCGACCGCTTTGGCGCGTCGGTGCCGTGGTGATCACGGGATCGATCGGGGATTGGGTGATGCTCGCAATGCGCTCTTCCAGACCATGAGGGCGGGGCGCAACGGCCGCGTTATGGTCTTTGCGCCCGCGTGGGAGTCTCGGCCTCGATCTTCCGCGCCCCGTCATAGCGATGGCGGTTTTCGTCGATCAGTTCGAGATGCTTTCCCGCCCAGGCTCCTAGCGCGCGCAGCGGCTCCGACAGCGAATACCCCAAATCCGTCAGGGCATATTCAACTTGTGGCGGCACGGTCGGATGTACCGTCCGGCTGACCATGCCGTCGCGGTCGAGCGCTTTCAGTGTCCGGGTCAGCATTTGCTGCGAGATCCCGCCGATCGTCCGCTTGATGTCGTTGAAGCGGCGCGGTCGTTCGGCAAGCACCATGACGATCATCACCGTCCATTTGTCGCCGACGAGAGACAGCACGCTGCTCATTCTCCGGCAGTCGGCGTTGATGCCTGGAGTGGCGGGCATATCCATGTGACCAGGTCCTAAAAATATGCGTTCTTGGCGGTTCGCCCTCGGTTCCATACCTGCTCCAGGTCACAAATCCAGACCGGAGACAATCAATGAAGCTTCTTCATCTCGATTCCAGCATCATGGGTGAGGGTTCAGCGAGCCGCGCCATTTCCGCCGCCGTGGTGGCGCGTCTTTTGGAAACCGATCCAACCCTTGAGGTCACCTATCGCGACCTTGCCGCCGAGCCGATCGCGCACATGACTCTCGATGCTTTCCTGGCGCTGGAGAGCGGTGAGGACGTGCAGCAATTTCTCGACGCCGACATCGTGGTGATTGGTGCCGGGTTCTACAATTTCTCGATCCCCAGCCAGTTGAAAGCGTGGGTCGATCGCATCGCCGTGAGGGGCAAGACTTTCGCTTATGGTGAGAACGGCCCGGTCGGCCTGGTCACGGGCAAGCGCGTGATCGTCGCGCTCGCGCGCGGCAACGTCTATGGCGAGGGATCCCCCTATTCGGCATATGAGCATGCCGAAACGCTGCTGCGCTCGATTTTCAGTTTTGTCGGTGTCGATGTCGAAGTCATCGTTGCCGAAGGGCTGGGCCGCGGCGAGGAGGCGCGACGCAGCGCGATCGAGAGTGCCCTCGTTCAAGCCCGCCAGATGTCGCTGTCGTCCGACCCGGTGGTCGCGCTCTGAGGGGATGGCCTCGTGCACGACAGGCAAGCCTGACCCGTGCGCGGGGCCACTTATTGCGCCGACTGGATCTAAATCCGACGGCTCTAGGGGCAGCCAACCCTCGATATCCTGGGGAACGACTGGTTTCGGAAGATCGGGGGGTAGCGAACGGGACGACCGCCACTGGCGACGGGCGTCTGCTCTTGTCACGCTCCGCCGAATACCGATTTGCGCGGCGTCGCGCAGTGCCTTCATGCGGGGATAGTCGCTTCAAACTCGGTCTTGCCGACGCGAGACGAGGCCAGGGCAAGGTCGCCTCCGTGGCCGCGCAGGATCTGGCGCGCAAGCGACAGGCCGATTCCGCTGCCCTCTGCCTTGGTGGTGAAGAACGGCCGAAAAATGTCGCTCTCGTCACGCGCAGATATCCCCGGTCCGTTGTCGACGATGCCGATCAGCGTCCGACCGACACGCGCCTTGAATATCAGGTGGATTTTGGCGTCGGGCGCATTGTCCAGCGCCTCGGCGGCGTTCTGCAGAACCGCCCAGAGCGCGGCGGTGAGCTGGTCCGGGTCGATCAGCAGATGCGCGGGGGCCTCGTGCTTTTCCACCGCCAGTTCGATCGCGGGCCAGCGCGACGTGAAGAGCATGGCGAGATCATTTGCAAAACCGGCAAGCGCGGTGCGCCGCAGGGCGGGGGTGGGCAGGCGTGCCAGCGCGCGGTAACTCTCCCCGAAGCGATGCAGGCTCGCCGCTCGCCGTGCGACCGTTTCGATCGCCTCGCGCAACTCGGGCAGCGGTGGCACGGGATCATCGAGCATCGCCACCGCCGTCGCGGCGAGCGACGCGATCGGAGTTAGCGCGTTGACGATCTCGTGGCTCAGCACTTGGACGAGCTCGCGCAAAGCGGCCGCCTCCGCCGCCTTCAACTCGGTATCGATGTCGATCAGCGCGCCGATTCGCAGCATTCGGCCTGACAGCGCCAGGTCCCCCGTGGTGAGCGCGAAGCTCCTGATCTCCCCGGCGTCGTCCAGGTCGATCTTGGCGGTTCGGCCGGGTCGGGTGTCCGACAGCATCCCCAGGAGAGCGGGTGGAGGTTCGGCTACCAGGTCGTTCGTTCCCAGCAAGCGCCGCGCCGCGCGGTTCACCGCGCGAAGGCGGTCACCATCTAGCGAGACCAAGGGGGCCGGCGAGAGGTCCAGATAGGCGGTGAGGCGCTGGAGTGCTTCAGGGTCGGACTTTACTGGCAACGGAGCCGGTGGTGCGAGGGCGGGCGAGGGCGCGCCCTGCTCAACCGCATTGCGCACCGCGGTCCAGGCTGCGACCACAATCGCGAGCAGCGCGGTCGCGTACAGGCCGTGGGTGGCTGCCAGTGCGATGATCCCACCCGCCAGCGCGAGGACCAGCGCTCGGATCGTGCGACGGATGCCGTCAGAGGCCATAGCGCGCCATCCGCCGATATAAGGCCGCGCGGGTCAGTCCGAGTTCCTCTGCGGCACGGCTCACGTTGAACGCGTAGCGTTTGAGCGCTGCATCGATCATCGCCCGCTCGCTCTGCGCGAGCGATCGTCCCGGCTGTAGCGGCCGTTCGGCGTCGTGCGCAGGCGGCCGCGCGATATCGTCCAGTCCAAGCGCGTCGTCCGTGCCGAGCAGCACTGCGCGTTCCATCAGAAGGCGCAGCTCGCGCACATTGTCGGGCCAGGCAGATTGCGCGATCGCTTTCGCGGCAGCGTCAGCAATCGGTCCGCCAAGCTTGCCATGCCGATGTTGGAACAGGGAACGAAAATGCTGCGCCAGCAGCAGCGCGTCGCCGCCGCGCTCGGCTAGCGGTGGCACGCGGATTTCGATCGTATTGACGCGGTACAACAGGTCTTCGCCGACAGCCGCGCGCAGTTCCGCGCGATCCAGTCGGGTCGTCGCGATGACACGCGCACCGTCGACCTGCTGGGCAAGGTCGCTTTGCAACCTGCGCGGCAAGCGATCGATATGGTCGATCACCAGCGTACCGGCGAGAGCGGCGGCGAGCCGTTCCGCGATCGTCGCGCTGTCGGCGGTCTCCGCGTGGAGCGTAACCAGCGGCCCGTCAGCGCGTCCCGATCCTCGATGGATCAGCCGCGCGATCACGGTCTTGCCGGTGCCGGAGGCCCCGCTGACCAGGACCGGAGCTTCGGTCGGCGCGACACGGGCGATCAGATCGCGCACGCCCGCGATCGCGGCACTTTCGCCGAGCAACAGGCCGTCGTCGATCGGTGGCGCTGTTGCGGCATCCAGCTTCGCACGGCGCAGCGCGACGCCGCGCTGGACCGTCGCAAGCAGACGTTCGTTGTTCCACGGCTTGATGACAAAGTCGGTCGCCCCCTGGCGCATCGCCTGTACCGCGACGGCAATGCCACTGTGACCGGTGACGACGATCACCACGGCGTGGCGGTCGGCCGCAATTAGGCGGTCGAGCATCGCAAAACCCTCTTCGCCGCTGGTGCGCCCGCGCGCGAAGTTGAGGTCGAGCAGAAGGACGTCGGCAGGCCGCTCGGCGAGATACACCCAGGCAGCCGCAGGATCGGCGGCGATCGATACGGTCATTCCCTGGCGTTCAAGCAACAACCGCGCGGCCTTCGCGACGTCGGCATCGTCTTCGACGATCAGGATGGCGGGCGATTCGCTTGACATGGTGTTGCATAGTGTCCGGAAACGGACAGTCCGTACAGATATGGGAAACGCACGGCGCGATTGCTGCCAGAAACGCCGGATTTCCGCGCTTTAGGCCCGTCGCGATGCATCCGTTATGGTGTCGGCATGACGCAGATGACCCAATCTGGCGCAGCGATGGACCGTCGCATCGAGCGCCCCCACGCCAAACGTTGGCGAGTGATTGTGCGGAGTGCGATTGGCGTGGTGGTGGTGATCGCGGCCTTGGTGTTGTGGCTGCTGATGCCCGGCTCCAATACGTTGAGCGTCGATAGCGCAGCGATCCGCACCGGAGCGGTAACGCGCGCGCCGTTTCGCGATTTCGTGCCGTTACGCGCCGAAGTCGCGCCGCTGCGGACGGTGTTCGTCACCGCCATCTCGGGCGGGCAGGTCGCGGAACTGGCGGCCGCCGACGGCGCGATGGTGGCCGCGGGCACCCCGCTCGCGCGCTTGTCCAATCCTTCGCTCGCGCTCGACGTCGCCAGCCGCTCGGCCGAAATCATCGGTCAGCTGAGTGCGATAAATGGCCAGCGACTGACGGTACAGAACACGCGGCAGGACGGCGCGCGCGACCTGGCAGATGCGCGCAACGCGCTGTCCAAGGCGCAGACCCTGCTCGCGCAGAGACAGGTGCTGTTCGACAAGGGCATCATCGCCCGCGCCGCGATCGACCCCGTGCGCGAGGATGTCGCCTATCAACAGGCACGCGTCGCCACGCTCCAGCGCGGCACGAGCGAGGCGGCGGTCACGCTCGCCGCCCAATCCTCGGGCATCGCTGCGACCTCCCAGCAGTTGCGCGAGAGCCTGGCGATGGTACGCGCGAGCCTGTCGGCACTGGTATTACGCGCGCCGGTCGGCGGGCGGCTTACTGCGTTCACGCTGCAGCCGGGACAGATGCTCAAGAGCGGCGATCCCGTTGGACAGATCGATTCAGAAGGCCAGTGGAAGCTGATCGCCGACGTCGATCAATTCTATCTGGGGCGCGTCCACACCGGCCTTGGTGCGGTCGCGGACCTCGACGGTCGAAGCTATCCGATGACCCTGTTAAAGGTGCTGCCCCAGGTGACGGCAGGGCGTTTCCGCGTTGAACTCGCGTTCAGGACGAGCCCGCCGGTCGCGCTTAACCGCGGGCAGACGCTCGACGTTCGGCTCATCCTCGGCGCGGACCGGCCCGCCATCGTCGCGCCTTCGGGGGGCTGGCTCGATGCCGGCGGGACCATGGCTTTCGTGCTCGACGGCGATTCGAAAGCGGTACGGCGCGCGATCGTTACCGGGCGGCGCAACCCCGATCAGGTCGAGGTCATTTCTGGCCTCGCACCAGGCGACCGCATCGTGACCACCGCACTGACCTCCTACGCACCCTTCCAGACCCTTCTTCTCAAATAGGATTTGCCCATGATCCAGCTCCAGGACGTCAGCCGTACCTATGCCTCGGACGAGATCGAGACGACCGCGCTTGGCGGGATCGAACTGGCCGTCGAGGCCGGCGAGTTCGTCGCGATCATGGGGCCATCGGGCTGCGGAAAATCGACCTTGCTCAACATTATCGGCACGATCGATCGCCCGAGCGGCGGTCGCTATCTGTTCGAGGGTACCGACATCGCCCGCGCACCGGAGAGCGCGCTTGCAAAACTGCGGCGGGATCGCCTCGGCTTCGTGTTCCAGAGCTTCAACCTGATCGACGAATTGACGATCGCCGAGAACGTCGCCCTGGGGCTCGCCTATCGCGCAATGCCGACGGGCGAGAAAAAGGACCGCGTCGCTGCGGCGATGGATCGTGTCGGTGTCGCGCATCGCCAGCGGCACCACCCGCATCAACTCTCCGGCGGACAGCAGCAGCGCGCCGCGATCGCCCGCGCCATTGTCGGCGAGCCGCGGCTGATCCTCGCGGACGAGCCGACCGGCAATCTCGACACCGAGAATGGCGCGCAGGTGATGGACATTCTCGGCCAGCTCAACGCAGACGGATCGACGATCGTGATGGTCACCCATTCCCCCGCGCACGCCGATATCGCCAAGCGAACGGTACACATGCTCGACGGTCGCATCCTGTCCTCCGCGCGTCGGGCAGCGTAAGATGCTGGTCTCGCTCTATCGCTCGCTCGCCCACCACCGGTTGTTCGCGGCGCTCAACATTGGCGGACTGGCCCTCGGTATCGCGACCTTCCTGGTCCTTTACCTGTTCGTGCAGTTCGAAAGCGGTTTTGACCGCGTCTTGCCCGAGCAGGACAGACTGTGGGTAATGGAAGAGCGCTATGTCATGCCGGGATATCCGCCTGACCCCAATCCCAACACGATGGGCAGCGAACTCGTTCAGTTACGCGCCGACTATCCGCAACTGGTCGGCACCCGCTTCATGCCGACTGCAGCGACGGTCCGACAGGGCGCGCAAGCGACGTCGGAGGAGCTTGGCGCGGTCGATCCGAATTTCTTTGATCTGATGCAATTTCCGGCAATCGAGGGCGATCCGGCCCGCACCCTTGCCGACCCCAACGGCTTGGTGATCACGCAGCGTGCCGCCCGGAAATATTTCGGTAGCCAGCCGGCGATCGGCCAGACGCTGCAGCTCGCGATCAATGGCGCGGTCTATCCCTATCGGGTCGGCGCGGTGCTGCGCGACATGCCCGACAATGTGACCTTCAAGGACGAGATGTTCGCGCAACTGGTGCGCGCCCGCTTCGGCAACGAATGGTGGGAGCATTGGGGCAGCTCGTCATTGACCACGCTCCTGCGCTTTCCCGATACGGCCAGCGCGCGCGCCTTCGAGGCGCAATTGCCCACCTTCCTTGATCGGCATGCTTATGCCGGCGACAACATCAAGAAGGGCGAGTATTTTCAGTCGCTGCGCCCGCTGACGGCGATGCACCTCTACAGCCCTGGCGATCGCGCGATCGTGACGACGCTGGGCGTGGTCGGCTTGTTGACGCTGGTCATCGCGATCGTGAACTACGTCAATTTGGCGACTGCCCGTGCCGGCCTCCGGGCGCGCGAGGTGGCGATCCGCAAGGTGGTTGGCGGCACGCGCCGCGCGCTGATCGGTCAGTTCCTGTTCGAGGCGCTTGCTACCGTCGCGGTGGCGGCGTTGATCGGCTTTGCGCTGGCCGAGATCGCGCTGCCATTCGTCAATACGCTCGGGGGCACCCAACTCGCGCTCCATTATTTCGGGCGCGACGGGATCGTACTTCCCATGATCGCGCTGGTCCTGGTGATCGCGCTGGTGGCCGGTCTGTACCCCGCCTTCGTCCTGTCGGGTTTCCGTCCCGCTGCGGTGCTGGCCTCGACGCGCGCACCGGGCGGTGGTCGCGCCGGAGCACGGTTGCGTGGCGCGCTGGTCATCGTCCAGTTCGCCATCGCCATCGCCTTTGCGATCGCAACCGGGACGATGCTGGCGCAGACCGCGCACATCCGCGACGCCGACCTCGGCTTCCATCGGGAAGGGCTGCTGCTCATTCGCTCGTTCAACGATAGCGGGCTCGATGCGGCGCAGCGCGCGGACATCTTACGCAGCGCGGCAGCGGTTCCGGGCGTGACGGGCGTCACGGTGGGCAACAATGCGCCGGGGGATCAGGATACGACCAATTTCTCGGGCTACAGTCGGCCAGGTGCGCCCGACCGGAAGATATCGGTGATGGATGTCGGGACGGGGCGCGACTATTTCGCGGTCTACGGTGCCCGGCGCATTGCCGGGCGCCTGTTCGACGCGGCGCATGCCGACGATCGCGCTCTTCTTTCCCCGGCGGAGCGCAAGAAAATCGGCCCCAACCTGGTGATCAATCGCAAGGCGGTGACGGCGCTCGGCTTTTCGTCGCCGACGGCGGCGGTGGGGCAAACGATCAGCGATGGCGATCGATGGTCGACGATCATCGGCGTGGTCGACAATGTCCGCTTCCGCAGTCCGCGTGACCCGGTCGACCCGGTCGCTTATTATTACGACACTGTCGGGGTCATCTCGCCGATCGCAGCGGTGCGGTATAGCGGAGATCCAAAAGCGATGACGGCGGCACTCGAGACGGCGTGGAAGCGCGTCGCGCCCGGGGTTCCGTTCCGCGCCCGCTCGGTCGAGGACAACCTGTTCGCGCGCTACTACAAGGCCGATGCGCAGCGCTCGCGGTTGTTTACAATCGGCGCGGTGCTTGCGATCCTGATCGGGTGCATCGGCCTTTACGGGCTGGCCGCCTTCGATACCGCGCGCCGCGTCAAGGAGATCGGCATCCGCAAGACGCTCGGCGCGTCGACCGCGGAAGTGCTGCGTTTGCTGATCGTTCAGTTCATGCGGCCGGTGCTGCTGGCGAATCTTGTGGCCTGGCCGCTGGCCTTTGTCGCCATGCAGCGCTGGCTCGGCGGGTTTGACGACCGGATTGCGCTGTCGCCGCTGTTCTTCGTTGGCGCGACGCTGATCGCGGTGTTGATCGCGGCCGCGACCGTGTTTGGCCAAGCATGGCGCGTCGCGCGCGCGGAGCCGGCCCGCGCATTGCGCCACGAATAAGGTGCCCGGGCAAAGCAGGGGAACTGCCCGGCGGGTGCGGCTTGGTCAAGCTGCACCCTCGCGCATCCGAGCTCTCAAAATCCTCCGAATGATCGATACGCGCTCGAACCGCCTTCCGATGCGTTCGGTTCGTCGGGAACGATCGCAATCGATGTTTGACTGATGCGTCAACCGATGCAGTTTCGGCATCCATGAGAACCCGTTTCGCGATTACGACCAATGGAGCATTCTATTGATGCTGAAGCGGAATTGGACGTGCTCTGCCGACGATGGGTTTTTGCGAACGCGGAATGCGGCTGCCAGCGGTTCGAGGCGAGCTTTTCTTGCCGGGCTCACCGCGACGCCGTTTCTGATGCCGCATCCGGCTTTGGCCGTGCGTCGAGCCGAGACAATTCTTTCGCAGATCCCGCTCGACGCTGCGCCCGGGATCGCGGCCGGAGCGGTTCGAAAGGGCCGAATTGTGGCTGCTGGAGGCGCGGGCACCAAGGGCAATGCAGCGTCCGTTCCCGATGCGCAGACGATCTTTGAGATCGGTTCGTTGACGAAGACCTTCACAG
The DNA here is from genome assembly GCF_003985085.1 of Sphingomonas sp. TF3. NCBI lineage: Bacteria > Pseudomonadati > Pseudomonadota > Alphaproteobacteria > Sphingomonadales > Sphingomonadaceae > Sphingomonas > Sphingomonas sp. TF3. Next base: position 280,419 of record NZ_RWKS01000001.1, on the reverse strand, counting down.
CGTCGCTGATCTTTCAACTTCAAGAGGAAGGTCTGCTGCGTATCGACGCGCCAATCGAGACCTATGTGTCGGATATCCCCGCGACCTGGCGGAATATTCGGCTTTCGCAGCTTCTCAGCCACACGTCCGGGTTGCCCGAATATCTCAATGGAGACAATTTCCGCCTGCTTATGCCGCAGGAGCTCAAGCCGAGGCAAATCCTCGCGCTGGTGGCGGACCGGCCCAACAGCTTCGCGCCCGGCGAGCGGCACGAATACAACAATACCGGCTTCATTCTTCTTGGGATGGCGGCCGAAGCGGTCACCAGGGAAAACTATTGGAACCTGCTTCGGCAGCGCTTTTTCGGGCCAGCCGACATGTCGTCGACGGGCCCTCGCGATCGGATCCCATGCAGGAACCGTTGTGCTTCAGGGCATTTCTGGAGCGAAGGGCGTTACGACGACGATCCTCCGCGCAGCGCGGCCGGATCGACTTGGGCAGCCGGCGGCCTCCTGTCGACCGTAGCCGATATCAATCGCTGGTCCGTTGCCCTGGATCAGGGGCGAATCTTGAGCTCGGGCGTTCGGCGGAAGATGTGGCGTCGCGCCAGCCTGTCGAACGGTCAGCCCGCCGGTTGGGGCTTTGGGTGGGAAGTCGACGAGGTGGATGGAAGGACCATCGTCTCGCACGGCGGGGGAACCGCCGGTTTCTCTTGCTGGTACCGCCGCGACCTTGACGAACCCCTCTCGACGATCGTTCTCACCAACCAAAATGGTAGAGCAGATCCAAAGGTGATGACCGACGCGCTGCTCAAAGCGATCAAGCTCGGCGACCGCTCGTGAGGAGCGCCGCGAAACCGATCAGCGCTTCGTGCTAAAAAAGGTGCATCCACAGGATATCGGCTGGTTGTGTGGTGCCCGGCATCGAGACCCGGTCCGCTGAGGCGGCTTCGGCATTCTCGCGCCCCGGTTCCTTCGCGAGCGTTGGCATGCGGGGGACCTGATCGGGCATGACGAAACGGTCCCGGATCACGCCGTTTCGCGCGAATGTCGGCAGATACTCGATGGCCAACCGGTCGGGGTTTGTCCGGCAGGGGCAGCGACCGTACCTTTTCTGCACCAGCCGCCGTCGGATGGCTCAATCTCCCCTTCCATCTCGAGCGGAGCGGGTGACCATTATTTTCGTGTCGGTGCGATCGGAGACCCGCGCGATTCCGTTCAACTCCAGCGCCGTAACGAAGCTATCGACATCGCCGGCGGCAAACACCCCGACAATATTGGTCGCCGGTGCGGGCCCGTCCACAAAGACGATCTTGCGCGCGGAGTAACGGTTAACCTCGTTCAGCGCTTCCGCCAGCGGCTCGCGAATGAAGGTCAACCGACCCGTCAGCCAGCTCGTCTCGCTCGCCGTATCGACGTGTGTCACGTTCCAGGCATGATCCGATTTCGCGATCAGGCGCGCACCCGCCACCATATTGACGCGCCGACCGGGCCGGACCCATCCATTGGGCTGCTCGACGCGGACTTTACCTTCGATCAGCGTCACGGTCAGTTTCGCTTGATCATCGAGCTGGACGTCGAATTCGGTTCCAACTGCACGGATCGTCTTGCTGGCTGCTTCGACGAGAAAGGGGTGGACACGGTCCTTGGCGACTTGAAAGAAGGCATGCCCCCGTATCAGTCGCAAGCGGCGACGGGCACCCATTTCGACCACGCGCAGTTCGCTCTCCGCATCGAGCGTCACCACAGAGCCGTCCGTCAAGGTTGCGGTCGTGCGCTGCCCGGTGCCGGTGCGGAACAACTCGCCCTCCGAACCGAACCAGGATCGCACTGGATTGCCATATTGCAGAAACGTAACCGAGGAGGACACCAGCAGCAGCACCGCCGCGGCAAGCGCCAGCAACGCCTTGAAACGCGCCGGACGATTGTATGCGTGAACATCGTGCTCGCGTATTTCCAGGACTGCCGGGTCGTTGGCGATCGAATCCAGAGCGTCCCATTGCTGTTGCAGCCGCTCAAGCTGGGCGTGAGCACCCGGGTTGGAGCGGAGCCAATCCGCGAACGCTTCCCGTTCTTCCGCCGCCATGTCGCCGGAGCGCTGCGCGCTGAACCAACGCGTCGCCTCGGCACGCAAGCCATCTTCGAGACGTTTAGGCTCGATCGTCACTGTATGTCCTCCATGACGTCGGACAGACGGAGCAAGGCCCGGTGGATCAACTCCTTTACCGAATTTTTGGTTATGCCCATGCGTACGGCAATCGTCTGGTATGTCATGTTCTCGAACCGGTGCATGACAAACGCGGCGCGTACGCGCGGGGACAGGTTCGCAATGGCCTGAATCACCAGGGCATATTGTTCTCTCCCGATCGCAATGCGTTCGGGAGAAATGTCGTCGCGGGGTTCTGCGGTGGTCCCCTCGATCGAGCCGAGCACCGGCCGCATACGGCCGCCATCGGCGCGATAGCGGCTGATGAGGACATTTTGTGCGACCCGGAAAAGATAGCGTTCGGCATGCTCGATCGGCTGGTTTGACTGGGCGGTTTGCATGCGCAGGAAAACATCCTGAACAAGGTCGTCAATATCCGCTGCGTTGACCCGCCGGGCCAGGAAGCGGCGCAAGCCTGGCCCATAGCGATTCATCCATTCCGTCAGGTCATAGGTGTGCTGCGGCCTGTTGTCCGCCGACATGCGATCAGCCTTTCCCGGTCGATCTCCACTCATGCGCCTCGCTCCGCCGGACAATTCGGCATGTCCCAGATGATAGACGGTGCTCTGCTATGGTCGGGGGGATCAGGAGAGGGCTTTTCTCGTCGCGGGACACCGTTTGCTGGAATCTTTCGTTTTTTTCAGGATGATCCCCCCACCAGGCTCATGGTCGCGTCATAGTCGTACGGAAGCGGATTCGGCTCAAGTCGAAACGCAATACAGGAGGGGATGATGACCTTTGGGTCCTTGCGCGTTCGTCGATCTATGTTGTGCGGAATCGCGCTGGCAGGATTGATTGTATCAACCTGTGGAAGTCCGGCCTTTGCCGAGACGCCATATCATATTCGCCCGCAGTCACTTGATCTCGCCTTGCGCGACTTTGGCTTGCAAAGCGGGCTGACGATCATGGCGGATGCCGCGCTGACCAAAGGCAAGGTGAGTCACGGGATCGCTGGTGCCGCAACCCCGGAAGCGGCGTTGAGCGCGATCTTGCGCGGTTCCGGTCTGACCTATCGCCGGCAGGGCAAAGTCTTTGTGATCCAGCCGGGGGCGCTTGGGAGCGTTGAGGGAAACGGCCAGGCAGCCACGCCGGTCGCCGTGCCGACTGAGCAAGCGCAGTCCGACGCTATAGGCCAGGATATTATCGTGACCGCACAGAAGCGGCGGGAATCGATCCAGAAGGTCCCCATCGCGGTGTCTGCGTTTAGCGCCAAGGCGCTCGACCAGTATAAGATCGAAGGGGGTGCCGAGCTCGAACGCGCAGTGCCGAACGTCAACTTCTCGAAGAACAATTTTAGCGGCTACAATTTCTCGATCCGCGGGGTCGGCACCAAGGCCGTTTCGGTAAGCACCGATCCTGCCGTCGCGATCAGCTACAACAATACACCGCTACTGCGAAATCGCCTGTTCGAGCAGGAATATTTCGATGTCGAGCGGGTCGAGGTGCTGCGGGGGCCACAGGGCACGCTTTATGGTCGCAATGCCACTGCGGGCGTCGTCAACATGCTCCCGAACAAGCCAAGCAACCGGTTCGAAGGCTCTTTGAAGGGAGAGGTCGGCAATTACGATACGCGCCGCGTAAGCGGCATGCTCAACGTCCCGCTGACCGATACCTTCGCGGTGCGCGTCGCCGGTGCCTACACCAATCGCAGCGGGTTCGATTACAACACGGTAACCGACCGGGCGGTCAATGGTCGTGATCTCTGGTCGCTGCGCGCGACGGCACAGTGGCGACCCGTCGACGATTTCACCGCCAGTCTCGTCTGGGAGCATTTCGACGAAAAGGACGATCGGTCCCGCACCGGCAAGCAATTGTGCCACTACGATCCCGGTCCCAGCACGGTTGGAGGGCTGGCTGTGCCGGAAGTTTCCAACGGGTTTCCCATCCGTGCCCAGCTAAGCCAAGGGTGCGCCAACGGTTCGCTCTATGACGCGGGTGCCTATGGCGTGCCGAACGGACTGAGCCTGCCCTATGTCGCTGCCGCCAGCGGGCTGGTCCAATTGGGCTTCCTGCCGGACTTTTCCGGGCTTGCGACCTTCGCCGATCCGACCCGCGATCCCTATGCCGGGGTCGTGCAATCGCGCAACTTGCGCGAGATTGCGACAAAGTATGATCCGACTTTTCGGGCGCGCAACGATATCTTTCAGCTCAATTTTGAATGGGGCGTGCGCAGCAACCTGAAACTGTATTCGCAGTCGCTGTACACCAAGGATTTTTACCACTCGACCCAGGACTATAACCGGTTCAATTCGGTGCCGATTATCAACGATTCGATCGGCCTCTTCAGCCTCGACACTTTCACGCCGGAGGTAAAGGGGTTCACGCCAGGCGGCGTGTTCAACGATCCGCAGCTTGGCGCATCCAATACCTTGGTTGCAGTCGACATGGTCAACTCCCGCAGCGAACAATGGTCGCAGGAATTCCGGTTGCAATCGTCCAACACCGGGCCGTTCAATTTCAGCTTCGGTGCCAACTATCTCCATTTCAAAATCAATGAAGATTATTACGTCTTTTCCAATTTTTTTACAGCGATCGCCCAAGGGTATTTCAACGGACCGGTCAGTACCGACACGCCGCCTCCTGCCTGTCCGGCAGGGGCAACCACAGGCTGCATCTATATCGATCCCAATCCGATCGACCGGATCAATGGCCAGGGGCACAATTATTTCCGGAGCGACAATATCTACAAGGTCGATTCCTACGCGGCCTTTGGCGAGGTTTACTGGCGTGCCACGCCCAACCTCAAGGTCACCGGGGGATTGCGCTATACCGATGATCGTAAGGTTACGACGCCGGTTCCCACACAATTGCTGCTTTCACCGGGTATATCGGGCGGGGGCTACGTCAATTCCGGCTATCCCGCCCAACCCGACATTCACCAATCGTGGCGTCGCTTCACAGGGCGGCTGGCGGTGGACTGGTCGCCTGAACTGGCCTTTACCGATTCCACGCTGGTCTACGGATCTTATTCGCGCGGCTATAAGGCGGGCGGCACGAATCCGCCTGGCATCAATGCCGACCCGCAATATCTCGAATTTTACCCGCAACCGACCACCTACAAACCGGAATATGTCAACGCTTTCGAGGTTGGCTTGAAGAATACGTTCGACCACGGTCGACTGACGCTCAACGGTTCGGCATTTTTCTACGATTACAAAGGGTATCAGATTTCGAAGATCGTCGATCGCACGGCTTTGAACGAAAATTTCAATGCGCAGACGTGGGGTGCAGAACTCGAAGCGACGTGGCGACCTGTGCGAAATCTGCAATTCAACGCCAATGTCGGCTATCTCGGTACGCGGCTCGGCAAAGGTTCGTCGTCGATCGACGTCATGAATCGAACGCAGGGCAACCCTGATTGGACGCTGGTGCGCCCGTGGGTGCAATTGACATCAAGCTGCATCGCGCCGACCTCGATCGTCAAGAACATCGTTCAGGATCCGTCGGCTCCCCCTCTTGTGCTGGCCCTGTTGTGCGGCGGGGTTGCGGGACTGAATTTCGGGAGCTTCAAGCCGGGCGATACGCTGGCGGCGAAATATGGCGCTTATGATCTGAAAACCGCGCCCAATAACGGGCAGGGGATTGCAGCGGATGTGAGCGGGCACGAATTGCCCAACGCGCCGCACTGGACGTTAAATCTCGGTGTTCAATATACGTTCGAGAGCGGGGATTGGGCGCTGACGCCGCGCGCCGATTTCTACCGCCAAGATGCAAGCTGGGCGCGGATCTACAACACCGCGATCGACCGGCTACGGGCATGGAATAACACCAATATCTCTCTCACGCTCGACCAGCGCAAATGGGATATGACGTTGCAGGTCTATGTGAAGAACCTGTTCAATTCGACGCCGATCACCGATGCCTTCGTCAATAGCGACGATTCGGGCCTGACAACCAATGTGTTCACGCTCGATCCACGCATAATCGGCGTCAGCATCACCAAACGCTTCTGATCGGCACCCCCTTTGCCGACAGTTTGGCCGCGCAGCGAGACAAGGCTGCGCGGCCAATTTTTTCGGTCGGGATGGTGCCTCATAGAGGTAGCTACAAAATACGTAATTTGCAGAAATTCATCCCCCCGAAACTGATGCACGAGCGTCAATCGAAATGGGGAGGAATTCCCCGAAAAAAGATGTGTAAACCATCTATTCGAGAGAGGATGAACCATGAAAAAGCTTGCAGTACTTTGCGCTGCCGCCGCAATGACGTTGGCCGGACCGGCGTTCGCGCAGTCGTTTTCCCCATCGGGTGCTACCGTCACGGCGACGGGCGCGACCAGCTTGACCGCGCCTGGTTTCCCGACCCTCAATTGTGCAGCGACCTTTCGCGGTACCGTCAATAGCGACGGAACGGCGACGATCACCAGCGCCAGCTTTGTCGGCGGGCCGCTCGGTGCTTGTGCGCTAGTGCGGTTGACCACGCCGTTCACGCTCGTTCCAACGTCGACGACTTCGGTCAACGTCAATGGCCTCGAAGTGACCGCGCCGGTATCGTGCGGTCCCGCCAATGTCAGCGCGACCTGGGCCAATGGAACGCCGTCGCACTTCGATATTCCGACGGCCACGATCAGCCCTGGCGGCTGCACGGTCACCGCGCACCTGACCGTGTCGGGCATCACGATTATCTGACCGACGACGATCGGGGGGATCGTTCGTCCTCCCGGTTCCGTCGAAGTGTGATCCCGTTCCTCGTCGATCCCGGTGTGCCGGTGCATCGGGATCGACACTGGGGTGGTACCGCATTCCGGTGTAAAATGAGGGGGGCGGATCAACCGGCGGGGATTGCCCCAGGATGATGTGTGCGTGTCGGATTTGAAGGAAACCCACCCAGCCACTCCGCGAAAAGGTCTGGCCGGTTCCTCCGGTTGCGCGCTTTGGGCAGTCGGCGCGATCTTAGGCGGATGCTCTGCGACAGCGGCGGCGCAAGTCTCAACGCCGACTGCCAGCCCTGCAGCGGGGCCACTGCCGACCCCGGTGAACGCGGCGGACCGGGCTCCTCGGACGGACGATAGAGACGACATCATCGTTACGGCGCGGCGCGGTGACGCGGTTGTACCACCGGAAACCGAGCTGGGCGCGGACGACATCGCAGCATATGGCGCGGATACGATCGCGGAGTTGCTAGGCGTCATTGCCCCATTGATCGATGGAAGCGGCAGGGCACCTGTGCTGCTGGTCAATGGAAAACGGATCGGCGCGGCAGCGGGCGTCACCGGATTCCCGCCCGAGGCGCTCGCGCGGCTGGCGATTTTGCCGCCGGGGGCGGCGTCACGATATGGCTATCCGGCCGATCAGCGCGTGGTCAATCTGGTCTTGAAGCCGAAATTCGCCAGCTGGGACGGCTCCACCGGCGTGACGCTTGCAACGGCGGGTGGGCGCGACAGCGAAAACGGTTCGGTGAGCCGCGTCGTGATCGACGGGGCGACCTACTGGAACGCGCAGCTTCAGCTGTCCCGCGACAGCGCCCTTCGCAAGAGTGCCCGACCTTTAACCTCGCCTGCGGCTTTGGTTGATCTGGCGGCGCATTTCGCCGCGCCGGATGGAGGAGAAATCGATCCGGCGTTAAGTCGGATCGTCGGCCGCACTGTTGCCGTCGTCGACATTCCCGCGATGGCGTCGGGGCACTCGCCCAACCTGGCAGCGCTTGCGGCCGCCGCCGCTTCCAATGTGCGGTATGACAATCCCGACGATGTTGATGCGTTGCTTCCCGGCGGTCGGACACTGGGGATCAATCTGGGGGTTACCCGTCCGCTCGGCGGGTTTTCCTTATCCTTGAACACAAATTTCGCGGTCATCGGCAGTATTCAGCAGCTTGGATATCCCGCCCAGGCGCTTCACCTGCCAGCGGGCAGCCCGTGGTCGCCGTTCGCGCGCGATGTCCTGCTGATACCGGCTTTGTCGGGCGTCATATCTACCGCGCGCCAGGATACCGCCACGTTCGGCGTATCGAGCACGCTTGCAGGCTCTGTCGCGGGCTGGAATGTGAACCTGGTCGCAAACTACACCCAAAGCTGGAGCGACAGCCGCTTCGATCGAAGCGGAGATCTTACCGCTGTGCAAGCGCGCATCGATGCACATGATTCAACCTTCAATCCCTATGTCGCGCTGCCGCGCGCGACGCTTATCACCACGGACCGGGTGCAGTCGCAAACGCGCGGTCTTGACGTAAAAGTGATCGTGGACAAAGCGGTGGCGACGCTCCCGGCCGGACCGCTGACGGTGAACCTCGCGACCGGGGGCAGCCACGTTGCGGTGGGCAGCGATGCCCGCGACACCGCAAATGCGTCGCCGCCCGGCCTGCGTCGTACGGAAATTAACGCCCAGGCCGGTTTCACCGTGCCGCTGACCCGGCGGCGCGAAGGTCCCGGTGCCGTATTGGGTGAGCTGTCGGCCACGGTCACGGCTGGGATGGCTGGCATCCTCGGCAGTACGGTGCAACGCCAGCTCGACAACGCGCTCAGCTGGTCGCCCGCCGCCACGGTCCAGGTGTTCGGCGACTATAGTATCGCAGAGGACGCGCCAGACGTAGCCCAGCTAAATGCTCCGCAAACTCGGACGGTGGTTCGCCTCTATGACCCTGTTCGGCAGGAGGTCGCCGCGCCGATCTGGCTCAGCGGCGGCAATCCAAATTTGCGCCGCGGGTCGAGGACGAATTTTGTCCTGAAAGGGGCGTGGCGACCCCTGGGCGGGCAGGGACTGACGATCAATCTAGGCTATCAACGGCAAATCGCGCGTGGCGGCGCGACGGGCTTTCCGCAGTTGACGCCGGCTGTCGAGGCGGCGTTCCCGGATAGGGTCATGCGAAACGGAGCCGGGCAGCTGATCGAGATCGATGCGCGCCCGATCGCGATCGAGCAGGACGATAAGGCACAATTGACCGCAGGATTTACGCTGCTCTGGAACCTCGGGCGCGCGGTCGCCCCCGCCCAGGAGCGGCAAATACGCGCAGGAAACTGGCGGTTTTCGGTGGCACTCATCCATCATTGGCAATTGGAAAGTCGGTTGACGATCCGTGCGGACCTTCCCGCCCTGGATCGGCTTGGGGGGGATGGCGGACAGCCGCGCCATTTGCTGTCGGCGCAGGCGGTGGCGGGTAAGCGTGGTATGGGAGTGACGCTAAACGGTCGCTGGCAAAGCGGCGTCCGTATCCGCAATTTGGCCATTGCCGCTGGGAGGGGCGACAATGCGTATGCTGCGCTGGCCCAGCTCGATCTGGATCTGTTTCTCGAGCCAGCGACGCTTTTCGGCGCGCGTTTCGACCGGGGTTGGGCAGCAAACACACGGCTTTCGATCAACGTCCAAAACATGTTCGATCGGTTCCAACGCGTAACGCTCGCCGACGGAACCGTGCCAGCCGGTTACGATCGCTACCAACTCAACCCGCTTGGCCGAACCGTGCAAGTAACGTTCCGGAAGCATTTGTGAGGAGGCGCTTGCCGACCCGCAGACCTGGCCCTGCGTTCGGGGATGTGACCTCCCGCCCGTCGGTGGCGCGCGGCGTTGGGGATGTTCTCCAGGAGCGGTCTCGAGGCTGGTAGCATCAATGAAAGGCTTTGCGACAATTACGCCCAGAGCAAGATCGGATCGACTTTAAGAGTTTATTGATGCTGTTGACAAAAATACTCTCGCGGAAAAGAATAGATCGCTGTAAAAATCGTAAAACCCTTGGGGGCATTTGTCGCGCACGCCAGTGACGCAGGACTGGAAGGATTGGTATCATGCCGCGTTTGTCGGGAATGGTCCACATCACGTCGATCGAGGACCTGCATGGCGACATGGCCGGTGCCAGCCAAGATGCGATGATCTCGGTTCTTGGTCGTCGGAGAATACCGCTGACCTGCCAGCGCAGCCAATAGACAGGGTCGGCGACACAAAGCACGAGTCCGGCTTCTGGACGCTGTCACGATAGGCGAGAGGCGGACTGGCACGGGCAGAGCAAGGAAAGGGGGACGGGGCACATGAGGCTTTTGGATCCATCGACATGGTTTGCTGCGGCGAAACCGGTGCCGCCAGTACAACCGCCCACCGAGGTGAGGGTTCATGAATGGAAGCAGGCCGAGATCCTCTGGCGAATCCGCAAGGCGGACACGGCTTCGCCGGCGGACCCCATCATCGCAGCAGAGCTGGACAAGATCTTCTACGATAGCAGCGGGAATCTCAACGAGGCCGACTGGTCCCGGATCAACGAGGCGGAAAGTCTGCTCGGCGCTGTCCTCACCGATGTCCAACTGAGATCGCAATACTCGATCCTGCTGACATTGGCGACCGCGCGAGCGCTTCCCTCGCTCAGTACCTATCCAAACCGGTCCGCATTCGGATTGCTCGGTCTGGATGACAAGCGGGATATCTACGGTGCGCTTCTGTACGAGCTGCAGTCCGGCTTCATCGGCGGGCGTTTCATCCGCCGACTGCGAGCCGAGGCCGCATCCACCTTGCTGCGCTACGGCATTATCATTGCCGCGATCACGATTCTGGTTCCCTTTCTATGGCTCTTCTTCACGTGGCTCAGCCTGCCGAAGAAAGCTCTTTTGGAAGGAGGCGCGGTGATCAACGAGACCATCTTCGTGCTGCTGGCGGTCGCGTGCGCCGGCGCGCTTGGCGCATTCTTTAGCCGTGCCATGAAATTTCAGACAGACAGCGCCGCGCTGACCTTCGACACGGTCATTCAGACTTACGTTTCCCGCATGCTTTGTCTCCGCCTGCTCTGCGGAATGACCGGGGCGATTTTCTTCTACTTCTTCATCTGCGGAAAATTTGTCGGCGGAAACCTCTTCCCGGCTCTGAGCTCCGGCATGGTGACAGAGCAGACGATCTGGACGTTGCACTTGGCCGGCCCCGTTACCAAGGGCCTCGCCAAGGTTAAGCCCGAAGATCTTCGTGCGGCGTCCGAACTGTCGCCAACGGTGGAGTTTGCCAAACTTCTGGTCTGGTCGTTTTTGGCGGGCTTCTCCGAACGGCTCGTTCCGGACACCTTGGCGAGCCTTGAAAAGAAATCGGCCGACGCATTGCAGGCTCCCGGTGCGAAGCCGTAACCGAAGGCATCGAACGGCCTTCTCGACGCGACGTATCGCCTGCAGCCAAGACGGCTGATTTCTGCTCGCCATAATGATCTGCGAGATAATCAACGAACAGGGGCGTGCGCGCAGGCACGTTCGGGCTGCCCAAGAACGTCCTTGCGGCGATATTCTGCGACCCTACTTTCTACGGTGCGGTCGCCGAACGGAGCGCGCCGTTAGCGCTCGCGGGAAGGAGCAATATGGCGGATCACCCGGACCACATGGTCCACGCCTCCGATACACGAAGCGCCAGAGATCCGGTCTGCGGGATGTCCGTCGATCCGGATACGGTGCCGCATCACGCCGATCATGCAGGGCGGCGGTATGCGTTCTGTTCGGCGGGCTGTCGCACGAAATTCGTGGATGACCCGGGGAAATATCTCTCGTCCGATGCCCCCCCGGCGGTATCGCCATCGCTTGTCTCAATGTGGACGTGCCCGATGCACCCGCAAATCCATCGGGATGGGCCAGGCACCTGCCCGATCTGCGGCATGGCGCTCGAGCCCGAACAGCCTTCGCTGGACGACGTAGCGAACCCCGAGCTTATAGATTTCACGCGGCGCACATGGGTGGCAGGTGTCCTCAGCGTGCCGTTGCTGGCGATATCGATGCTCGCCGAGATGCTGGGCCTGCACTTCGTGCCGCCGGCCTGGTCGCCCTGGATCCAGCTCGGGCTGACCGCACCGATCGTGTTGTGGGCGGGCTGGCCGTTCTTTGTGCGGGCCTGGACGTCGGTGGTAACGCGTCATCTCAACATGTTCACCCTCGTCGCGCTCGGGGTGGGGGCGGCGTTCTTCTACAGCTTGGTGGTGACCGTCGCGCCGGGCATCGTCCCTGCGACCTCTCGCATGCACGGGGCGGTGCCGGTCTATTATGAAGCGGCGGGCGTCGTCGTCACGCTCGTGTTGCTGGGGCAGGTGCTCGAATTGCGCGCGCGCGCGGCGACGGGGCGGGCAATCCGCGCGCTGCTCAATCTGGCCCCCAAGACGGCGCGGCGGATCGCCGCCGACGGAACGGAAGAGGACGTCGACCTCGCGCTGGTCAAAGCCGGCGATCGATTGCGCGTTCGACCGGGAGAAGCGGTCCCGGTGGACGGGGTCGTGGTCGATGGACGGTCCTCCGTCGATGAATCGATGCTGACCGGTGAGCCTGCTTCCGTGCTGAAAGCCGATGGGGCGGTTGTAACCGGCGGCACCGTCAACGGCACCGGATCGCTCGTCATCGAAACGCGGGCGGTGGGATCGGACACGGTCCTCGCGCGGATCGTGAAGATGGTGGCCGAGGCGCAGCGCAGCCGTGCGCCGATCCAGGCGGTCGCGGATCGCGTATCTGGCTGGTTCGTTCCGCTGGTGGTGGCGATCGCGGTCGTGACCTTCTTGGTATGGAACCTGACCGGGCCGGAGCCGCGCTTCGGCCAGGCGCTGCTCAACGCGATCGCGGTGCTGATCATCGCCTGTCCTTGCGCGCTGGGGCTGGCAACGCCGATGTCGATCATGGTCGGCACCGGGCGCGGGGCGGCCGCTGGCGTGCTGATCAAGGATGCCGAGGCGCTGCAACGCATGGAACGCGTCGACACGCTGGTAATCGACAAGACCGGCACGTTGACCGAGGGGCGTCCAATCCTGACCGCGGTGGAGACCGCCGGGGGTTTCGAGCGCACGACGGTGCTCTCGGCGGCGGCGGCGGTCGAGGCCCGGTCCGAGCATCCGCTGGCGCGGGCCGTGGTGTCCGCCGCCAAGCACGAGAGACTCTCGATCGAACCCGTCGACGCGTTCGATTCTCAGACCGGGCGCGGCGTGAGCGGCAGCGTGGCCAGCCGTAGTGTGCTCGTCGGCAACGCGGAACAAATGACCCTGGCGGGTGCCGACACCGCCCCACTCGCCGATGCGGCGGATCGCTATCGCAGCGAAGGGGCCGGGGTCATGTTCGTTGCGATTGACGGGCAACTTGCGGGGCTGCTGGTGGTCGCGGATCCGATCAAGCAATCCGCGCGCGCTGCGGTCGCCGCGCTACGCGCCGAGGGGTTGAGGATCGTGATGCTCACGGGCGATGTCGCTGCTACCGCGAACGCAGTGGCCGTCGCGATCGGCGGAATCGATGAGGTTCATGCCGGGCTGAAACCCGCGGACAAAGCGCGCATCGTCGGCGAGCTGAGGGCAAAGGGCGCGATCGTGGCGATGGCGGGCGACGGCATCAACGACGCCCCCGCCCTGGCTGCGGCCGATGTCGGCGTGGCGATGGGCACCGGCACCGACGTAGCGATCGAGAGCGCCGGTATGACGCTGACCAAGGGCGATCTGGCCGCGATGGTCCGGGCGCGGCGGCTGGCAAAGGCGACGATGCGCAACATTCGGCAAAACTTGCTGTTCTCGTTCCTGTTCAACGGTATCGGCGTACCGGTCGCGGCGGGCGTGCTCTACCCGGTCGCGGGCATCCTGTTGTCGCCGATGCTGGCTGGCGCGGCGATGGCACTGTCGTCCTTCACCGTCGTGACCAACGCGCTGCGATTGAATGCCGTGCGGCTGTAGCTCGGGATGGCGGCAGCGTGGCGCGACACCTGCTCGCCTTGAAAAAGGGGCGGTACGGCTTGCTCATTGTCGGCGGGGGGCTGCGATCTCCCCGCGATGCGACGATCGTTCGGGCTACCGTACCCGGTCAACGCCCGATCAAGGAATGCGCAGCTCGAACGGCCCGGCCGGGAGTTGGGCGTCGTCGACCACATTGACGACCGGAAAATCCGCCCAGGCATAGCGCACGCGCGTAACCGGGCGATTGTCCGCGAAGAGCGTGGCATGGTTCCCCGTAACGGTCGCGCGGGCGTAGCGACAGGAGCCGACCTCGGGCCCGCACAGCTCGAATCCGATGGCCTGGTTCGTGCTGCGCGTGTGCAACGCACCGGTCACGCCTGCGAACGTCACGGTCACGTTGCCAGCCGTGTCCTGTGTGGCTTCTAAGGGCTGCGGCCCCGATGCCGACATCGTCTGTCCATAGACGAGTGCGCCCATCGCTCGAGCCAATCTTTGCCCGACTTCGTGCTTCTCGCCCGGATGGATGTCGAGGGGGTCGCCAAGGTCGAGCGTTACCGCGACCGCCGCATGACCGTCGTCTTGGGCCACTTTGCGCTGGTCGTCGCGGACTCGCGCCCAGCCGCTTTCGCCAGGCGCGATCGACGGCGTGCCGAAACCGGCGAGCGAAACGATTGCGAACGGCAAGTGCGGTTGCGCCACTTGACGCCGCCATTCGGACATCATCGCCTTCAGCCGGTCGGCATAGCCGGGAATGTCCGTGTCGGATTCGCCTTGATACCAGGCCACGCCCGCCAGCGCGGTTTGGCCGAGCGGCGCAATCATCGCATTGTAGATCGTTCCGGCACCGGTGATCTCGTCCCATGGCACGCGCGGCGAGGTGCCGAGGACGCGTTTGGCGATCGCATAACGCCAGCCATCGGCAATCGGCACAATGCTGCCGTCGGCGAAGGTCAGTTTCATGGCGTCCGCCGGGCCGGGCATGCCCCCCGTCGCATAGGCGTTTTCCACGTTGACGGTGATAACGTTGCGGCCGGCGACGAACGTACCGGCGGGGACGGAATACATACGCGCGTCCCAGCCGCCGCGCCCGCCGACAGGTTTTCCGTTGATCCAGGTGCGGTCGGCATCGTCAATCGCGCCGATGGCGATGGTGGCCATCTGGCGTGCCTGTTCGGGCGTCAGCGTTATGGTCTTCTGATACCACAGCATGCCGAGATAGGTCTGCAGTGCTGGCACGCCCCAGTCTTCGTAAAAGGCGATCTTTGGTACGGGCTGCCAGTCGAGCGCCGCGTCGGGCTGCCACGGTTCGTGACCACGCGTGTCGCCGGTCTTGTCGCGCCACCAACTTTCCCAGGCGGCGCTCGCCGTGCGCTCGGCGGCGGCAGGATCCCGGGCGTAGAGTGCGAGCAGGTCGGCTTGCGCGCCACGGCCCGCGGCGCGCTGTGCGTCTTCGCCCATCCATGCGGCGATTTGCGATCCACCCCAACTCGAATGGATCGCGCCGATCGGCACCTTGGCGACCTTGCGCAATGCCTGCACCATGTAGAAGCAAGCCGCCGAAAAGCTGCCGGTCGTCTTTGCGTCGGCGGCGCTCCAGCTGGGCTGTTGCGCAAAACGGTCACGCGCGGTCGTCGATGTTCGCTTGGCCACGGTCACGAGGCGGAGCTGATCGTCGGCACCCCCCATGATCGCGCCCATCGCATTCTGTGCGCGCTCGACGGGGAGCTCCATGTTGCTTTGGCCCGAACACAGATAGACATCGCCGATCAGCACATCGTGCAGCGCCGTCGTGCCGCTTGGTGCCATTACGAGCACGTCATACGGGCCGCCGGCGGGCAAGGGCGGCAGCGTGACGCGAAAACGACCGTCGCGGGCCGCGCGGGCTTGGGCCGATTGCCCGGCCAGCACGACGGTAACGGGCTCTCCCGCGATCGCTTCGCCGGTCACCACGATCGGCTGGTTACGCTGGACGACGCTATGGTCGGACAGCAGGCCGCCCACGGTAGGCGCGGCACAGGCGGGACCGACGAAGGTCCCCAAGGCCAGCGCGAACGCGCTCGTCCCCACAGCAAAGGTGCGAAGCATGAAATACCCTCTCCTTCGAACCGCCTGACGATTACGCGTTCCGCGCCGTTGACGCACTGGCTCTCTGCTTATACTCAGACAATATAACGGAAAGCGCAAGGGCTCGGTAGCGCTCTTTGCGGGTGTGAGGGGGGAATGTTGCATATGATCTGCATGTCCCGCGCGGCATCGGGCCGCGCCGAAACTCTCGCCTTTCCGGATCTGCGTCGTGCTCCGGCCGACTTCCCCCACGCTCTGCGTCAAAGGACTATTGCCATGATCCGTCGCGCCCATCTTTTGCTCGGCCTTGCCCTTGTCGCCACGGTGCCTGGCGCGGGCTTTGCCCAGGAAAATGTCGACCCCGCCAATACCGCGACCGCCACGCTTCACGGCGATCAACCGGGACCGGTGATGAACCGGCAGGTGTTCGGCCAGTTCGCCGAGCATCTCGGCCACGGCATCTATGGCGGGATCTGGGTCGGTGAGAGGTCGTCTATCCCCAACGATCACGGTTATCGCCGCGACGTGCTGGAGGCGCTGCGCGCGATCAAGGTGCCGGTGGTGCGCTGGCCCGGCGGTTGTTTTGCCGACGAATATCATTGGCGTGACGGGGTCGGGCCGCGCGGCAAGCGTCCGGTCAAGATCAACACCAACTGGGGTGGCGTCAACGAAGACAATGCCTTTGGCACGATCGAATATATGGGCTTTGTCGAGCGGTTGGGGGCGGAGGCCTATGTCTCCGCCAATGTCGGCAGCGCGCCACCGAGCGAGACTGCGCAATGGGTCGAATATATGACCTCGCCCAACGGATCGACGCTGGCCAAGGAACGCGCGGCGGACGGTCATGCGGCCCCGTTCAAGGTTCCCTATATCGGCATCGGCAATGAACTGTGGGGCTGCGGTGGCAATATGCGCGCCGAATATGCTGCGGACCTGACCAATCGCTACGCCCTTTTTGCCAAGTCGGGCACCGGCAAGATGCTCAAGATCGCCAGCGGTCCGAGCGACGCCAATTATGAGTGGACCGACACGCTGATGCGGCTGTCGGGCAAGAATATCGATGGCCTTTCGCTGCATTACTATACGCGCCCACGCGACCAGGAATGGAAGGACAAGGGTGCCGCGCTCGGCTTTCCGGAGAGCGAATGGGCCAGCACGATGGCGCACACGCTGCAAATGGACGAGTTCGTCACCAAGCATTCGGCGATTATGGATAAATATGATCCGGCCAAGAAGGTATGGCTGGTCGTCGATGAATGGGGCACCTGGTACGATCCCGCTCCCGGCAGCAATCCGGGCTTCCTCGTCCAGCAGAACAGCGTGCGGGATGCCGTCGTCGCGGGGCTCAACCTCAACATCTTTGCGCATCATGCCGACCGCGTGAAGATGGCGGCGATCGCGCAGATGGTGAACGTGCTGCAGGCGATGCTGCTCACCGACGGCGCGAAGATGGTCAAGACGCCGACCTATTGGGTGTTCGATCTGTACAAGCCGTGGCAGGACGCGACGGTCTTGCCGATCGACGTGAAGTCGCCCTGGTATCACAAGGACGCGACGGCACTTCCCGCGATCAGTGCATCGGCGGTGCGTGACACGGCCGGGCAAGTGCATGTCGCGTTGGTCAATCTCGATCCCAACCACGCGATCCCGCTGTCGATCGCGCTGGCCGGGGTCACGGCTGGCAGCGTTTCGGGGCGGATCGTCACCGGCGCGACGATGGACGCGCATAACAGCTTTGAGCAGCCCGATGTGGTGAAGCCGGTCGCCTTCACCGGCGCGCATGTGAGCGGTGGCACGCTCAGCACGACGCTGCCGCCTATGTCGGTCGTGGTGCTCGATTTGCAGTGAGGCCGCGAGGGCGGTCCTGCGCTGCGGGTGCGGACCGCCTTTGGAGCTCGGGGTTTCTTTGAAAATAGCCCGGCTTCCTCCCCTCCCTTTCAGGGAGGGAGAAGTCGCCTATTCGTCAGAGCGGCAGCCGGACCGCGCGGCTGGTGGTGAAGCTGGCGGTGCTGGTCGGCACGCCGGTGTCGGGCTGGCCCGATCCCACGCTGACGCGGTATTGGCCGGCCATCACTTGGCGCGTTCCGTCGATCGCCACTGCGCTCAAGTCGCGGGGCGACAGGTCGAAGCTGATGACGCGATGCTCGCCCGGCTTGAGCGTGACACGCTGATAGCCGCGCAGTGCCACGCGCGGGGTGCCGGGTTGATCGGGGAAGTTGAGGTAGAGCTGCACCACCTCGTCGCCCGCGCGCTCACCGGCGTTGCTGACCTCGGTCGTCACGCGCAGCCCGCTCTCGGCACCGCCGCTGGCGGGTGTCACCGTCAGCGGCGTGTAGGCGAAGCGCGTGAAGCTCAGGCCGTAGCCAAACGGGTAAACGGGCGTGCCGGTGAAATAGCGATAGGTGCGCCCCGCCATCGCATAATCGTCGAACGGCGGCAGGTCGGCAACGCTGCGGTAGAAGGTCAGCGGCAGGCGACCGGCGGGATTGGTCTTGCCGGTCAGCACGTTGGCGACGGCAAGCCCGCCCGACTGGCCGGGATACCAGGCCTCGACGATCGCGGCGGCATTGTCCTTGGCCCAGGCAAGGTTGATCGGGCTGCCGTTCATCGCGACCACGATCAGCGGCTTGCCGGTCGCCTTCGCGCGTTCCAGCATCGCTTGCTGCTCGGCGGGCAGGTCGAGCGAGGTCTTGTCGCCGCCCTTGAAGCCCGGAATGTCGGTGCCGGTTTCCTCGGCCTCCATGTCGGACGTCAGCCCGACCACCGCGACGAGCACGTCGGCCTTGGCAGCGGCGGCGGCGAGATCGGGCTCGGGCTGGGGCGAGATCCGCTTCCACACCAGATCGGTATTTCCGAAGCCGCGCGCGGTCGAGACCAGCCGCAAGCGATAGCGCTGGCCCTTTTGCAGCGTCACCGTCTTGAGCGTCGGCAGCGGGCTGTGATGCTCGCCGCCGACATCAAGGAAGGTGTGCCCGTCAATTTCCAGCAGCCCGCTGCCGCCAAGGCCAAGGCGGTAGCTGCCTGTCTCGGGCGCGACCAGAAACCCGGTCCATTCGGTGCGGTGATAATCGTTCACCCTGGGCAGATCGAAGGCGCGCGCGGCAACATCGACCTCGCGCCGCGTCACGATCGGGCGGTCCTGATAGGTGAGCGCGGCAAGGATGGTGTGGTCGGTCCCTGGCTTGAAGGGGAGGCTGGGCGGGGTGACCGGGTTGAAATAGCGTGCGAGCAGCCCGGGCTTGCCGTCTGGCCCAATCAGCGCCGACGGCGGCACGCGATCGCCATCGGTGATCGATTCCCCGAACGGCACCAGCGTCACCGCGCTTGCTCCGGCGGCTTGGCGCAGACCGTCGACCACCGATACGGGCGGCGCGGATTGCGTAGAGGAATAATTGCCGCGCAGCACGCGCGTCGCATCGCCGAGGGGCCCAAGCACGGCGATCCGCGCGCCGGGACGCAGCGGCAGCACGCCGTCATTCTTGAGCAGCACCAGGCTCTTTTCGGCCGCTTCCAGCGCGAGCGCAATATGATCGGGGGTGAGGATGGCGCTTACCGGAACCACCGCCGGTGCGCCCGCGACGCCTGGCAAATCGCCATTGCGGAGGCGCGCGGAGAACAGCCGGACCAAGGTGCGATCGATATCGCCTTGCGAAATCAGATTGCGCTTCAACGCCTCGCCGAACCGGTCGGGCAGGCCGCCGATATCGCCGATCGTCTGGGTGTTGCATTCATTGTCGACGCCCGCCTTCATCGCTGCAGCGACGGCGGTCGCCTGGTCGGGGGCATATTTGTGATTGTCGGCAATGTCTTTCACCGCGTCACAATCCGACACGACATAGCCGGTAAAGCCCCAGGCACCGCGCAGGTGATCCTTAAGCAGCAGATCGTTCGCGCAAGCGGGCTGGCCGTCGATGCGGTTGTAGGCGCACATGATCGAACCGGCGCGCCCCTCGACGATCGCCGCGCGGAACGCGGGGAGATAGGTATCCTCCAGATCGTGCGGCGAGACATAGACGTTGGCGGCGTGGCGGGTCGATTCGGGGCCACTATGGACCGCGAAATGCTTGGGCGTGGAGATGACCTGCGGCAGATCCGGGTTGGGCCCCTGCATGCCTGTTACGAAGGCAACGCCCATGCGTGCGGCGAGATAGGGATCCTCGCCATAGGTCTCCTGGCCCCGGCCCCAGCGCGGATCGCGGAAGATGTTGATGTTGGGCGACCACGTATCGAGCCCGGTGCCGATCCGGCCCAGCTTGCCGGTCTGCCGCCCTTGGGTGTGGAGCGCGCGCACCTCGGTGCTGATCGCGCCCGCGACCTGATGCACCAGTGGGGCATCGAAGCTCGCCGCTAGGCCGATCGGCTCGGGGAAGTTGGTGGTCGGAATCGGCCCGAGCGCGCCGTGGAGCGATTCCGTCCACCAGTTATACGCCGGAATCTTCAGCCGTGGGATGGCGGGTGCGACGTTGAGCAGCTGCGGCAGCTTCTCCTCGGTCGTCATTTGCGCAACCAGTGTTGCCGCAAGGCGGTCCGCCTCGGCGCGCGCCACGCCGGGCTGCGGCGGCAAGCGGGTTGGCGATGCGGGCACGTCCTGCGCTTGCGACGCAATGGTTGCGACGCTGGCGCTCACCAGCAGGAGCGCGCGCGATGCGAAAGAAAGGGTCGATGCCATAATGTACCTCAAATCCGGGGGAGGGAAGGAATCGTCGGAGGATCAGATCGTCGGTAACCCATGCTCGACGATCTTGCGGATCAGATCGCGGTGCCGCGGCAAGCCCGCGCGCAGACGCTCGGTCTGGGTCGCGGCTTCGCGCCGTGCCTGCGCCGCGAGCCGGGTTTCGCCCGCGATCGCGTCGCGCGACACTTCGGTGTGGAAGTTCATGCCATAGAGCACATATTGATAGCTTGCCGCGGGGAAGACTTCCTCGACACGGTCAAATTCGTCGTGGAACCATGGCGGCTGGTATTTCCACAGGGTCAGCAGATCGCGTAGCCGGTCCGGGACCGTTTCGGGCCGGACATTGTCGCGCCAGAAATCGCTGTCGGTGCGCTTGGTCAGCACATAATGCAGCTTCAGGAAATCGATGATCCGGCCCCAGCGGTACAGCGTCGTCGCGTTGAAGCGCGCGGCGAGGATGTCCATCACTTCGCGGCACACCGGCATCTGTTCGGCCACCAGCTTGGCGGAGAGTTCGATCAGCACGATCGCCGATGCTTCGAGCGGTTCGAGGAAACCGGCGGCCAGGCCGATCGCCACGCAATTGTTCTTCCAGAAGGTTTCGCGGTGCCCGGCCCGGATCGCCAGTTTGCGCACCGCCAGATCGCGGCCGCGCGGGCCGAGATAGGCTCGCAATTCCTGCTCGGCGGCATCGTCGGAAATGTGGCTGCTCGAATAGACATGCCCGACGCCGCGCCGCGTCGGCAGGCCGATGTCCCAGATCCAGCCTGACGATTGCGCGGTCGAAATCGTGTGCGAGGCGATTGGTCCGTCCGGATCCTCATGCGGGATTTGCACCGCCAGCGCCGTGTCGCAAAACAAGGTGTCGCTGCAACTCTTGAACGGCACGCCGAGCGTCTTGCCGATCAGCAGCGCCGCAAAGCCAGTGCAGTCGATGAACAGATCGCCCGCGATCTCGCCTGCCTGTTCGGTGACGACGGTGAGGATGTCGCCATTTTCGGCCTGCGTCGCATGCTGGACGTCGGCGAGTATGTGGCGAACGCCGAGCGTTTCGCAGCAGTGCCGCTGGAGGAAGCCCGCGAATTTCCCGGCATCGAGATGATAGGCGTAGTTGGCGAGCGCCTCATATTCGGGGGTGGCGATCGTCTTGGGGGCAAGCCCGTCATCGCACAGCCGCCCTTGCGGCGAGACCATGTCGCAGAAGCTTTGGCCATGGCCGTCGGCCAGCCAATGCGTCGCAAGATTAACCCGCGAGAAACTCTGCGGCAGCATCAGCGGATGATAATAGCCTTCATCGGGCTCGCCGGTTGTCCAGCGGGCGAAGCGCGCGCCTTGTTTGAACGATGCGTTGCATTCGCGGAAGAAATCGCTTTCCGACACACCGATTTTGGAAAGCGTCGTGCGCAGCGTCGGCCAGGTGCCCTCGCCAACCCCGATGATCGGCGTTCCGGGGGATTCGATCAGCGTTACCGAAAAGCCTTCCGACATCCGGCCGCGATGCCGCGCGGCGATGATGCCGGCCGTCAGCCACCCAGCCGTCCCGCCGCCGACGATGACGATATTTTTGACGCTCTGCATCGCTCCCGACTACCAAAAATGAGGGGGTGCCGATACGGCACCCCCGAGGTGGCGGAGACTAGAAGCGGAAGCGCGCGCCGGCCAGATAGCGCCGTCCATAGTCGAACACGTCGAGCAACTGATTGTCGAAGCGGCCGTGGGTGCTTTGCTGGTTGTTGTTGACGTTCTGGACCTCGCCAAACACGCTGAAGTGCTTGTTGATGTCGTAGCTCGACGACAGGTCGAGCTGGAGGCTCGAATTGACGAAGGTCGGTTCGGCACCGAATTGTCCGGTATTCTGGTTCTGGCCGAACTGGAGCAGATACTTGTCGCGCCAGTTGAGCGCCGCCCGGAACTGGAAGCCGTGCTTGTCGTAGAAGCCGACGAAGTTTGCCGAGTTGGCCAGGCCGGTGACCGCAAAACCGGTTTGCGAGATGTTGGTCGGATCGTAGGGCTTGTTGGTGTCGACAAAGGTCGCGTTGGCGGTGAAGCCGAAGCCGGTTTCGCCGAACACCTGTTGCCATGCAACCTCGACCCCGCGCACCGTCGCGTCAGGCCCGTTGACCTGTTGCGTGACCGCAAAGTTGGCGGGCTGCCCGGTGGTCGGATCGATCACGCCGTTAATGGCCTGCCGCGTCACACCGCCAACGATGAAGTTGCTGACGTTCTTCACGAAGAAATCGACCGAAACGTAGGAGTTGCGCTTGTAATACCATTCGGCCGCGACGTCGAAATTGTCCGACAGATACGGCTTGAGGTTGGGGTTGCCGCCGCTTGCCGTCAGCGCGTTGACGCGCTGGCCGCTGCCGACGTTGAGCACCGGCGACAGCAGGTTGAGCGCCGGGCGCGTCAGCGTGCGCGACGCATCGAAGCGCAATTGCAGCCGGTCGGTGACTTCGAGCCGGGCGTCGAGCGTCGGCAGGAGGAACGAATAGCTGCTCTTGCTCGAAACCGCCTGAACCGGGGTATAGCTCGACACTGTCAGCAGCGTCGGATCGGCGCTGCTGGTGCTGAGCACCAACGGCAGGCGGCCCTGGCCGACCGATGTCAGATGGGTGTTCTCGTTCCGCACGCCCGCGTTGAAGTGGAACGGCATATTGCCGATGTCGGTGGTGAAATTGACGCTCATGTAGAGCGACCAGGTCTTTTCCCGAATATCCTGGATGCTGCCGGGATCGACCGCCTCGTCAAAGGTTCCGGTAAAGCCGGTAACGCCCGAATAGTTATAGCCGGGGATGTTTTTCGTCTGAGGATTGCCGAGGCTGGTCAGATAATTCTGATAGGCGATCGGGTTGAACATGATCAACGACGGCGGCAACGAGCCCTTGAAGCCGGGGATGAAGTTGTTGGTCGAGATCGTGCCCTGATACAGGCTGCTTGGCAGCGGCGCGATGCCACCACCCTGCGCGGAAGGCGTGCCGTAGCCGGCATAGGCCTGCCAGAAGTTGTTGGTGAAGGTGCTCTGGTTGCTGAGCTGGAAGCGGTCCTCGATATACTGTCCGCCAGCCTTGATGGTCAGATTGTCCTGATGCCAGGTCGCATTAAAGCGCGCCTGCTTCAGGGTATCGGTGTTGCGCTGGGTTTGGTTCACGGTGACATGCGAACCGATCAGCGCGGGATTGGCGAAATCCGCAGCGGTGCCGTTGGGCCCAAAAGCCGTCAGCACCGGAATGGCGTTGCTGCTGTTGCCGAGAATTTGCAGCCCGGTCGTCGTGCCGAGCGCACCGCCATAGCCGATATCGCCGTTCTGGCTGCCGATATTGCCGTCCGGATTACGCCAGCTCTGCGCGTAGTTGAGATCGCCCTCGAGCGTGAGGTGCTCGTTCGCGTCCCATTTGACGTTGCCGCCGATCGCATTGGTCTGCAGCACTTCGGTGTTGATTGCCGAGGTGAAGTCGGTCGGCGAGCCGGTCTGCGTGAAATTGATGGCCTGCCCGTTCTTGTCGAGCTCGACGTTGCGCAGCGCGCCCTGGTTGAACCACACGCCGAAACCGTAAATGTCGGTGACGACCTTCTGCCGCGAGAAATTGTCGTCGATCGTGACCATCACATCGTCCGACGGATGCCATTGCAGCGCGATGCGCCCGTCATAGCGTTCGTCCTTGGTACGATCCTGCTCGTAAACATATTGCTGGGGGAACCAGCCGACCACCGTCTGGCGGTTGCGTGCGTCGGCATAGGCGGCGCTCTTGGAGTCGCTGGTTGGCGAGCAACTGGTCGCAGTGGTGCCCTTCAGCTGGCACGGCGCGTAATAGCCGCCCTCCCAGCCATTGACGCCGACGCGGTTGGTGTTGGTATCGCGGCGCGTGTAGATGAAGTCGGCGAGCACGCCGAGCGTGCCATTGGCGAAGGTGTCGCTAAGCAGCACGCCGCCGGTCGGAACGATCTTGCCCGAGCGATCCTGCACCGAGCCTGCAATGCTGGTCGCCAGGCGGAGGCCTGGATGATCGAACGGCTTGGGGAATTCGACATTGACGGTCGCGCCGATCGAGCTTGAGGTCAGCGCCACGTCGGGCGTCTTGAGGACGCTCAGGCGGCCGATGAAATCGGAACCGACGGTGGAGAAATCGATCTGGCGGCCACCGGTCGCGGTCGAGATGCGGCGACCGTCATACAGCGTGGTGTTGAAGTCGCCGCCAAAGCCGCGAACCGTGATGCCGGTTGCTTCGCCGCGGGCACCCGAGCGCTGGATCGACACGCCGGGCAAGCGCTGGAGCGAGGCTGCGACGTTCGAGTCGGGAAATTTGCCGATGTCTTCGGACGAGATGGCGTCGACAACGCCTGTCGCCGAACGCTTGATGTCCAGGTTGCGCTGGAGCGATCCGCGCAGACCCGTAACGATGATGTCCTGCCCGATGTCGTCGGGGGTAGAAGGTTTGCCGGTGTCGGCGGTAGCAGCCCCATCCTGCGGCGTTACGGCCTGCGCGGTATGGATAGTCTGCGCGTCGCTGGTTTGTGCGGCGGCCGGATCTGCCAAAGCAAGCGCGAGCAAGCTCGGAGCGCCAATCAGAATAAATTTGCGCCTGCGTGAGCCCGATGCTGCGCTATTCCGGCGTGCGGTGAAGTACGTCACAATCCCCTCCCTCTTAAACTATCATTATTATTCAGACGTCTGCCCCAGGCCGTGGGCCCCGGGACAAGCTTCTCGCGCCCCAGTCGGTATCGTCCGACCTATTGCGCTGGGAGCATTGTTATCGCTACCAGAGACGCTGCGCAATGGTATTTGTCGGTGTAATGCGAAAAAACGATCAAGGCTCTTGGCCGGAGCGTGGTGCGCCGCTTATGCCAGCAGGACGACCGTGAGCAGCGGCGCGATAGCTTAGGAGAGGACGCCGATGGCGACGCTGGAGGTCTTAAATACCGATAATCACGCGGCGCTGCGGCTTGGTCCGCCGCTGTCCGCCGACCGGCACTTCGTGCAGATCGTGGTCGAAGAGTTCGAGTCGGTCGCTGCCCGATTTCCGATCCTTTTTACCAAACATCCTGAAACCGGGGCATTTTATGCCGGAGCACTGCTGGGCCTGAAGCCGGGCGAAAACATTTTTTCCGGAACGGGTGATGGCGCGGCGGTCGAAGGGCTCCTCGATCTGGTGCGGCAGGGTTTCTATATCTCCGGCGATCATATCGCGATCGATCCGGCGCACCCCCGCTTTGCGGGAACGGGTGGGCAAAGGGTGTTTGAAGAAGAGGGCCTGCCCGCCGCAGCGCTGCGGCGTGTCCAGAGCGCCTTGAGTCAGTTGCACGCGGGGTTGCCGCGGACCGAGCAGTTCCTCAAGCGTCTGCTCGCGCTCAAACTGGTCGAGCCGATCGACCTGTCATTCAGCTTCGACGATGGCGAACGACTCGTGCTGGAAGGCCTCTACACGATCAGTCGCGATGCCCTGGCCGAGCTCGACGACGTTGCGGTGATCGGACTGTTCCGGCAAGGCGACCTGGCGCTCGCGCAAAGCGTCCTTGGATCACAGCAGCATCTTTCGCGCCTCGCCCACCTGCGCAACGATCGTCTTGTTGCCGGATGACATCGCTCGACTCGCCCTGCTTGCGAACCGTCGACGGCACGACATTGGATCGCGACCGGTTCCTCCGCGACATTGCCGAGCCGTGCGAACCGGTCGTCTTGCGCGGCGTATGTCGCCAGTGGCCGGCTTATGTCGCGCAAGCGCAATCGCAGGCGGTGCTCGTCGCCTATCTGGCACGATTCGCGGTCGACCGGGCGGCGGAGATGTTTGTCGGCGATCCGGGAACGGGTGGACGATACGATTATGCCGACGGACTGGCCGGGTTTACCTTCTCGCGCGAAAGCGTGCGGTTCGGTGAGGCGCTTGGGCGGATCGCGGACGCAGCACAGTCTCCCTCGCAACCGTCAATCTATGTCGGTTCGCTGCCCACAGATGACTATCTTCCGGGCTTTTCTGCGGAAAATACGCTCTCGATCCTGTCGCCCGACGTCGGGCCGCGGATCTGGCTTGGGACCGCGTCGTCGGTCGCTTGCCACTATGATACGTTCGACAACCTCGCCTGTGTCGTGGCGGGGCGACGGCGTTTCACGCTTTATCCGCCCGATGCGATTGCCGATCTGTATGTCGGGCCGATCGATCACACGCTGGCCGGGCAACCGGTCAGCCTGGCCGCCAGTGCGCCGCCGGAAGACGCACGCTACCCGGCGTTCGCCAACGCCCGGGGACGGGCGATTCCCGTCGATCTGGAACCCGGCGATGCGTTGTATCTGCCCAAGCTGTGGTGGCATTCGGTCGAAGCGACCGCGCCTTTCAACGTGTTGGTGAATTACTGGTGGGATGGCTTTGCCAGCGGTCCGGATGCGCCGCACACCGCGATGTTGCTCGCGATGATCGCGATTGCCGAGCGCCCCGCACCCGAGCGCGCGGCATGGCGGGCATTCTTTGACCATTATGTCTTTCGCCCCGATGGGCATCCGCTCGCGCACCTGCCGGAACCGCAGCACGGTATCCTGGGGCCACTGCGCAGCGGCAATTATGGGCGGATCCGCGCGCTGGTGATGCGCTTGCTTCGCGGCGGGTAGGCCACGGCCTAGAGGAGGCGCTGCAAGGAATTGACGCAGGCCTGCTTTAGACAGACAAGACGACACGTCGCGAAGACGCGATACCGGTCCAATGGGTGCTTGGGAGAGTGATATGCGCAATCGTCATCGGCTGCGGGCGGCATGGCGTGCCTCGTGCGTTGCCTGCATCGGAACCGCCGCTTTGCTGATGGGCGCGATGCCGGCAATCGGGCAAGTGCCAACGCATGTGCCGCCGCCGGTTGCCGGTGCTCCGGCCGTGACGATCGAGCGGATCAAGGTCCATGCCCCCACCATCGTCGGCAATCTCGAGGGCGATTCGGCGGACCGCGACGTGCTGGTGATGCTGCCGCCAAGCTATGCTGCCAATCCGAAGCGGCGCTACCCGGTGCTCTACGCGCTCCACGGCTATTCGATCGGTGCCGAGCAATGGACGCATGAAATCCATGTGCCGCAGACGATCGAGGGTGCGTTCGCCACGGGGGTGCCCGAGATGATCGTGGTGCTGCCGGATTCGAAAACGCTGCATAACGGATCGATGTATTCGAGTTCGGTCACGACCGGTGATTTCGAGACCTTCATCGCGCGCGATCTGATCCATTATGTCGACGCGCATTATCGCACGATTGCCGACCGGCGCAGCCGCGGGCTCGCCGGGCATTCGATGGGCGGTTACGGCACCGCGCGGATCGGGATGCGGCATCCCGACATGTTCGGCGCGATCTATATGATGAGCCCGTGCTGCCTGTCGCCGCGCGATCCCGGCCAGATCGACCCCAAGGTCGCTGCCGCGCTGGAGGCGGTCCATACGCGCGAGGAAGCCACCGCGCTGCCCTTCTTCGGGCGCGCGCAATTCGCGACCGCCGCCGCCTGGTCGCCCAATCCGCAGAACCCGCCTTTTTACCTCGACTTGCCGACCAAGAACGGCGTCGTGCAGCCCGAGGTGCTGGCAAAATGGGCGGCGAACGCGCCGCTCGCCTTTGTCGACCAATATATCGGCAATTTGCGCCAGTATCGCGCCATCGCGATCGATGTCGGCGATCAGGACGGCCTCAAGGACGACGCGGCCAAGCTTCACGCGACATTGGACCGCTATGGTATCGCCAACAGCTTCGAACTGTACCACGGGACGCACGTCAGCGACGTGGCGGTGCGCTTTCAGGAAAATGTGATGCCCTTCTTCGGCAAGAACCTCGTGACCAAGGCGGCGCGCTGATGCGCGGCGGACGCAGCCGATTGCGCGTCTGTGCGGCGCTGCTCGCGGCCACGGCTTGCAGCTTGCCCGCGATGGCACAGGCCGACGATCTCGCCCCAGCCGGGCGGTGGAGCGCTTATACTGCGGGCGCGGGGCAATTGCCGCCAATGGGGTGGAGCAGCTGGAACGCCTTTTACGAAGATGTGAGCGAAGAGAAGGTGCTCGCCTCGGCGCAGATCATCGTCGATTCTGGGCTGGCGGCGAAGGGCTATCGCTATATCGACGTCGATGACGGCTGGTGGCTCAAGCGACGGGAAAGTGACGGGCGGATGGTCATCCGCACCACGACCTTTCCCTCGGCCAAGGGGGCGGGGCCGGGCGGCGACACCAGCTTCCGGCCCTTTACCGACCGGCTCCATGCGATGGGGCTCAAGGCCGGCATTTATTCCGACATCGGGCGCAATACCTGCGGGCAGGCGTTCACCTCGACCATGGCCAATATGCCCGAAGGTACCGTCGCCGAGCGCGAGGTCGCCCTGTACGGGCATGTCGACCAGGATATCGCGCTCTATTTCAAGGACTGGGGCTTCGACCTGATCAAGGTCGACGGCTGCGGCATCCGCGCTTTCCCCGCCACCGATCCGCGCGTGAAGTCGGGCCAGTATCGCGCGCTCGCGCCGCTGGTCGACGTCGAATCGGTCGGGCGCAGCGACATTGCGGCGGTGCGCGGGCTGTATGAGGAGGTCGGGCGCGCGCTAAAGCGCTATAACCCCGACAACGACTTCCTCTATTCGATCTGCCTGTGGGGCTCGGCCGATGTCCGCGCCTGGGGCAAGGATGTCGGCAGCATCTCGCGGACCAGCGAGGACATTTCGCCAAGCTGGTCGCGGATGCTGCACAATTTCGACAGCGTGTCGCGCCGCGCGCTCTATGCGCATCCGGGATCGTGGAACGACCCCGACATGCTGTTCATCGGCACCGGCGATTTCGATGCGGCGCATGCGGCCGAGGCGCGGACGCATTTCACACTTTGGGCAATGGTGAATGCGCCGCTGTTCATCGGCTATGACTTGCGCAAGGCACCGCCGACGATGCTGGCGATCCTGGGCAATTCGCGGATCATCGCGCTCGACCAGGATCCCGTCGGCAACCAGGCGGTGCTGGCGTTCGATACCGACGATGTGCAGATCCTCGTCAAAACGCTGGCGAGCGGCGACAAAGCGGTGGCGATCTTCAACCGCACCGCGTCACCAGCGCAAGCGGTGCTGACTGCCGACCATCTCAAATTCACCGCCGATGGCGACGTTACGCTCGACGATCTGTGGGATGGCGGCACGACGCACTTCCGCGGCGAGACCAAGCTCGCGCTCGCGCCGCATCAGACGCTTGTCTTCACTGCGCACGGCACGCGGCAATTGCCCGGCGGTCTCTATCTCTCGGAGCAGCCGGGCCGGGTGAATCCTGCGGTCGATGGCGTCGTCGTCCCCGAGCATGAGCCGCTGATCCACCGTGGCATCTTGCCGTGGCGCGGGACTCGGGGCGACGGCGACCACCCGCGTTATGGCGGCTGGGGTGGCGCGCAGGCTGACGGCACGCCTTATGGCGAGACGCTGCAGGTGGCCGGGCGTCGCTTCACCACCGGGATCGGTGTGCTTGCCAATTCGCGGATCGAAGTGCGCAATTCGGGGTTCGCCCGCTTCTCGGCGTTGGTCGGGGTCGACGATTCGGCGCGCGATCGCAGCCAGCCGGTGCGCTTCGCGGTCTATGGCGACGGCAAGCTGCTCGGCCAGTCGGCACCGATGCGCTTCGGCGACGCAGTCGCGCCGCTGTCGGTCGACGTGCGTGGCGTCACGCTGATCGAACTCGTTGCGCGCACCGCGACGCCGCTGCGCTTTCCCGATCCGGTGAGCTGGTCCGAGGCGGCGCTGACGCGCTGACTCCGGCGCGATCAGCTCGCCATCGCGCTTTGGGTATCTTCCAGCGCGAGTTCGACCAGCCGCCGCATCGCCGCGCTGGCGGCGTCGGGGTCGGCGGCGGCAATCGCGTCATAAACGAGCACGTGATCGGGGATCGGGTTGCGCGGCAGCGCGCGCAGGCGTTGCTTGAACTGCGTTGTCCAACTGACCGCTGCGCCGATCGAGGCGCTGAGCACCACCAACGCATCGTTGCGGGTGGCGCGCAGGATCGTATCGTGAAACTGCCGGTCGGCCGCACGGCCCAGATCGGTCGCGAGCGAATGCCGCCGCATCGCGGCAAGTGCCTCCTTCATGCGTTTGAGTTCGCTGCGGTCGCGCTTGGTCGCGGCCATCCCGGCGGCGGCAGGTTCGATGATCAAGCGCAGTTCGAACAGGCTGCGCACCAATTGCGGATCGGGCTCGCCGGCAAAGGCCCAGCCGAGCACGTCGGGGTCGAGCAGATTCCACCGATCGCGCGGGAGCACGCGCGTTCCCGCTTTTGGTCGGCTTTCGACCAGCCCCTTGGCAATCAGCGCCTGGATGCCTTCGCGATAAGCACTGCGCGATACGTCGAGCGATTCGGCAAAGACGGTCTCGCTGGAAAGCGTCTCGCCCGGGGCATATTTGCCAGACAGGATGGCCACGCCGAGTTTGTGGGCAATCGCCCCGCGCAGCCGCCGCCCTTTGCCGCGCGGAGAGCGCGTTGGCAGTTCGCTGTCGGTTGCGGTTCCGGCATCTTCAGCCGGGGAGAGGGAATGTTCGATCGTCACAGCGCCGAACTCTAGCAGCAGCCGGTCGTGACGGAAACTGCGACTATCGTAGGACGTCCTTCCGTGAAGATGGGGAGTCTCCGCTACGGTCGCTTGAAGGTCCACCGTCCGACGGCGCTTGCGGGATCGAACGGGGCAAGGGCGGGGGTGCTGGCCCCCACGGCAACCAGCGCGCGCGACGGGCCTTGTCCCGTCACCTTCGGCGTTATCCGGTAGGTGCCGTCGGTGAGTTGGTCGATCCGCCACAATTGCTCGGGTGCGCCGGTAAAGGTCGGCACGGTTGCGACGGTCTCGCCCGACACGGCCAGCGCGCGGCCGGTACCCGCGATGAGGATGCTGTAATACGGGGCACCGAAATAGCCGCCTGCCCCGGCGACTGGGGCGATTGTCCATTGCTGGTGCGGCCTGATCATATAATCGCCAAGGTCGACGTTGATCGGACCGCTTGGCCAGTTCGCCTGATCTTCGCCAAGCGTCTGGTTCGCGATGGGGGTGACCGGCGTATTCGGCGCAGCAAAGAAGCTGCGGCGCGCATCGAACGCGATGCGGGTGTCGTCAACGGCAAGCTGCAGCGCGCCGCCGCTGCGCTGCGATTCGATCTCATACGTTCCGGCCGCAAGATTTTCGCCGCCGACCGGCCAGCCATCCTTCCACAACAAGGGCTCGATCGCGAGCACGCTACGCCCGCTGCGATCCATATCGGCTTCATAGTGCATCGAGAACTTCTGGAGTCCGTCGCCAAGGTCGACCAGGCCGAAATGGCCGGGGCCGTAGCGACGCCCGCGCCCGGCGACCACCAGTTTCCCACCGCCTTTCAGCAGCGGTACGCCCATATGGTCGACGAACGGGCCGGTCGGCGAGCGCGAGCGCCCGACGCGAATGTTGTACGAAGAATTGGGCCCGTCGCAGCACGTGCCGTGCGTTCCCAGCAGATAGTAATAGCCATCGCGGTAGAGCAGGGCGGTGGCTTCCATGTCGATCGCGATATCGACCGGTTGGTTGCCTGCGCGCCGGGCACCCGTTGTGGGATCGAGCTCGACCATGCGGATATAGCCGAAATAGGTGCCGTAGCTCAGCCACAGCCGCCCGTCGGCGAGGAGGAAGGCGGGATCGATCGCATCGGCGTCTTCGACGCCGTTGCTCTCGGCAACGACGCCGACATCATGATATCCGAAAGCGGGCGAGCCGGGGTCGAGCGAGTGCGTCCACATCACCTTGACCTGGCTGGCATGGCCGCCGTTCATGCCGCCGCCGCCGACCGCATAGGCGACATAGTAGCGATCGCCGATGTGGATGATGTCGGGCGCGACCCCGCCGCCGGGACGAACGCCACCGCTATGCCAGCTCCAGCCGTCTTCGGACACCAGGCCACCGCGCCCTGTGCCGAACGTATAATATTTCCCGTCGGACAGCGCGATCGTCGAGGGATCATGGATAAAGGGCTCGCCCTCCAATTGGGCAGCGGCGGTGCCCGGCAGTGCGAGCAGGGCCGACAGGACGGCAATCGCAGCGTACTTCATGGTATCTCCAACGGGATCGCGCGGGTTTAAGCCCGGACGGAGCTATTTAAGGTCGATCGTGAGGTCGCGGACCGGTCGCCCCTCGGCGTCGACAAAGCGGACGCAAAAGTCGCTGAGGCCCGGACCGTTGATGACCGCGCCGCGGACGATGTTGCGCCCTTTGTGCAGCGTCAGCGGTTGCGATACGCCGTCGTCCATCACCATGCGACGGTCGCCATACAGGCCGACGGCTTCGGTGCCGTTGACCCACCACATTGAGGCTGCGTTCGAGCCGACGGCGAGGCGCACATTGTGCATTTCGCGCGGGCTGTCGACGACGGTGACCGCATGGAAGATCACACCATAGACCGGCTTGCCGAGGCTTTGCGCGAAATTGAACAGCTTGACGTCGAACAACCGCGCATCGAGCGCGTGCCAGCGCAGCGGCTCCGGCGTCTTGATCAGCGCACCATCGCGCGGCACGGCAACAGTGCCACCGGGAAAATCGGTCAGCGCGGCGCGCACATAGCTTTGCGTGAAACCGATGTTGCTGCGGTTTGGCTTGACGATCGGTTCCAACAGCAGCCAGCGTTGCAGGAAACCGTCGGCGTCAGGGGTCAGCGGTGCGTTTGTCGGCGCGGTAAAATAGGGTTCGAAACTGCGCGCAGGCGCGGGTGCCTGTTGCGCCAAACCGGCGGTCAGCGGCGCTAAAGCGCCCACTGCCAGCACGATTGCGATCTTGATCGGTTTCATGGCTTTGTCGCTCCCGTGCCGCTTGCGCCTGCCGCGCCGCCGTCCCGCTGGCGTGTCAGCAAGCCGTTCATATCGAGCCAACGGACGAAGGCGTCGAACCACTCGGTGCTCGTCGTGTTCGCTTTACCAAGGCCGAAGCCGTGGCCGCCCTGGCCATACAAATGAAATTCGACAGGCCGTCCCGCCTGCTGCCACGAATCGATCAGGCCCAGACCTTTGCGTGCGAACAGCGGGTCATCGGCGGCGAGCACCGCGAACAGCGGCGGCGCATCAGGGCGAACGCGGACCGCCTCCATCGAGCCGTAGATCGGCGCGAGGAACGCCGGGTCCAGCTCGGGGGCGGTGAGCGCGGTGGCCATTGTCGTCATGGCTCCTGCCGAAAAGCCCATCATCCCGATGCGGGCGGGATCGACCCGCCATTCGCGGGCGTGCGCGCGGATCAGCGCGAAGGCGGCGCGCGCGTCGGCGATCGGCTCGGCCAGCCCGGCGGCGGCCTCTTCGGGGCGCAGCCGCGACGTGGGACGTCCGGCACCCGCGAACATCGCCGCCACCGCCTGTTCGAAATCGGGCATGGCGGCGGGGGTTGGCTTCAGGCGGTATTTCAGCACGAACGCGGCGATCCCGTGATCGGCGAGCGCGCGCGCGACGCGCCACCCCTCATTCTCCATCGACAGCATCAGGAAGCCGCCGCCGGGTGCCACGATCACCGCCGCGCCGGTCGCCTTGGCAGGATCGGGGAGGAACGGCGTCAGCGTCGCGGTGCTGACGTTGCGCGTCATCGCGACGCCATATTGGCGGAACCACGACTCCGGTGCGGTCACGCCCGCGGCGTCGCCGGTATCGAGCCGGATTGCAGTGGGTTCGGCCGGGGCGACAGTCGGCACCATCCGCGCGTCCTGTGCCATGGCGGGCGCGCCCAGCAGCAATGCCATTCCGTACAATGCGGCGCGCCCCGCGCCATGCGATGCGAACCAGGCACGACGTCGATCAACGGATCGCCCCACTCCGGTCATCCGGTCTTCTCCCGATCGCCCTGCCTTATGCTGGCCGGAGCTTCTTGTTTTCGACGATCGTGCAGCGCGCGCGCGCCTTACGGATCGTGCGGCATTGCTAAACGGAGGGTTGTTCGACGGTCAATAGTCAGACAAACTAATTTACGAGCGCCTTGCCAATGCGGGCATCCGCACCGCACAGGGTTTTGGAGCTTGGACGAAGCCGCATGGGGAGAGCGATGATGCCATCAAGCGATGCGTTCGCAGCCGTCAATCGACGCGAGACGCTGGCGGCGGGGCTTGCGATTGCGGCTGCGCCGACGCTGCTGGCGGCGAAGGCGAGCGATTCGAGCGGCGACCTGCGGCTTTGGTATCGGCAGCCGGCCGGAGCCTGGACTGAGGCGCTGCCGGTCGGCAACGGACGGCTGGGCGCGATGGTGTTCGGCCGCGTCGCGCAGGAGCGGCTTCAACTCAATGAGGATACGCTGTGGGCGGGCGCGCCCTATGATCCGGACAATCCCGAAGCCTTGGCCGCGTTGCCCGAGGTTCGGGCGCTGCTTGCCGCCGGACGCTATAAGGACGCGACGGACCTGGCTTCCGCAAAAATGATGGGCAAACCGCCCGCCCAGATGCCGTATGGCACGCTCGGCGATCTGCTGCTGACCTTCGCATCCGCGCACGTCCCGACCGCCTATCGGCGCGAGCTCGATCTCGCATCGGGCATTGCCACAACCGAGTTCGAGACCTCGGACGGCCGTTACCGGCGCGAGCTGTTTGCATCGGCCCCCGATCAGGTGATCGTGATGCGGCTGGAAGCGGAGGCGGGAACGCTCGACTTCGATCTCGCCTATCGTGCACCGCGTGCGATCAGTACCCCCCGCGCGCAATTCTCCGAGGGTGCAACGCCCCAAACCACGCGACCGACCGAGTGGCTGCAGCGCGAGGATGCGGCCCGGCCCGGACCGGACGTGACGATCGCTGCCGATGGTGCCCATGCCCTGCTGGTGACCGGATCGAACGAAGCTGCCCTCGGTGTGCCTGCAGGGTTGCGCTACGCGCTGCGCGTGCAGGCGGTGGGGGACGGCGTCATTGTTGCGAACCAAAACGGCATAACCGTGTCCGGCGCGCGCAGCGTGACCTTGCTGATCGCCGCTGCGACCAGCTACCGCCGTTATGATGACACGGGCGGCGACCCCGTTGGCGCGGTGCGTGCGGCCGGGCAGGCGGTAGAACACAAGGCGTATCACGCGTTGCGACGGTCGCATGTGGCGGATCACGCGGCGCTGTTCGGCGGGGTGAAGATCGATCTGGGCACCAGCCCGGCGGCGGCGTTGCCGACCGACGAACGCATTGCGGCGGGCGCAAGCGGGGTCGATCCGGCGCTGGCGGCGCTTTATCTGCAGTACGGTCGCTATCTGCTCATCGCGTCGTCGCGACCGGGCAGCCAGCCGTCGACGCTGCAGGGCATCTGGAATGAAGGGACGACCCCGCCCTGGGGCAGCAAATACACCATCAACATCAACACCGAGATGAATTACTGGGCGGCCGATCCAGGCGGGCTCGGCCTCTGTGTCGAGCCGCTGGTGCGGATGGTCGAGGATTTGTCCGTTACCGGCGCGCGGACCGCGCGGACGATGTACGGCGCGCGGGGCTGGGTCGCGCATCACAATACCGATCTCTGGCGCGCGACCGCGCCGATCGATGGACCGTTATGGGGCCTGTGGCCGTGTGGCGGCGCATGGCTCTGCAACACGCTGTTCACGCATTGGGACTTTGCCCGCGACCCGGCGCTGTTGGCGCGGCTATACCCCTTGCTTAAGGGAGCGGCGCACTTCTTCGGCGACACGCTGATCGAGGATCCCAAGGGGCGCGGGCTGGTGACGTCGCCCTCGCTTTCGCCCGAGAACGAACATCCGTTCGGATCGTCGCTGTGCGTCGGCCCGGCGATGGATCGGCAAATCGTCCGCGACCTGTTCACCAATACGGTGGTCGCTGGCCGGATGCTGGGGCGGGACACCGAATGGCTCGCCATGCTCGAACAGGTCGGTGTGCGCATTGCGCCCGATCGGATCGGCGCGGCGGGGCAGCTTCAGGAATGGCTCGAGGATTGGGATGCGCAAGCCCCCGATCCACACCATCGGCATGTTTCGCACCTTTATGCGGTGTACCCGAGCGCTCAGATCAACGTCCGCGACACGCCTGCGCTAATCGAGGCGGCCAAGGTCAGCTTGCGCCAACGCGGCGATTTATCGACCGGCTGGGCAACCGCATGGCGCATGTGCCTGTGGGCGCGCATGGGCGAGGGCGATCACGCTTACACGGTGCTGAAAGGATTGCTCGGCCCGCAGCGCACCTATCCCAATATGTTCGACGCGCATCCGCCCTTTCAGATTGACGGAAATTTCGGCGGGGCCGCCGGTATTCTCGAAATGCTGGTGCAGTCTTGGGGTGGGGAACTGCATTTGCTGCCCGCTTTGCCAACGGCATGGCCGGACGGATCGATCGCGGGTGTCCGGGCACGCGGTGGGGTCCGCGTCGATCTGACGTGGCGGCAGGGCCGTGCGACAGCGCTGACGCTTTCGGCACCGGCCGGATCGACGGTGAAGATCCGGCTCGGCACCGAGCGCTTTGCGGTAACGATCCCGGCCTCTGGCCGCTATATGCGGCACTGGGCTTAGCCCGGGACTTTTGCGTTCAGTTCTTCTCGATCGTGACTCGCGCCGCTTTGCCCGGCGTCGGGATGGTGAAGCGCAGCGTCTGAGCCGACACGTCGCTTTCCGCATTGAGCGACGCTCCGTTTTGCGTCACGCGGCCCGGCCCCTGCCAGCCGTGGACGGTCACCGCAATCTGCTTCCACCACGGCGCAAGCGATCCTTCTTTGCTGTCGAACGTCACGGTGATGCCCGTCGCAGTGGTGGCGCAGCGCACGGTCTGACGGAAGAACGCGCCGCGCTGATAGCCAAGCGTGGTGCCATCGTCTTCGTACAGCGTTCCGCTGCAGTCGCCGCCGGGATAGATGTCGAGCATCAGCGGCCCGGACGGAGTTTGCGCGGTGCTCTGGACCAGCGGCTGGCGCGGCAGGATCGTCCCGGCGCGGACGAACACCGGCAAGCGATCGAGCCGCGGCGTCTCGAGCACGCGCTCGCTTTTGGCGTGTTCGGTCGGCACGGCTTGGGTTGCCGACTGGATCGGACCGCTGGTGGCCGCTTCGGGCGTTCCCGCACGCAGGCCGGTCCAATAATCGTACCAGCCCCCGGCGGGCAGGCAGACATCGTAGGTCTGCGGTGATTCCGGGCTGGGCGGCGGCGCGATCAGCAGCGCCTTGCCGAGCGTGAAGGCCATGGACTGGTTGCAGCCCATGCTCGCGGCGCTGGGGTAATCGTAGAAGACTGGGCGCATGATCGGGTCGCCAAGGCGGCTATTCTGGTCCGCCAGCGCATAGAAATAGGGCATCAGCCGATAGCGCTCCTCGACGAAGCGGCGGCGGATCGCGAGGTGATCGGGGCCATCGACCCATGGCTCGACACGCGGCGTGCCGGTCGCGCTATGGTCGCGGAAGACCGGGGTGAAGGCACCGATCTCAAACCAGCGCGTCAGCAAATCGGGGCTGGGGCCGCCCGCAAAACCGCTGACGTCGGCGGCGCTATAGGCAAAGCCCGAAAGCCCCAGGTTGATGATCTGTTGCACCGACAGTTTGAGGTGATCCCAGGTCGCGCTGTTATCGCCGGTCCAGGTGACGGCATAGCGCTGCCCCCCGGCATAGCTGGCGCGCGTCATCACGAAGGGGCGCTCGTCGGGGCGCAGCTTCAGCAGTCCGTCATAGGTCGCGCGCGTATTCTGCATGCCATAGACGTTGTGGATCTCGCGGTGGTCGCCGGTGCGGGGCGCGAAATCGTCGCTGGCGATGCGGTGGACGGTGTCGAGCGGCATCGTCTTGGTGGGCGTGTTGAAGATCGCCGGTTCGTTCATGTCGTTCCAGAAACCGGCGATGCCGTCATCAAGGAACCCCTTGTAGAGGGTGCCCCACCACGCGCGCGATTTTGCTTGCGTAAAGTCGGGGAAGACCGATGCCCCGGGCCACACGGGCGCGACATAATCGGTTCCGTCAGGGTTTTTGACGAATTCGTCGCCGCGTTTGCCGCTCGTATACGGCGCATAGCCGGTATCGACCTTGGCGACATGCAGATCGGTAATCGCGACCAGCTTGATCCCCTGCGCCTTCATGTCGGCGGCGAGCTTGGGCAGATCGGGGAAGGTCTTCGGGTTGGTGGTGAAGGGCCGGTTGCGATCCTGATAATCGATGTCCATCCAGATCACGTCGGTCGGCACGCGATCCGCGCGCAGGTGGCGCGCGATTTCGCGGATCTCGTCGGCGGACATGTAGCTGTAGCGCGACTGCTGATAGCCCAGCGCCCATTTCGGGGCGAGCGGGGCATGGCCGGTAAGATCGGCATAGCGCCGCGTGACATCGGCGAGGCTGGGACCGGCGACGAAGTAATAATCGATCGGCCCGTCGGGGCCACCAAAGGTCAGCGTATCGGCATCGCGGTGGCCGAAATCGAACCAGGTGCGATAGGTGTTGTCGAGCAAGATGCCGTAGCTACCGCCCGGCGCGCCGGTCGAGAGGAAGAATGGAATCGATTTGTAGATCGGATCGTCGGCGCTGGTGAAACCGAACGCGTCGGTGTTCCAGTCGACAAATTCCTTGCCGCGCCGGTCGAGCCCTCCGGTCTTGTCGCCAAGGCCATAGAAATGCTCGGTGATCGGCAGGGTTTTGCGCAGCGTAAAGCTCTTGCCGTCGATCGCGACGGGCGCGGCATCGGCCGAGATGATCTTACCGTCGAGCGTTTCGAAGGTGATCGCGCCGCCCGCGCCGATGCGGACGCGCAGGCTGGCGGTGGTGAAGCCGTCCGCGGTCGGCGTCACCTTGGCGCGCGCCTTGCGCTGCTCGGGCAGCACCGCCCAACTGGCGTCTTCGGGATACGCACCGTCGCGCGCGATACGCACACGCACCAGGCCGTCGGCAAGTGCTGTCAGGCGCATCTTGAGCGCGCCTGCCGTTACCTCGACGCCATCGCGTTGGGCGCTCAGCGCCGCAGCTGGCGCAGTGGCGTGCGCGGCGGTCGCGCCCAGCGGCAGCGCGGCGGTGGTCAGCAAGGCTGCAAGACATAGGTGTTTCATCGCGTGTCTCTCGATTTCAAATGCCGGGGGAGGTGGGTCAGGTGCGGGCGGAAGTTCAGCGCACAACGATCGAGGAAGTCGTCGATCTTGTGCAGGTCGATCCGTTCGATATCGGGTCCGGCGGGCGCCAGGCGGTGCTCGTCAGGGAATGTGCCATAGCCCGCCATCAGGCAATGCCAACTGATCGCGTTGTAATAGCGGCCAATTCCCATTTGTTCGACCAGCGCGGCCATATCGGCCCCGGTGAACCATGCCGACATCAGCGCTTTGAGCGGATCCGACAGTTGCGCCAGAGCGCGCGCCTCGGCCCAATAACCGGTCGGGTCGGTGCCGCGCTGGTTGAGCCGGTAATGCGCGACGATGTAATCGCGCACGCCATCATAGCGCGCGGCGATCGCGTCGTTGAACGGCCCGCTGGCGGCGGGGGTGAAGCCGTTTGCATCGACGGCGTCCAGAAACGCCTCGACCGTCGCCATCACGATGTGCAGCGCCGTTGCCTCAAGCGGCTCGATAAAGCCCTGCGCCAGGCCGATCGCCAGTGCATTGTGCGACCAGCTTTTGGCGACCCGGCCAACGCGCATCGTCAGATGCCGCGCGGTGCCGACGTCGCCTACCCCGAGATGCGCGCGCAATTCCGCCTCGGCCTGATCGGGCGAAAGATGGCAGCTGGAATAGACATAGCCATTGCCGGTGCGCGTGGTGAGCGGAATGTCCCATACCCACCCGGCGGTGAGCGCGGTGGCGCGAGTCTGACTGGGCAAGGGTGCCGCTTCGTCGCGCGGCGTGGGCAGGACGACCGCGCGATCGTTGAACAGGGTATCGGCAAAGGACTGAAACGGCACGCCGAGCGTCTTTTCGAACAGGATGCTGCGAAAGCCGCTGGCATCGAGGAAGACGTCGCCCGGGATGCGCTCGCCATCGTCGCACAGCAGCGCCGCGATATCGCCGCTTGCGTCGCGCTCGGCAGTGGCGATGGTGCGCTGGAGCTGAACCACACCCAGCTTGGTCGTCGCATGGTGCCCGAGGAATGCGCCAACCTTGTGGGCATCGAAATGATAGCCGTAGCTCACCTCGAACGGGAAATTCGCGTCCGGCTGCGGCGCGCAAGCCGCCGCCGCCAGCCGGGCGGGCAGCAGGAACCGATCAGGATGCGCCGCCACATCGCGCCCGGTGCGCCGCGCGCGCGTATTGTAGAAAAAATGCGGTGCGGTGTGGCTGTCGAGCGCGGTCGGGAAGGGATGGAAATAGGCACCATGACCCGCCCGGTCGGACCAGCCGTGAAAGCCGATGCCGAGCTTGTAGGTCGCGTCGCAGGCCGGCATCCATTCGGCCTCGGCAATGCCAAGCCGGTCGAAGAAGTGTTTCAATTGCGGGGTCGAGCCTTCGCCGACTCCGACAATGCCGATCTCGGGGCTTTCGACCAGCGTCACCTGCGCATGCGGCCACCGCTGCGCGATCAGACAGGCGGCCATCCATCCGGCGGTGCCGCCGCCGAGGATGACGATCGCCTTGCCTGCCGCCGCTTGCGTCACGGTCGCAGCACCAGCCCCGAAAAGGGCGGGAGCGCAGTGGCGCTGGCGTCGTTCGCACTGAGCAGCACCGCACCCATCGGGGAAAGGCCGGATGGCCAGCCGCGCGCTACATCGCCGAGGTTGAACACGCACAGCAGCCGTTCGCCCGCATCGCGGCGTTCGAAGGCAAGGACGGCATCGTCGCTGTGCAGGATGCGGATGTCGCCCTGGCGCAGCGCGGGATGGGCGTTGCGCACCGCGAGCACCCGCCGGGTCCAGTGCAGCAGCGAGTCCGGATCGGCGCGCTGCCGGTCGGCGGCGAGCGCGTTATGGTCGCCCCCGAACGGGAGCCACGGCGTCTCGCTGCCGAAACCGAGGTCGGGCGCGGTCCCGATCCACGGCATCGGCGTGCGCGCGCCATCGCGCGACAGCGTCATCGGCCAATTGGCGATCGCCTCGGGATCGAGCAGCGCATCGAACGGAATGTCGACTTGCGTCAGCCCCAATTCCTCGCCCTGATACAGGAAGATGTTGCCGCGCAGGCACGCCAGCAGCAGCATCTTCATGCGCGCAAAGGCCGACGCGTGCGCGGGCGTTGTCCAGCGCGAAAGCGCGCGCGGGGCGTCGTGATTTTCGAACGCCCAACTCGGCCAGCCGATACCCGGCGCATCGGGCCAGCGTGCCACAGCGTCGGCGACGAGATCTGGAGTCAGACGCTCGGCATAGAGGAAGTCGAAGCCATACGCGCTGTCCAGCCGCGTGCCGCCGGCGGTGAACAGCTTCATTTCGCGATCGCTGTCCTCGCCGCCAACCTCGGCGACGGTGAACCCTGCGCCATATTCGTCGAGCAAGGCGCGGATCCGCTCGAGGAAGGGCGGGATATCGGCATGGCCCTGATTGTGCAGCTTGAGCTGGAAATCGAACGGCCGCGTGCGTGCGCGGTTGGTCGCGGGGGCGGGCGGGTTATCGGTCAGCGCGGGATCGTGCATCGCGAAATTGATCGCATCGAGCCGGAAGCCGTCCACACCGCGATCGAGCCAGAAGCGCGCGGTATCGAGCAATGCCTGTTGTACCGCCGGATTGTGCCCGTTGAGCTGTGGCTGCTCCTTCAGGAAATTGTGCATGTAATATTGCTGGCGGCGCGCGTCCCACGTCCAGGCCGGGCCGCCGAACACCGATTGCCAGTTGGATGGCGGGCTGCCGTCGGGCTTGGCATCGGCCCAGACATACCAGTCGGCCTTGTCGCCCGATCGGCTCGCGCGGCTTTGCTGAAACCACGGATGCTCGTTCGAGGTGTGCGAATACACTTGGTCGATAATCACGCGCAGCCCGAGCGCATGCGCGCGCGCGATCAGCGCATCGAAATCGGCCAGCGTGCCGAAGATCGGGTCGACATCGCGGTAATCGGCGACGTCATAGCCGAAATCCTTCATCGGCGAGGTGAAGAAGGGCGA
Organism: Sphingomonas sp. TF3; assembly: GCF_003985085.1. Taxonomy (NCBI): domain Bacteria; kingdom Pseudomonadati; phylum Pseudomonadota; class Alphaproteobacteria; order Sphingomonadales; family Sphingomonadaceae; genus Sphingomonas; species Sphingomonas sp. TF3. Next base: position 238,008 of record NZ_RWKS01000001.1, on the reverse strand, counting down.
CAGCCACACCGCATCGACGCCGAGCGTCGCGACATGGTCGAGATGCGCGGTGATGCCATTCAAATCGCCGATACCGTCGCCATTCGAATCGGCGAAGCTGCGCGGATAGATCTGATAGATCGCGGCCCCCTTCCACCAGGGCGTCGTGGGCGCGGCATCGGGTTTCGGCGGGGCGATCGATGGGGTCATGAGGCTCATTCGCTGGGGAGGGCGGCGCAGATGGCATAGCCGAGCGGGGGCAGGGTGATCGAGATACTACCGGGCGCGGCGGCGCGTGCGGGACACGCGCCCGCGAGCGTGGTGAAGCCCGCCGAACGCGCACCGATTTCGACATTGGCGCTGACCGGCCGGTTCGAGGTGTTGAGCGCGACCAAGATTTCATGCCCGTCATCGGCACCGCGGGTGAAGGCGAGCAGGCCGGGCTTGTCCGACGCCGCGCGCACCACGGTGCGGCCGTGGCGCAATTGGGCATGGTCGCGGCGGATTTGGGCGAGCTTGGCGATCGTCTGGAAAATCGGGTTTTCGGTGCCGAAATGCGCGGTCGCGGTGGTCGTCGCCGTGCCGATCAGGCGGTTGTCGTTGTAACTGGCGACGTGGCTGGCGAACAGGTCCTCGCGCGCGTCCTGGTCGCCGCCATGGCCGGTGAAGCCTTGTTCGTCGCCCGAATAAATTGTCGGCACGCCGCGCGCCGACAGCAGCAGGACATGCGCGAGCGTGAGGCGCTGCAGCCGCTCGGCCTCGGTCGCATTGGGCCACGCCAGATCGAGCATATGCCCGATCCGCCCCATGTCGTGATTGCCAAGGAAGGTCGGCAAGCGTTGCGCGGTGGCGTCGCCGCCTTCGTAGAGGACGTCGCCGTCGATCAGCTTGGCGAAGAGGTCGGTCCCGGCCTTGCCGGACAGCATCGCGCGCGCCGCCGCCTGGAACGAGAAATCGAGGATTTCGGGGAAGCCGTCGCGACGGGTATATTGTGCGGTATAACCGGGATCGACGGTCTCCGAATAGACTTCGCCGAAGATCGGGAAGTTGGGGATGCCGCGCGCCGCCGCGCGCGTTTGCATTGCCGGGACGAACGCCTGCCAGAATTCGGGATTGACGTGCCGTGCGGTGTCGACACGGAAGCCGTCAATGCCGAAGCGATCGATCCAGCTTCCGTAGATGGCGATGAATCCGGCGACGACACGTGGGTCCTCGGTCATCAGGTCGTCGAGCCCAGCGAAATCGCCATAGCGCGCGGATTCGCCCGCAAAGGTCGAGTCCCCGCGATTGTGATAATAACGCGGGTCGTTGAGCCACGCCGGGACTTTGACGGTCTTCTCCGCTACGGGGACGAAGGGCGTATAGGCATAAGCCGGGTCGGTCAGCCGCGCGAAATTCTCGGGCGTTTGCACGGCATCGCCGGCAAAGCCAGGATTGATCGGCGTGCCGCTTACGCCGCCGCGCCGTTGATACGGGTAATCGGCCGTGCTGCGATACGCGCAGGGTTTGCCGATGCATTCGCGATACTGGATCACGTCGGCTGTGTGGTTGGCGATGATGTCCATATAGACCTTGATCCCGCGCGCATGCGCCGCATCAACGAACGCGGAAAAGTCGGCATCGGTGCCGAAATGCGGATCGACCGTGGTGAAGTCGGTGATCCAATAGCCGTGATAGCCCGCGCTCTCCTGTCCCGCCGCGCCCTGGATCGGCTTGTTTTTGAAGATCGGCCCGATCCAGATCGCGGTAACGCCAAGCGCCTGGATATAGTCAAGCCGCCGTGTCAGCCCCTTCAGATCGCCGCCATGATAGAAGCCCTTGGCCGTCGGATCATAGCCGGTTGCCAGCCGGTCGCCAGTCAGCCCGCCTGTGTCGTTGGTCGGATCGGCATTGTCGAAGCGATCGGGCAGCACGAAATAGATGATTTCGTCTTCGGCCGCACGCGCGCGCACCTGCTCGATCGGGACAATCGCCGGGCCAGTGAGCGCCAGCAGCAGCGCGGCGGCGATGCTCATGCCGTTACCGGCTGGGGCGCGGCGCAGTGGCGCGCGATGAAATCGGCATGGCTCGGCATCTGGGCGACCTCGCGGGCATTGAGTTTGGCGATCGTGTCCATGAATTCGGCGAGGTCGGTCGCCGGGATCGCGTCGGCGAGTGGATGGTGCCCCGTTGGTATTACGCCCTGCCCGACGAACACCTGAAACCAGCCGACCTCGGTGAACAGTTCCTCATGCTCGCGCGTGATATGGCCGTTGCCGCGCCACAGGTCGATCTTGGCCGACAACGTTTCGGGCAGCTCCATGTCGCGGCACATCCGCCAGAACGGCTCGCTGCGCGCATTGGCGGCGTAGTGCAGGATGATGAAGTCGCGAATGCGCTCATATTCAAAGTCGCTCTGGCGATTGAACTCGCCGCGGTCGGCCTCGGCAATGGTGTGGCCGGGCAGGAGCTTCATCAGTCGCGCGATCGCCGACTGGATCAAATGGATGCTGGTCGATTCGAGCGGTTCGAGGAAGCCCCCTGCGAGGCCGATCGCGACGACATTGCGGTTCCACAATTTGCGGCGCTTGCCGGTGCGGAACTGGATCGGGCGCGGGTCGGCGAGCGCCTCGCCGTCGAGCCCCGCGAGCAGCGTCGCGGTCGCCTCGTCGTCGCTCAGATGCGCCGAGGCATAGACGATGCCGTTACCGGTGCGATGCTGCAGCGGAATCCGCCACTGCCAGCCGGCCGTTTTGGCGGTCGACCGGGTATAGGGGGTAAAGGCAGCACTGCGCGCCGACGGAACCGCCAGCGCGCGGTCGGCGGGAAGCCAGTGCGTCCAGTCGTCATAGCCGGTGTGGAGCGTCTGTTCGATCAGCAGGCCGCGGAAACCGGTGCAATCGATGTACAGGTCCGCGCTGACCACGCTGCCGTCTTCGAGCACTAGCCCCGACACGTCGCCTATATCATTCTGCGTGACGCGGACGATCTTGCCCTCGATGCGGTTGATGCCGCGCGTCTCGCTGTAGCGGCGCAAATGGCGCGCATAGAGACCCGCGTCGAAGTGAAAGGCATAAGGCATGTCCGGCAGCACGCGCGCGGTACGCGCCGGACCGCGCTGCATCCGCTCAGCCAGCGCCGCCTGGTTGTTCAGCGAATAGGCCGCGAGATCACCCGCCAGCCCCAGTTTTCGCGCGCGCAGCCAATAGTGATGGAACGGCAGCAGGCCGACATCGCGGCCGATGTCGCCAAAGGCGTGCATGTAGCGCTGGCCGGGTGCACCCCAATCGACAAATTCGATGCCGAGTTTGTACGTCCCCTGTGTCGCGCGCAGAAACGCGTCCTCGTCCAGCCCGAGCGCGTCGTTGAACAAGCGGATTTGCGGGATCGTCGCCTCGCCCACGCCGACCGTGCCGATCTCCTCGGATTCGATCAGGTCGATTTCGAAGCCGACCTCCAGAAAGCGCGCGAACGTGGCCGCCGTCATCCAACCGGCGGTGCCGCCGCCGGCAATGACGATCCGGATCGGTCTGGAGCCATTCGGCTCCGCAGGATTGGCCATGGTCCGCGTCCCCGCTTACTCAATTTCAGGTACCGGAAGGGCGAGCGGTGAGGAGCCCCCACCGCTCGCCGATGGCATCGTCGTTCAGAACTTGTACGTGACGCCCAGATAATAGTCCCGTCCGTAGCGCTGGTAATCGATCACCTGGCGCGGGTCGTCATTCTGATAGGTCACGAACGGCCGGTCGGTGAGGTTCTTCGCCTGGGCGAGGATCGCGAAGCCCTTGAGGAAGCCCTCCTGGAATTCATAACCGATCTGCGCGTCGAGGATGCCTTCCGATCGCGCGGTGCGATAGGTCGGGTTGGCCGAAAGGCCGGCCACTTCGGCCAGGAAAGACGAGCGGTAGCGATAGTTCACGCGCGCCTGGAAGCCGTTCTTCTCGTAATAGACGGTGCCGCTGCCGGTCCATTTGGACAGGCCGGGCAACGTAATCGGCTGGGTCGGGTTGCTCGCGAACTTGATCTCGGATTCGGTGTAATTGCCCGAGACAAACACCCCGAAACCATCAAGCACCTTGGTCAGCGACTTGAACGGCACCGACACCGTCGCCTCCAGCCCCAGCACCGTGCCACGCCCGGTGTTGGCGGGGGCGCTGACATTGCCGATGGTCAGCTTGTTGGCGGTGACGATCGCTTGCTGGGCCGGGGTCAACGCGCCGAGCAGCGATGAGAAGTCATAGGCATAGCTGTTGTTGGGATCGACGAAGTCGGTGAGATGCTTGAAATAGCCCGACAGCGCGACATAGCCGCCGCCGTGGAAATATTTTTCCAGCGACACGTCGATATTGGTCGACTGATAGGGCTTCAGCGCGACGTTGCCGCCGGACGAGGTGAACACCGGATTGAGCCCGGCATTGGTATTGTTGGTCTGGATGTTGGCGACGTTGATGGCGACATCCTGCGTGACGCGCTCCTGATCGAGGCGCGGGCGCACCATCGTCTGCGATGCACCAAGCTTGACGTACCCAAGCGGGATCAGCTCCACCGCCATCGTCGCCGAGGGCAGCACGTTGGTGTAGCTCACCTTCTGCGAGGCCGGGGCGATCGTCACCACGCCGTTGACGACACTGGCGATCTGGCCGTCGGAGCGCTGCTCGCTATGCACGACTTGCGTTCCGATCGAGCCCTTGAGCGCCTTGCCCCCCACGTCGCCGTCGATGGTGATCTTGGCATAGCCGGTATAGACGTTTTCGGTGACGACATTGTCGCGCACCAGCGACGACGGTCGGTTGTCGTAGAAGGTGTTGAAGCTGTTATTGTAGAGATACAGTGGATCGAGGGCGAGCACCGCCGGCACACCGAGATAGTCGAGCGGGATCTTGCCGAGGATCGCCTGGCTCGGAATCGGGGCCGAGGTCGGCGTGCCGCTGGCCACGGTGCAATTCGTGCCCGCGCCCTTGGGGCAGAGGAAGTAGGACTGGTAGGCGCTGGTTTTCTCGCGGCGGCTGTAATTGGCACCGGCCTCCCAGCTTTTGACGATGCTGTTGTCGAACTCGCCATTCAGGCTGGCGCGCAGCGACTTCAGGTCGTCCTTGAAGCTTGGGCGGTTGAGGAAGCCGGACTGCACCACGGCCTGCGTGCCGTTATAGCCCCAGCCTTGCGGATCGGTCAGCTTGAACACGCTGGTGTCGGTATAATCGAGCGTCGGCACGATCTTGTAGATGCCGTTCGCCTGCTGCGTCACCTTGACGGTGTCGTTGGGGCCAGTGCCGCCATAGCCGACGCCGGTATAGGTCTCGAGCAGGAAGTCGGTACGCGTGGCATGGCTCCAGCTCGCGTCGACATTGAGGTGGATCTTCTCGGTCAGCTTCAGGTCGTTGTTCCAGCCGAACGAGAAATTCTCCGCCTTGCGCTGGTTATAGTCGTTGCGTTGGATCGCATGCACGCCCGAGAAGGTCGTGCTGGTTGCGAAACCATCGTTCACCGTCACGCCGCTTTGCGTGGGGCTGGAAAAGCCGAGCGGGAATTCGATGCCGCGCAGATGCTGCGTTTCCTCGAAATGCGAATAGAGCGCGTCAAAGGTCGAATGGAACACGTTCGATGGCCGCCATTCGATCGTCGCCACGCCGCCATAGCGCTTGAGCTCGTTCGACTGGACATAGGGCTTGGCACCGCCGAGCACGAACGGGCTGGCCGCCGTGCCGCTGCCGGCATAGCCCCAGGCGTTGTAGCGCTCGTCCTGCGACGGGGTCAGCGTGGCGGAGGCACCCAGCGCGATGCCAAGCGTGTCGTTGGCGAATTTGTCGACATAGGTCGCCGAGGCGCGATAGCCGTAGCGCGTGCCATCGGGGTTGAGCTTGTTGATCCCGTTCATTTCCCCGCGCGCGCTGACCGCAATGACGCGCTTGCCCTGATCGAGCGGGCGCAGCATGCGCAGGTCGACCGTGCCCGAAATGCCGGCGGCGACGAGCGAGGCGTCGGCGGATTTGTAGACGTTGACGGTCTTGAAGAATTCCGACGGATACTGGTCATATTCCACGCCGCGATTGTCGCCGACGGTAACCTGTTCGCGGCCGTTGAGCAGCGTGGTCGAGAAATCGGGGCCGAGGCCGCGGATCGACAGGCGCTGGTCGCGGCCTTCAAGCCGCTGCGCGGTCACGCCGGGCAAGCGTGCGAGCGAGTCCGCGATCGACACGTCGGGCAGCTTGCCGACGTCTTCGGCGGAGACCGAGTCGACGATCAATACCGACTGGCGCTTGATCCTGGCCGAGGATTCAAGGCCGGCGCGGATGCCGGTGACGACGATGGAGTCATCGACCGCAGCGGGGGCATCCGCAGGCGAAGGCACCGCCGGGGCGGCGGGTTGCGGCGTCGGATCGGCCTGGCTGGTGGTCGCCTCGACCTGTGCCTTGGCGGTCGGGTTGGCGTTGGGCGTGGTGGCCTGCGCGAAGGCGACGCCCGGCATCACCAATGCGGCGGCGAGCGCGGTCGTGCTGGCGCATTCCGCAAGCCGCGCGGACAAGGACAGGTGGCGCGTCGGCGCAACCGCGCGATCGGCGCGGCCCGGCATGAACTTGGTCATTTGGTTTCCCCTCAAGCGGGACGAACCCGCACATCCTCACGAAATTCAGTTTCCTCGACGTCGTCATCCGCGTCGATTGGCTAGGAGCAGGCTATATTTCGGACGGGGTCATTGCAAAAGTGGCGGGCATACGTATTCACAGGGGAGGCGGGTCGGGGGTTCTGCTGTATTATTTAAACAATACACTGGTATGACTGGGATGGCCAAGCGGCCGACTTCGTTCGATATCGCACAACTTGCCGGTGTCTCGCAGCCGACGGTGTCGCGTGCGTTGCGCGGAGTGAAATCGGTCAACGCGCAGACGCGTGCGCGGATCGAAGCGATTGCCCACAGTTTGCATTATGCGGTCGATAAACACGCATCGAGCCTGCGCAGCCAGGCGTCGAACACGCTTGCGTTGCTGTTCTTCGAAGAGACGGCGGACGAGGACGCGACGATCAATCCATTCTTTCTGTCGATGCTCGGATCGATCACCCGGGCCAGTGCCAGAGCGGGGTACGACCTGCTGATCTCGTTCCAACAGCTTTCGGGCGACTGGCATGTCGACTATCAGGACAGCCACAAGGCCGACGGCATCATCCTGCTCGGCTATGGCGATTACGAGGCGTATCGGGCGCGGCTCGATCATCTGGCCGAACAGGGCACGCATGTCGTGCGCTGGGGCGCGGTCGGCACCGGCCCGGCAGGGATCACCGTCGGTTCGGACAATCGCGGGGGCGGTGCGCAAGCGACGGCGCATCTGATCGCGCAGGGGCGGCGGCGGATCGCGTTCCTCGGTTCGGCCGACAGCCGTTATCCCGAGCTTGAGGAGCGGCACCGCGGCTATGGGGACGCGCTGGCGCAAGCGGGGCTGGTCGCCGATCCCGCACTTCGCGTCGATGCGATCACCAGCGAGGAGGCTGGTGTCGAGGCGGTTGCCACGCTCAAGGCGCGCGGTGCGGTGTATGACGCAATTTTCGCGGCGAGCGACAGCATCGCGATCGGCGCGATGCGGGCGCTGGCGGCGGAGGGACGGAGCATCCCGGGCGATGTCGCGGTGGTCGGGTTCGACGATATTCCCTCGGCCTCGCTGACCACGCCGCCGCTGTCGACGGTGGCGCAGGACACACGGCAGGCGGGTGCGTTGCTCGTCAGCACCTTGCTCGGCCAGTTGCGCGGTACGGCGCTCACACCGCCGCCGCTTCCGACCCGGTTGATCGCGCGCGCCAGCAGTGGTGCCTGAGCCTCAATCGTCGAACAGGAACAGGTTGAGCGTCAGCCGCCCGACCAACGGGTCCGGGGTGAGCGGCACCTCCGGCGGCAGCCACGCGCAATGCAGCGTGTTGCCCGCATAGACGAGCGCGCGGTTGAACGCCCCCGGCTGTACCGCGATTTGCTCGAACAGCGGCGTGTCCCCGGCGATATAGGACGGCGCGGGCAGCCCGTGCGTTCTTACGCCCCTCTCGAGTTCGGCGGAGTAGCGTTCGAGCCGTTCGGCGTCGACGCTTTCATAGCCGGTCGCGCGTTGACGGTAGAAGGCGGTGCCGCCCTGCGCCGTGTGCCCCAGGAACAGCAACAGCGCGATCCGGCGCGGCTCGACGCCGTCGAAATGCGGCAAACGCTGGATCGGTGCCAGCGCGCCCGGCGGCGTGGTGACGAGTGAATAATAGGCCTCCGACACTGCCGGTGCGCGCTCGAGCCCGAAATGCGTGGCGAGCAGTGGGGCCACCTTCACCCGCATCGCCTCGGCGAGCCGGGGCGGCACGGGCGCACGCACACCGGGATAATGCGGCCCGATCGGGGTCAGCCGCAGCGCCGCCGCATCTTCGCGCAGCCCGTCGGGATCGTGCCAGAACGAGTCTAGGACGAGCAGCGGCCGCTGTTCATCGCCTTGCTGGTGAAGAGTCACGGTCATCGACATCGCTATCGCCATGCCCGGTCGGGGGCGTTCGTCGCAAGGGGTACGGTGGCCTGCGTATTCGTATGCACCCTTGTGCGCTACCGTGCTTGTCGGCAGTCAGTCGAGGACAGACTGCGGCCGGTCGACCGGAACTGCGGCAGGGGAGGTGGGCTTGAACGAGAAACCGGTGCAGCGCTTCGGCGGGTTGTGGAATATCAGCTTCGGCTTCTTCGGCATCCAGATCGGCTTTGCGCTGCAAAACGCGAATATGAGCCGGATTTTCCAGACGCTTGGCGGATCGTTGGATGATCTGTCCTATCTGTGGATCGCGGCCCCACTGACCGGGCTGCTGGTGCAGCCGATCATCGGCCATTACAGCGACCGCACCTGGACGCGTTTCGGTCGGCGGCGGCCATATTTCTTCGCGGGTGCGGTCCTGGCGGCGCTGGCGTTGTTCGTCATGCCCGAGGCCAGGATCCTGTGGTTCGCCGCGTTGACGCTGTGGGTGCTCGATGCGTCGATCAACGTGTCGATGGAGCCGTTTCGCGCCTTTGTCGGCGATATGCTGCGCGAGGACCAGCATACGGCGGGCTATGCGCTGCAGACCGCCTTCATTGGCGCAGGCGCGGTGGTCGGTTCGCTTTTCCCGTTCGTGCTGACGCACCTTGGCGTATCGGGCGCTGCTCTGGGCGGCGTTCCTGCGACCGTCCGCTACAGTTTCTGGTTCGGCGGCTTGGCTCTGCTGCTGGCGGTGCTGTGGACCATAGGCACCACGCGCGAATATAACCCCGAACAGATGGCGGCCTTTGGGGAGCCAAGGCTTGGCGAGACCGCGACGCACCCGGTCCGCGCGCTCGCGGCGCGGGGTTTGGGCAGTAGCCTCGGCTGGATCGCGGCGGGCGCGGCGATTGTCATCGCGGTGCCCATGCTGAGCCTGCAGAAGGAGGTCTATCTGCTGGGCGCGCTACTGATCGCTTATGGGGTCGCCAGCATCGCTGCGATCCTGCTCGCGCGCGGCGGCAAGGGCGACAATCCGCTCAGCCTGATCGTCGGCGATTTTGCGGGAATGCCGACGGTGATGAAGCGGCTGGCGCTGGTGCAGTTCTTCAGCTGGTCGGCGCTGTTCATCATGTGGATCTACACCACCCCGGTCGTCGCCCAATATGCCTTCGGCGCGAGCGACCCGACCAGCGCCGCGTACAATGCCGGTGGCGATTGGGTCGGGGTGCTGTTCGCGGTGTATAACGGCGTCGCGACGATCGTGGCGCTGTTGGTGTTGCCGCAGCTGGCAGCGCGGATCGGCAAGGTGCGTACGCATGTGATCGGGCTGCTCTGCGGTGCGCTGGGGTATGCGAGCTTCCTCGTCATCCGCGACCCCAATTTGCTGGTTTTGAGCGAAATCGGGGTCGGGATCGCCTGGGCTTCAATCCTCGCCATGCCCTATGCGATCCTCGCCTCCAGCCTGCCGCAGGCCAAGCTCGGCATCTATATGGGCCTGTTCAACGTGTTCATCGTCGTGCCGCAACTGCTGGTGGCGACCGTGATGGGGTCGGTGCTCAAGGCGTTCTTTCCGACCGAGCCGATCTGGACCATGGCCTTTGCGGCGGCGGTGATGGCGCTGGCGGCGCTTGCGATGCTGCGCGTGCCCGAAACGGGAGGCCCGCTCAGCGGGCGCGCCACGTAGCGGGCAGTGTCCGCTCGGGCAGGGTCACCGTGACCGTCTGCCGGATGTCGCGCGCCGAGTCCGCCAGCATGACCTTGTAGGTGCCCCCGGCAATGTGCCAGCGATGGTGGGCTTCGTCCCAGGTCGCGAGCAAACGCGGATCCACCGTCAGCGTCACCGCCTTGCGCGCACCGGGTGCCAGCGCGACCTTGGTGAAAGCGGCAAGACGCTTCGGGGCTTCCCACCCGCCCGCGACCGGGGCGAAGTAGAGCTGCGGAACGCTTGCCCCGGCCCGCGCACCGGCGTTGCGTACCGAGAAGGTCGCGGTGAGCACGCCCCCCGCTGCCGTCGCGCGGAGGCTGTCGCTGACGAAGCGCGTGTAGGACAGGCCGTGGCCGAACGGGAATAAGGGCGCGATGCCCTTGGCGTCGAACCACTTATACCCGACCGTCGCGCCCTCTTTATACACCACGTCGCCGCTATGCGGTTGGGCGGGATCGGGGAGTTGATCCACGCTGCGCGCAAAGGTCACGGGTAGGCGGCCCGAGGGATCGGCCTTGCCGAACAGCAGGTTGGCGATGGCCTTCCCCCCCGCCGTACCCGGATACCAGGCTTCGAGCACCGCCCCGACCTGATCGATCCACGGCATCGCCACCGGCCCGCCGGTCTCGAGCACCACCACGGTGTTGGGGTTCGCTGCCCCGACCGCGCCGATCAGCGCGTCCTGATTGCCGTCAAGCGCCATCGCCACGTCGAACGATTCGCCCGCCCATTGCGTGGCGAACACGATCACCACATCGCTGTCCCGGGCCAGCGCCGCAGCGGCGGCCGGGTCGCTGCCATCGGCGTAACGGACCGTGGCACCCGGGGCCTGCCGCTTGATCTCGTCGAGCGGCGCGGAGGGGTAATACAGGATCGGCCCTGGCCACCCCGTCGGTTGCAGGCCGGGTACGGCGTTTCCACCGACCGGATAGACCAGCGACGATCCGCCCCCGGCGAGCACGCCCTTGTCGGCATGGCCGCCGATCACCGCGATCCGCTTTGCCGTGGCCGCAAGCGGCAGCAACGAGTGCTCGTTCTTCAGCAACACCGCCCCGGCTTCCGCACCGGCACGCGTCACGGCGGCATGGGCTGCATAGTCGATCGGCTGCTCGCTCACTGGACGCTCGAACACGCCTTGCGCGAACAGCGCGCGCAGGATGCGGTGCGCCATCAGGTCGAGCCGCGCCGGGCTCACCGCGCCGCGCTCAAGCGCTTCACGCAGCGGCCCTCCAAAATAGGGTTCCTTGTCGAACGGAAACCCCGAATCCTGGTCGAGTCCGGCATTGGCGGCGGCAACGGTGCTGTGTGTTGCCCCCCAGTCGCTCATCACATAGCCCTTGAAACCCCAATCGCTGCGCAGCACGTCGGTCAGCAGCCAGCCGTTTTCGCAGGCATGGATGCTGTCGACGCGATTGTACGAGCACATGATCGAGCCCGGATCGGCGCGTTCGATCGCCAATTGGAACGCGAGCAGATCCGACACCCGCGCCGCGCTGTGATCGAGCACCGAATTGCCGGCACTGCGATCGGTCTCCTGGTCGTTGATCGCGTAATGCTTGATCGTCGAGACGATATGGTTCGACTGGATCCCGATCACCTGTTCGCCGACCATCGTTCCGGCCAGCAGCGGGTCCTCGCCGCCATATTCGAAATTGCGGCCGTTGCGGGGCTCGCGCAGCAAATCGACGCCGCCCGCCAGCATGACATTGAAACCCGAGCGCCGCGCTTCATCGCCGATCATGGCGCCGCCCGCACGCGCAATCGCGATATCCCAGCTTGCGGCGGTGGCCAGGTTGGAGGGCAAGGCGGTACGCTCGCGCTTGACCGGGGCACCGCCCTGAGTGGCAACGCCGACCCCGGCATCGGTCTGATGCTGCGCCGGGATGCCGAGCCGTGCGATCGCCGGCACATAACCGGCCGAGCCGCTATGCGCATCGGCGGGTGCATGGTATTGCAGCCGTGGAAAGTCCGTGCCGAAATAGCCGAAGACCAAGGTCTGCTTTTCGTCCCGCGTCATGGCCGCGACCAGCGCCGTGGCGCGCGCATCGGGGGACAGGCGGATATCGTTCCAGGCACCGCGCAACGCAGGCTTCGTCCATGCGGGCAACAGCGGCATACCCGCGTCGGGAGGGGTCTGCGACGGCGGGGGCGGGGCTGCGACCTGGGCGGAGGCCGCCGCAGCGACCAGCAGCAACGGCATGGCCGCAACGCGAAACGTCATATCGGAATTCCTCTCTTCCCGCAGGTCGTACCGCGCTCCTGCAGAAACGCCAAGGCGTGCCGGTTGCGTTACCATCGGCGAAAAGGCGGGACGCCTTAAGGAATCAGAGCATCTCTCCGTGTGGTCAACCGCACCAGCACTGGCATGGCGAGCAGCACCAGCGGATATTGCAGCAGCAGCCCGGCGATGATCGCGATGGCGAGCGGTTGCTGGATGCCCGATCCCTGGCCGATCGCGAGCGCGAGCGGTAGCAGCGTGAAGATCGCCGCCAGCGTGGTCATGGTGATCGGGCGCAGGCGGTTGCGGCTTGCCGCGCGCGCGGCCTCGGGCGGTGGCATGTGCCGGGCAAGGTCTTCGAATTCGGACACGTAGAAGATCGCCATTTCGGTGCCGATGCCGATGATCATCGTCATCCCCATCAGCGCGGTGATGTTGAGATCGACCCCCGATGCCCATAAGGCGGTGAACACGGCGGTGGTCGATAGCAGCGAGCAGCCGATGATGATGACCGGCAGCCAGAAGCGCCGATAGAGGATCAGCAGCAGCGCGAATTCGGCGACGAGTGCCGCGCCGAACACCTTGACCAGCCCGGCAAAGGCAATCTGTTGCTGCTGGTACAGTCCGCCTAGTTCGTAGCGGATGCCGGGGCCAAGCGCACCCGGCCGGTCGAGCGCCGCAGTGACATCGGCGACGGCGGCCCCGATGCCGCGCCCCTGAATGCGACCGGTCACCGCGATCATCGGCTCCAGATTTTCGCGGCTGATTTGCGGCTGGCCGGTGACCGACTTGAGCGACGCGACGCGCGACAGCGGGAACACATGCCCGTCGATCGCGCGGATCGGGAGCTGCGCCAGCCCGGTCTCGCTGATCGTCAGCGCCTCGGGCAAGCGCACGCGCACATCGACCGCTTTACTGGCTTGCGCCAGCGTGGTCGCCACGCTGCCGGTCAGCGCCGCGTTAAGCTGGGTCTCGATATCGGCGGGGGTAACGCCTTCCAGCCCCGCGCGGACCGGATCGATCTTCACGTCGAGCGCATCGCCGGCCAGTTGCACGCCGTCCTTCACTTCGACCACGCCATCGATCTTGCCGATCAGCGCGGCGACCTTTCTGGCCTCGCCCGGCAGCACCGCCGGATCATCCGCATAGAGCTTCACCTCGATCGGCTGCGGCACGGCGGTGAGATCGCCGATCAAATCCTCGATCAATTGCGCCACTTCAATCTGCACGCCCGGCACTTTGGCGGTCACTTGCCGCGCGACTTCGGCGGCGACCTCTTCGGTCGGGGCGTGGGCGGGCTTCAGCCGGACGAAATAATCGCCATGATAGCTTTGCCCCAAATCGCCGCCGAGCCCGGTGCCAAGGCGGCGCGAGAAAGTGAGGACATCGGGATTGGCGCGCAGCATCGCATCGATCTGGCCGACCTCCCGCTCGGTTTCGTCGAGCGAGGTGCCGGGCGGGGTATAATAGTCCATCACGAACCCGCCTTCATCGACCTTGGGCATGAAGCCGCTCGGCACATTGGTGTAGCTGACATAGCCAAGCAGCAGCAGCGGCACCGCAATGACCGCGAGCAGCCAGGGCCGAGCATTAAGCCGGTCGAGTGCGCGGCTGTGCAACCGCGCGATGCGGTCGTCCTTGCCTTCGCCCGGATCATGCCACGTGTCGAAATCGACCAGCCAACGTACCAGCACCGGCACGACGAACGCCGTCATTGCCCAGGAAATCGCGAGCGCCGCCGCCATCGTCAGCGACAGCGCCTTGGAAAAGGCCCCGGTCACCCCGGTCAGGAAGGACAAGGGCACGAACACGATCAGCGTGGCGAGGCTCGATCCGGTCAGCGGTGCCAGAAACTCGCGCGCCGCCGGGATGACGGCGGCAGCGCCGCGCGGCGTGCCGTCCGCGCCACTCGCGCCCGCGCGGCGCGCGATATGTTCGACCATCACGATAACATCGTCGATCAGCAGGCCGACGGCGGCGGCGATCCCGCCCAGCGTCATGATGTTGAAGCTCATCCCGAGCACGCTCAGCACCAGCACCGTGGCGGCGAGCGTCGTCGGCACCACGATCGCCGCGATCAGCGTGACGCGCCAGCTCCGCAGGAACGCCAGCAACACCAGGGCCGCCAGCACCAGACCGATCAGCACCGCATCGCGCACGCTCGCCACCGCTTCGGTCACCAGCGCGCTTTGATCGTACCAGCACACCAGCCTGACGCCGCTCGGCAGCGCCAGCTTTGCCAGTTTCTGCTGCACCGCCTGGGCAATTTGCACGGCATTGCCGTCGGGCTGTTCATAGATGTTGAACAGCACGGCGGGTTTGCCATCCTCGACGATGCGCTGCCACACCGGCACCGCGCCCTCCTGCACCGTCGCCACATCGCGGACGCGCAGCACGCCTTGTGGATCGGCGCTGATGACGATCGCGCCGATTTCCGCCGCGCTCGCCACGCTGCGATCGGCGATGACCAGCGACAGCCGCCCGCGATCCTGCACTTGCCCGACCGCGCTCAGCACATTGCCGTTCTTGATCGCCGCGCTGAGGTCCGCCATCGACAGATTGTGGTCGGCGAGCCGGTGCGGATCGGCGAGCACTTGCACCTCGGCAGTGCCGCCGCCCTGCACGCCAACGCGCGCCAGCCCGGGAATGGCGGAAAGCAGCGGTGTCACCTGATATTTGGCGATCTCCTGCAACGCCACCGGATCGACCGTTTCGGAAACGAGCGCGTAGGAGATGATCGGGAACACCGTCGGGTCCATCCGGCGCACGGTATATTGCGTGCCCGGTGGCAGCGTTGGCAGCGTCCGCGCCAAAGCCGAATCGACCAGCAAGGTGCTGGCGGTCATGTCGCGGCCCCAGCCGAAATCGATCGAGATCTGCGCGGTGCCGCGACTGGTGCCCGAGCGCACATCGCGCACGCCGGGAATGGCGCGGATCGCCTCCTCGACTGGGCGGGTGACGGTGAGTGCGGTCTGGTCGGCGGGGCGGCTGCCCGAATCGAGATCGACCACCACGCGCGGGAACGACACTTGCGGGAACAGCCCGACCGGCAAGGCGAGCGCAGCGACAATCCCCGCCAGCGCGACCGCAAGCGCGATCAGAACAAAGGCGCGCGATTGCTCGCGCAGCAAGCGTTCGAGCATCAGTGCGCCCACCGCACGGCATCGCCATCACCGACCTGATACGCCCCCTCGACGATCAGGCGGCGCTGCGGATCGATCGCGCCGTTGACGACGTCGCCCGCATTGGAGGTGAGCAGGACGGTAACCGGCACCGCCTTGGCCTTGCTGCCCGAGATTTGAAAGACATGCGGCACCCCGCCCGCCGTCACCACCGCGCGGTGCGGCACGATCCAGCCCGAGACTTGCCCGGTCGCGATTGCGACCTGAATGCCTTCGCCGGGCAGCAAGGCCCCTGCGGGAACGGCGATATCGACATCGACCATGCGGGTTTTGGCGTTGAGCGCCTGGCTGACGCGCAGCACATGGCCGGTAAGCGCCGCGCCGCCCGACAAACGGAGCAAGGAGGCCAACTGGCCGACCGCGACCGTGCCATGCTCCGCCGGATCGATCCCGGCGGTGACGACGATACCCCCCGCGCGTACGACGGTCAGCAGTGTGGCTCCGGCTTGCGTGCGGTCGCCTTGCGCAACGCTTACGGCGGTGACGATGCCATCGAACGGCGCGGTCAGCGTGTGGACGGCGCGGCCAGCACCCTCGGCTTGCAGCGCGGCCAACGCAGTCCGCGCATCGACCACGGCCTTGTCGGCCTGAACCAGCTGATCCTGTGTCGCCAGTTGCTGCGCGAGCAGTTGCGCGATGGTGGCGCGTTGCTTGCGCGCCGAATCGAGCGCCTCGACCGCCTGAAGATAGCCGCTGCGGCTGGCGGGCGCAGGGACAAACACCGCCAGCGCTTGCCCGCGCCGCACCGTCGCGCCCGGCGTGACGAGCAGCCGGGTCACTTGCCCCGGCTGCGCTTCGCTGAAGGTTTGGGCTCCGTTGAGCGCGGGTGCGACCGATCCGTAAGCGGTGACCGTCTGCGGCAGCGCGCCCTGCTTCGCCGGGGCCGTAGAAACCAGCACGCTTTGCGGCTCGGCCTTGGTCTCCTCGGACGCGGCACCGCAGCCAGCGAGCGCAAGCGCTGCGGTCAACGCGATCAGCGCCTTCATTGCGTATTCGCCCCGGTGTCGACCGTCGGCAGGCCGTCGCCGACCAGCGTTTGCAGCGCGATCTGCCGGTCGAGCAGCGCCAGTTCCAGCGTCATGATGTCCTGTTCCTTGGCAAAGCGGTTCGAGACGAGATCGACATAGCCGCGTTCGTCGAGATTGGAGGCACCGAACGCCGATTGCGCGCGCTCGGCGGCGAGGCGCGCGGCGGGAAGGTCGCGACGCGCCTCGGCGAGTTGGGCGCTGAGTTGCTCCATCTCGCGCAGCATCGCGCCGACCGTCCCGACCGTCGATGCCAGCCGCGCGGCATAATCGGCGTGGAGTTGTGCGCGCGTTGCCTGCGTGATCGCGACATTGCCCTGGTTGCGATCGAACACGGGCAGGCTGAGCGTCGCGGTCGGGCCGCCATTGACGACGCTGGAATTGTCGCTGCTGACGCTGCCGCCGAGTACCAGATCGGGGAATTGCGACTGGATCGCCTGGCGCACTTGCTCGTCCGCTGCGGCATAGCCCATGCGCAGCGCGATCAGATCCGGGCGGCGTTCGGGCAACGTCGCGAGCCCGGCGCGGATCGCGGCCGGGTCGAACGGCGGCAGCGCGACCTGCGTCGCCAGCGGCACGACCACATCGGGGGCAAGGCCGAGCAACGCATTGAGTTGATGCATCAAGGCGAGCTGTTTCTGGTCGAGCGCGTTGAGCGCGCTGCGCGCCGCCTGCAGCGCGACGCGATCGGGCGCGACGGTCACCAGCGTCACGTTTCGCGCCGCCAGCGCTTGCTCCAGCTTCGCATTGCGCGCGGCGAGCAACTCATAGGCGGCGAGATAGCTCGCGCGGCTGTTGCGCCCGACGATCAGGTCGCTGGCGATCTGGCGCGCCTGGCCCGCGACTTGCCACTCCTGCCACACGACATCGGCGGCGACTTGCTGCTCGCTATCCCGCGCGGCGCGGCGGCGGGTGCGATAGGTGAGCAGCGTCTTGAGATCCTGGCCGAGGCCCACATTCCACGCCGGGACCGTGCCCACGCCCGACAGCAGCGGCAGAAACGCGCCGGTCAGCGACGGGTTGGGCAAGGTCGAGGCCTGTTTCGTCTGCCCGGCGGCAATGGCACGCTTCAGTCGGGCCGCCTTGAGCTCGGGATTGTTGGCAAGCGCGAGGTCGACAACGTCAGACACGGACAACGGGCCGGTCGGCAGCGCAGCTCCCGGATGATCCAACACCGCGATCGTGGGTGCCAGCAGTGGATCGGCAGCCAACGGCAGCGCGGCATAGTGGGCGCAGCCGCTCAGCAGTGCCGCGAGCAGGATCGTCGTCGGGCGAGGAACAAGTCGCCGCGCAGGCCGTGGGTCGCCGTTCATGAAATTCCGAGCATGGCGTTGGAAAGCGATGCTCGCGCTATGGATGCAGATAGCCGGGATTGGACATTGATTCTTCACAATCTGGCCTAATGCCGCGCGGGTCATCGCCGTTTTGCTGCAAAATGCCGCATTAGGAAACGCTAACGTGACGTGCGCAGGAGATGCCGTCAGAAGGGCGGCCTCGCTTTATCGTGGAGACCGCCATGCGTCCTCAATCGCTTCTTGCCGCGTTCGTTGCCCTTGCCTTGCCGCTGGCGGGAGGCGCGGCCGCCGCGCCGCGCTACGTGGTCGCCACCGCGATCGCCGGCCCAGATGGTCCCTGGGATTATGCGCGGACGGACGATGAAGGCACCCATCTCTACATCGCGCGGGGCAACAACGTTACCGTGGTCGATCTCGCGACGGGCAAGGTTTCGTCGATCGGAAACGTTCAGCGCGGCCATGCGGCCCTACCGCTGCCGGGCGGCGCGCTGCTGGTGTCCAGCGGGACCGATGGCACCGTGCGCTTGCTGGACCCCGTCTCCGGCTCCGAGACCGCCACCATCGCCGTCGGCAAGAAGCCCGACGCTGCAATCCTCGATCCCACGAAGACCCACGCGTATGTGATGAACGCGACCAGCGGCACCGTGTCGGTGATCGATCTCGCCACGGCCAAGCTGACCAAGACCATCGCCGTCAAACCGGCGCTGGAATATGCGGCATTCTCCGCAGACGGGACGCTGTTCATCAACAATGAGGACGCCAACGAAATCGAGACGGTGGATGTCGCACGGGGGGTAGCAGGTTCACCGATTCCGCTGCCCGGCTGCGACGCGCCGACCGGCCTCGCTTATGACAAGCCCCACAACCGCCTCATCGCGGCGTGCGCCAATGGCAAAGCGGCGGTCGTCGATGTCGCGACCCGCACGCTGACGAGCTTGATCGCGATCGGCGCGGGGCCAGACGCGGTCATCCTGGATGAAGCGCGGCATTTGGCGTTCGTTCCGTGCGGCAAGGATGGCGTGCTCGATATTCTCTCGCTGGCGGGTGCCGCCGTGACGCATGTCGGCACGGTCAAGACCGAAGTGGGTGCCCGAACCGGCGCGCTCGATCCCAAAACCGGCACGCTCTATTTGCCCAGCGCGAAGGTCGGGCCAGCGCCTGCCGCTGGCGGTCGCCCCGCCATGCTGCCGGGTACGTTCCACATTCTGGTCGTGCGCCCGGCCTGATCGCGGGCTTTGGCTCAGAGCCCGCTGAACCAGTTATAGCCGTACGTCTCCCAATAGCCGCCGGTATAGTCATTGCCGATCGCGATCTCGCCAATGTGCTTGGGGTTCTTGAAGCCAAGCTTCGTCGGCACGCGCAACTTCATCGGGAAGCCGTGCTGGCGGGGCAACACCGCGTCATTCATCCAGAAGCAGAGCTGGGTTTGCGGATGGAGCGCGGTCGCCATGTCGATCGAGGTGGTGTAATTGTCGTCGCAGCGGAAGGTGACGTATTTCGCGTGCCGATCCGCCCCGACCCGCGCCAGAAAATCGGAAAAGCGCACCCCGGTCCATTTGCCGATCGCGCTCCAGCCTTCGATGCAGACGTGGCGGGTAATCTGGGTGAAGCGCGGCAACGCGTAGAGTTGGCGCAGCGTCCAATCGTCCTTGCGCTCGACCAGCCCGGTGACGTTGAGCACGAACTCGCGCGGGTCGATCCGCGGGGCCAGATCGGGTGAATTGGGCGTGTAGAAGGAATTGAACGGAAACGGACGGGTGATCATCCGCGCCGGATATTCGCGCGCGAGCGTGTTGGGGTTGAACAACCATGCCTGTGCACGGTCGTTGAAATCCGACATCGATCCGAGCACGCGCTCGGCGCTCAGGCCGTCGACCACGTCGCAGCCGCTCAGCATCGCAAGCGTGCCAAGCCCCAGCGCGTTGCGCAGGAACAGCCGCCGCGTCGGCACGTCGAGGCCGCGCGCGGCGTCGCTCAGGATATAGCGGGTTTCGTCGTTCATGGCTTACGCCCCCCGGATCATCGCGAGCAGGCTGCGCGGCACCAGCAGCGACATCGCAACATGGACAAGCAAGAAGAGGACGATGCCGCTCATCGCCGCGAAATGGACGATGCGGGCGACATCGAAATCGCCGAACAGCCAGGTCAGCCAGCCGAACTGGACTGGTTTCCAGATCGACAGGCCGCTCGCCACCACCAGCACGCCAAGCGCAATCACACCGGCATAAAGCAGGCGTTGCACGCCGTTATAGACCGACAGATCGGCATGGCCGAGGCGACCGCGCAGCGCGGCGAGGCCATCGACGACGGCATCGCGCAGGCTGATCGGGCGGAGTTTGCGCGCGAACCTGCCGCTGGCAAAACCATAGGCCAGATACAGGATACCGTTGACGAACAGCAGCCACATCGCCGCGAAATGCCATTGCAACCCGCCGATCAAACCGCCGCCGAGCGTGATACGGTCGGGGAAGAGGAACGGCGCGATTGGGTCCGCATTGTGGATCGCCCAGCCGCTCAGGATCATCACGATCATCGCCACCGCGTTGATCCAGTGACACAGTCGCACGATCAGCGGGTGGATGGTCCCACGGCGTGGTCTGGCGAGGCTGCGCGCTGTCATGTCAGGATCCTGCGCCATCGAATGAAGAAAACTGGGGGGAAGCGCAGGAGGTTGGCCTCCCCCCAGGTCGGAGCAATGCCTTACGGGAGTAGCACTGCGTCGACGACGTGGATCACCCCATTGCTCTGGTTGACGTCGGCGATCGTGATCGTCGATGTGCCACCCTTGGAATCGGTGATCTGGAGACGGCGGCCCGCCATGGTGAAGGTCAGTTCCTCACCCTGGACCGTCTTGAACATTGCGCGGCCATTGCCGGCCTTGATCTTCGCGCGCAGCGCGGTGGCCGACAGCTTGCCCGGCAGCACGTGATAGGTGAGGACCGAGGTGAGCTGGCCCTTGTTTTCGGGCTTCAGCAGCGTCGGAACGGTGGCGGCGGGCAGCTTGGCGAAGGCGGCGTTGGTGGGCGCGAACACCGTGAACGGACCGGGGCCCGACAGCGTTTCGACCAGACCGGCGGCCTTCACTGCGGCGACGAGCGTGGTGTGATCCTTCGAATTCACCGCATTCTGGATGATGTTCTTATTGGCATACATTGGCGCACCACCAACGGTAACCGGCGCAGGCATCGCCATTGCAGCAGTAGCGACGCCGGCAACGCTTGCGGTGGCGAGCAGGATCGAAGCAAAGATGGTCTTTTTCATGGATATGTCCTTCATTGTTGCAATATTGTAAAATAGATGGGCAATAATTCTGAAGATACAGATGAACGCACAAGTCATCTGTGCGACCGGAGAAAGCAGGATCTTAGAAATCTGCCCGCCGATGCTCTCATTACGGCCGTGCATTGATCGCGGATGCACAGGCCTCAGATTTTTTTGGGCACATGTCGGCGGCGGTCACGAAATTTTCGCGAGCATGCGTCCAAAACCCCTTCGGATTCCGTAGGAAAAGCGTCAGCCACGTCGGCATGACGGTGCCGACCCGCCCAACCCCAGGGATCGGCATTCGTGATCGGGGCACACACAGGCGGGAGCGATCGCTTCCCCCGATACGGGCGCTTCCGGCGGTGTGTGCGTTCATCCGGAATACGGGGAGCGGTGCTCCCCGTATTTTCGGCACGCGCTCGAACGTATGATACGACCGCTTGCGCGGAAGTCATTTTCGGAAATGAGCTTGAATTTTGTTGAAAACTACTAAAATAGATGGCGTGTGGCCGGATGAAAAAGCAAAAAGTGCCTCGTCAAATTACACGTATATCGACAAATAACTTCCAGAATCTGTCATTTGAACAGGCGTTTGCGTTGGATTTTGTGTTGGGAATTTTGCGCACTCCTTTGCTGGAGCAGGCAAGAGATCGGGTAACCAACGACGGTGTGTTTCGCGATCTTGTCGATCGCTACCGCGAATTGCTTGATTCCTTCGTTTCCTCCCCCGGGGCGGGGCAGGAGGAGAGCGCATCCGAGATGCCGACGTCCGACGTTTGGACCGCAATCCAGGCACGTCTCACCAGCTCCGCAAACGGGTGACCGACACCCTTTTTCAAATATAGTCGGCCGACAGATCGGGTTGGAGGCCACGCCGGATGGCATTGATCGCGTTGACCACGCTGACATGCACGGCGCGCGCGTCGTATCCAAGGTTGTGGCGAAGGAAGACGAAATTCTCGGTGCTCATCAGCGTGAGCATGGCCGATGCGACATAATTGCGCATTGCGTCGCTCAGTTCGGGATGTTCGTTGCCAAGCATCCGGTTCAGGTTCTGATATCCCAGCTCATACAAAGGTTTGCGCAATTCCCGTCCGATTGCCGAGAGGTAGGTCTCGCTGACCACCTGTCCATCCCGTTCCCAGGCCCGATAACGACTTTCCAACCATATAAGCAGTTCGTCGATCGTTCGCGGAAGCTGAATGTCCGGCCCCCCGACCGCACGTTCCAGATGCCATTTGATGAACGCGCGGATCAGTTCGTCGCGGGTGCGATAGTGCCGGTAGACGGTCTGTTCGGTAACTTCGGCGACGCGGGCGACCTCCGCGATGCTGACCGCGGCGAGATCGGCATTGCGGATGATAGACTCGACCGCATCGAGGATGATGAGCGATGTCTGCTCTTTGAGGCGCGCGCGGAGCGGGCTCTGATACGGTGCCTTGGAGGCGTCGTTCGTCATTCTCTACCAAACCTGCAAGTGTCACCAACGCAAGCACCGATCATCCAACGGCGCTGCTCGATCATGCTAATGCCTTTTCCGCCTGTCTTGCCACCCTTGCGTCAGGGTCAGTATCGGCCAAAGCGGCGTGCAGACGGCGTAGGCCGCGTTGTACGCGGGCCTTGGCGGTTGGCGTAGGAACGCCGTCCAGCTTGCCGACTTCATCGTGCGTCCAGCCATGGACGACGACGCGGCAGATGGACAGGCGCTGTTCGGGCGAGATCCGGGCGAGCGCGCGGTCAAGATCGATGCGGTCGGTGACCGGTTCCGGCGCGATGGGCAGGTCGGGCATGGTGTCGGTCGTGGTTTGGTAGCGTGCAATCGTCCGATCGTGCCGAAGCCGGTCGATCGCTGCATTGCGGAGCACACGCATGATCCACGTCGCGGCGGTGCCGCGTGCGGGATCGAACTGGGCGATGTTGCGCCAGATACGGACATAGGTCTCCTGCAGCACGTCTTCAGCCGCGTCACGGTTCGAAAGGATCGACAATGCCTTCGCCAAAAGGCGCGGCGCGGTGGTGTCGTAGACCCGTTTGAAGGCGCGCTGATCTCCGTGACGAATGCGAAGCAGCAACAGTCCGAGGGAGTCGATGTCGCCTTGGTTCGACTGCTCGCCGGTGGCGGCGGGGGTGTCTGCATCGTCGCGCGCGCTTACCTCGTCGAACATGTCTCAGCCTCCGCTCTCATGTGCGGCCGCACTACCTCGGGCGTGTCAAACGAATCGTCAGGTCAGTGATGCCAACTCCATGTTAGTAACACTAACATAAAGATGGTGACCGTCAATCGATTTGTAACGGGCTGCGGTGTATGTGGTGGCCCACACCGGCGCTGTGCGTCCCTTTCGTACGCCCGGGACAGCCCGTATAAGGCTCGGCGCGGGGGCGGGACTCAGGGCAAATGGCGGGTAGCGTAAAGACGCAGAGGGTGCTGCTGGTGGTGGCGTGGCACCTGCTTGCGATCTTGGCTGCAACCGGGGCCGGGGCGATGGATCGGCAAGACGACATCGTCGTGACGGCGCGAAAGCGCGACGAGAAGGCCGATGACGTCCCGATCGCAGTTACGAAAGTCACCGGAGCGACACTCGATCGACGCGGGCTTCACCAGATCGAGGATCTCAAACAACTCGCGCCCAGCCTGAATATCAGCTATTTTAATCCGCGCGGAAACTACGTTTCGATCCGCGGTATCGGTCGCAATCCGGCGAGCGACGGGCTCGAACCCGCCGTCGGGATTTTCGTCGATGGCGTGTATCTTGGTCGTCCCGGAATGGCGGTCTATGATTTGTCGGACATCGACGCGGTCGAGATTCTGCGCGGCCCACAGGGCACGGTCTTTGGAAAGAACACCACGGCAGGCGCGATCGTAATCACTTCCAGGGCCCCGACCTTTGTGCCGGAGGGAAGCGTCGAAACCTCGGTCGGTACCAACGGCCTTGTGCGGTTCCGCGGGTCCGTCTCGACGGGCCTGGTCGACGATGTGCTGGCAGCGCGCCTGTCGGTCTATCACACCGGGCAGGGCGGGTGGATCGACCGGCTCGACGGCGGAGGCCGACTGAACGGCACCGATCGCACGGGCGCCCGTCTTCAGTTTTTGATCGAGCCGGACGCGCGCCTGCGCTTGCGGTTGATTGCGGAATATCACGATGAGCGCGACAGTTGCTGCACGCTGGTCGCAGGGTCCTTGGGCCCTCCATCGGCGACCTACAGTGCGCGGGTTGCGGCTGCAGGCGGTAATGCGGTGCTGGGCGGCCCCGGTTATCGCACCACGGCAAACGCTCCAACATTTCTGCGCGTTCGCCAGGGCGGGCTCACCGCCAATCTTGTCTATGACCTGGGGGCGGCGGAGATCACGTCGGTGACGGGCTATCGCGCATGGCGCTATCGGGCGGGTTTCGACGGCGATCTGTCGAGCGCCGAGGCCTACACGAACGCGTCCGTGCCGACCGACGACTGGCAATTCAGCCAGGAGGTTCGCATCGCCAATCCCGGCGGCGGCAGGATCGATGCGACGGCCGGGCTCTATTACTTCCGGCAATCGCTACAATCGGCGCTTCGTCTCGCTTTTGGTGCCAAAGCGGCGAATTTCCTGGGCAATACGGCCGTGCCGCCGCCATCCTTGGTCGCCTTCAATGGTGTGACGAGTTCGACCGAAGCCGACTTGAATTCGCAAAGTGTAGCTGTGTTTGCGCAGGGCACCTGGCATTTTCACCCGAGGCTCGCGCTCACGATCGGCGCGCGTGGTACATATGAACGCAAGTCGGGCGTGATCGACCGTCCGGCCAATGCCGCCCAGTCGAGCTATCATCAGGCGCTCGCGGTCGAGGAGGTCGACCCGTCGGGAACGCTCGCGTTGACCTATGCCCGATCCCGCGATCTTCATCTCTACGCGAGCTATGCGCGCGGGGCCAAGGCCGGCGGAATCAATCCCATCGTCGCGACGGCGACGGATGATCAAATCGTGCGGCCGGAACATGCCGACAGCTTCGAGCTTGGCCTGAAATCGAGCGCGTTGGGCGGGCATGTCCATTTCGACCTTGCCCTCTTCTATACGCGGATTGGTGCCTATCAGGCGACGCTCAACCGCTTGTTCGGGGCGATCCTGGCGAATGTCGGGCGCGTTTCGACGCGCGGCGTGGAAATGGAGGCGCGGTGGCGGGCCTCATCGCGGTTCGAAATGGCCATGACCGCCGCCTATGATGATGCGCACTATGACAGCTATCCTACCGCGCCCTGCCCGCCCGAGACGCTCGGGTCTGCCAGCTGTGATTTGAGCGGCGGCCCGCTGGCGGATGCGCCGCGGTGGATCCTGAACGGGTCGGCGCGCTATACCCGCCAGATCGCGGCCAGCGGGACGGTGTCGGTCGGCTTCGACTATGGGTATCGCTCCCATTATTACGGGAATATCGACAACAGCCGCTATTCCCGATTGGGGAATGTCGGGATCGCCAATGCGCAGCTTGGCTTTACGGACGATCGATCCGGCACTTCTCTCCAACTGTGGATCAAAAATCTCGCCGATATCCGGTATCTCGAAAGCTATCCGTTGGGCGGGGCCACAATTTATGGTGCGTATTTTGGCACTATCGGCCAGCCCCGCTCTATCGGGCTGACTGCAAGCCGGCATTTTTGACGATCGCGCGGCGGCTTGTGTTGCGCTGCGGCGGCGGATGCGCAGCGTTGTTGGCCTGACGCGGATAGAATTTTCGCAACATTGCCAAACGAGCCCGGCTAACTCTAAGAAAAGTTGGAAAATCGTGGGTCGGGCACGCGGCAGCGCTCGCTAAAGTGCCACATTTCT
This sequence comes from Sphingomonas sp. TF3, assembly GCF_003985085.1. Lineage (NCBI taxonomy): Bacteria > Pseudomonadati > Pseudomonadota > Alphaproteobacteria > Sphingomonadales > Sphingomonadaceae > Sphingomonas > Sphingomonas sp. TF3. The sequence continues at coordinate 212,104 of NZ_RWKS01000001.1, read as the reverse complement.
TTAATATTAAAAATCGTGCGAGCACATCATTTCATGGTGCACCGCACAAAATACGCAAATTGCGCACAAAATTTCGTATCAAGGTCTATTGCTCTTGCCCCCGCAGGCTAATTGGCAGCATTATTGCGCGCCGCAGTGTATCGCGCGGCTTCAAACAGCGTCGCATACCTTTGTTTCTTGTCCTGTATACTCTTAACAAATCAAGGAGAATCAGTATGTCCGACCCTTTTATCGGCCAGATCATCCAGGTCGGCTTCAGCTACGCTCCGGACGGATGGTTGCAGTGTAGTGGGCAGACTATACCGCTTTCGCAAAACCAGGCGCTGTTTGCGTTGCTCGGTACGAATTTCGGTGGTGACGGCGTAAGCACGTTTGGCATTCCCGATGCGCGCGGTCGTGTGCTGGTGGGCACGGGCCAGGGGCCTGGCTTGTCCAACTATGCCCTGGGGGCAAAGAGCGGAACCGAAGCCAACCAGCTGACCCAAAGCAACATGCCGCTGCACAACCACCAGGCGACGTTCCAGGGTTTGCCAGGGATGACGTCCGCCTCGGGCAGCCTGTCTGCGCTGACTGCGGCTACAACGACGCAAGTCACGAACGCTGCGAGCACCGGAAGCCAGCTTGCCAACGGCTTCCCCGCCAGCGGGCCCAGCACGGTGAAAGTCTATGCGCCAGCAGGCTCAGGCACGACTGCCGTCAATCTCGGCGGCCTTACGGTTACTGGGGGTCCCTTCACGCCGCAGGGATCAGTCACCATCGGTTTGGCGGGTGGGACCACCCCAGTGCCCAATATCCAGCCGGTAATCGCGGTTTTCACCATGATCGCGACAGTCGGCATCTGGCCGCCGCACCCCTAACAAAAGGTCGCCTGATACAGCCGGGGCTGACCGGGCCTCGGCTGTAGCTGGCTTATGGCGATGGGGTAGGGGCCACCATTGCCACAATCGAATTCATAGGTTTCATCGAGCAGATAGACGGTTTCGGGCGATTCGAAGATGAGTGTGAAAGGTTCGCGAAATTCGTTGACCAAATGGGCCTTGCGATGGAGCCGTAGCAGCCGGACCTCGACCGGCTCGGGCACGGTCAACACGCGCACGACTTTGCCCACCCACGGTTCGAAATCTTCCGGCGTCGGCAGTTTCATAGTCATCCCCCAATGTACCGCTTCGGCGGCGTTGCGATTCATTGGTCAATGGTAAAGCTTGCCAGCATGGGCGCAACCGCTCAGACGCCGGTCGATCGCCCTTTGCCGCGCTTTCCCCTTCCGCGTGCCGCGCCGCCCCAACTCTCGGCTACGCTCCAGGCTGCCGGGGTGCGGCTCCGGGCGGCGGGACGAGACGATCTCGGTTTTCTCCGTGCGCTGCACCGCGCCCTCACCGCGCCCGATTTCGTGCTGGCACCATGGGGCGCAGAGGCCCGTGAGCGGATCATCCGCGAACAGTTCGACCTGCAGCACCGCCATTTCCTCAAACAGTTTCCTCGCGCCGATTATTGGATCGTAGAGCGCGCGCAGGGCGAGACGGTGGTGCCGATCGGGCGCTATTATCTCGACCGGCACGGCAGCATGTGGCGCGCGCTGGATATGGGGTTTCTGCCCGGCCGACGCGGTTTCGGCGTGGCGTTGATCAACTGGACCAAGGCCGCGCTTGTTTCGGCGGGCAGCAAGGGATTCGATTTGCACGTGGCCCATACCAACCTTCGGGCACGCGCACTCTATCTCAAGCTCGGTTTTCGCGACATCGACCCCCCGCTAGATTTTCACCAGCGGATGATGTGGTCGGCGTGCTGAGCCGATAAATGATGGAACGGGCGTTGCGAGAGAACCCCTCTACTGTGCTATCCCGATCGCAGGGCGGTCGATCACCGCATATCGTTGTGCATCGGTGCCATTTGTCCGTCACCGAACGCAGCATAGATGCGGTTTCGGCCGGCATGCTTGGCCGCGTAGAGCGCCGCGTCCGCCAGTCGCAAGGCGCGCCTCAGTCCCTGCTGACCATCGACCATTGCGATGCCGGCTGAGAAGGTGATGGAGCCGATCGGCCGCTCGGTGACGCTGTCGATCAGATTGCGTGCGCCCAGCCGTTCGCGGACACGGTCCACTTCCGCCCCTGCGCGTTCAAGTGCATGATCGGGCAGCAATACGGCGAACTCTTCGCCGCCTAGCCGTACGACATATCCCCCGCGATTTTTTACCGAGCGGAGCTCACCGGCGATCGTTTTTAGGACGCGGTCGCCTGTCTCATGTCCAAACCGGTCATTGACTGCTTTGAAATGATCGACATCGCACAGCGCAATCGCCATTGGACGCTGTGCATGGGTCGCGCACAACTCGCCGAAGCGCCGTTCCAGACCGCGCCGGTTGGGAAGGCCGGTCAAGGGGTCTGTCTCCGATGCCTTGCGGGCTGCGCGGAGCGACGTTTGCAATTGGCTGACCTTGCTATAGCTGGCGCGCATCTCGGCCTCGGCGAGACGCGTCTGGCCAATCATTTCGCGGGTCAAACCCGCAAGGCGTTCGATCATGTCCTCCGCCGTCACCGCCGGCTGCGGCGCGCTCAGCGATTCGCTATAGTCGTTGGCGCGGTCCGCAGACGCCTTCATGATCACAAGGCAGCGATTGAGCTCACCCTCTGCCTGGGCAGCCATGGTGACCAGCATCTCTGGTGCAAGCGAATGGCGCTGTCGCCCGGCGACATAGTCCTCGATCCAGCCGTTGGAAACGCTTTGCTGATCGAGCGCCGTATCGACGTCCTTAACCAAACGTCGATCGCCACCAACGACGTAATCATGCGCGCATCCAAAGTTTAGCGGCGTCAAATCTAGGTTATGGGCGAAGAGGAAGTGACCGATCTCGTCATAGAGTTTGCGTTTATGAGAGGGTTGCGCGTCCGCCGCGACCGGGACCTCGCTAGACCATCCTCGCAGCAGCCGGGAGAGGATTTTCGGGCGCGACGGCGGTGCGCACTGCGGGGCAGGGCGCGTGCGGAGCGTGCCCGTTGCCACGGCATTCCGTTCGGCCTGCGTGGTCATGATGCCACCGTGGCGGCGGAAAGGTCGCCAAGGGTGGCGAAGGTCGGCTGCTGTCCTGACAGCACAGCGTCGCGGACCCCCTCCCACTCGCCGGGGAACCAACGTTCCGGATCCTCGATCTCGACGACGGCATCCCCCTTCAGACCCGACGAAAGCCGAACGTCAGCTGGCTCGATGAATTGCAATTCACGCGGCAGGTAAAAGGCGCGCGCGATGGCTTCCGTCGGGCGGGTCACATTCTCGGTCAGAATGACGGCGAGGCGATTGCTGCGCAGCCGAACGAGAAGACCTATCGGATAGATGCTGATGCAGCGCATGAAGGCGTCGAGGATCTCGGGATCGAAATGTCCCGTCCAGGACCGCATCTGGGTCAGCGCCTCGGACGGGGTCCATTGGCGCTTATAGGACCGCTTGGAGGTCACCGCGTCATAGACGTCACAGATCGCGCCGATCCGGGCATGCAAGGTGATTGAGTCACCGGACAGGCGGTGCGGGTAGCCGCTGCCGTCGAGCTTTTCGTGATGATGCAGAATGACGTCGTGGACGATGGAGGACATATTGTCCTCCATCAGCATCGCATATCCATTCTCCGGATGCGCCCGGACAATCTCGAATTCGGCCGCAGTCAGTCGGCCGGGTTTCTCGAGCAGGTCGGTTGGGATTGTCATCTTTCCGATGTCGTGAAGCAAGCCGGCGAGGCCCAGTTCGCGCACGGTGTCTTCCCCGAGCTTCAAGTGCCGACCCAGCGCGATCATCAATGCGGAAACCGCTACGCAGTGCAGATAGGTGTATTCGTTCTTCTTTTTGAGGCGCGTCACTTTCAGGACAGCGGTCGGATCGTCGCCGACCGAATCACAGATATCGTCGACCACTGCCGTCATCGCCCGCCGTTCGAGCGCCTTGCCCATCCGCGCGTCGGTAAACAGACGAATTACCTCACGCTTCGATCGGTCGATGATCGCGGCAACGCGCTGTGTCTCGAAGTCAGGACGTCTCGCTGATGGTGTGGGAGTAGGGGGCGGCGGAACGTGGACGGTCGGCATTCGGGCCCGCCTGGGCTCCGGCGGGATCGCCGCAACCGTGCGCGGTGCCTTTTTAAAACCGACACCGCGACTATCGTCGATCACGACCCATGCGATGTTGCTCGATGTCAGTCGTTTCAAGTCCTTTTGAGAGGCGATGAGGAAACTGCTCTTCCAGAACGGGTTGAGCCACCACGATCCTTCCATCGAATCAACGAACATGCCGATCTCAACAGCGGAGGTGGGGACTTTGATTTTCATAGCGGTCTACCTGTGGGATCCGACATCTGCATCAGGCGATGTAGAACCCGTCCACTGCGAAACCGCTGACATGGTGTAACGGAATGTAACGCCGTCGGGATCGAGCGCCGGTGTTGTAAATAGATGTAACCAAGCCAGGGGATAGTGGATTACGGCCGCGATCGGGTGTTAGGGATCGTTAACCGGACAGGATAATGATGCGGGTCGGTGTAATCGATGATGACGAGACGGCTCTGGCGTTCATCCGGAGCGTGCTGACCGAAAGGGGGCATGTCTGCGTTCCCTTCCGCAGAGGGCGAGATTTGATCGGCACGCTGCCGCGTGACACGTTCGATTTGCTCGTCATCGATTGGAACCTGCCGGATATCGGGGGGCTGGAGATTGTTCGTTGGGCGCGCGCGAACATTGCCGTGCCGCCGGCCATGTTGATGCTTACGGCTCGGCATGATCGCGACGATATCGTCGCCGCTTTGGAGGCAGGGGCGGACGACTAAATTGTAAAGCCGGAGACGGCAAAGGTCGTGGCGGCTCGGATCGACGCGATCCTGCGGCGCACGTTGCGCCGCGATGGTGACAACGAGCCTGAAGTGTTCGGCCGCTACAGCTTTGACTTGCAGGGCGAGCATGTTCTGTTCGACGGACGCGCGATTGAATTGACGCCCAAGGAATATGCGCTCGCCCTCCATTTTTTCCAGCGGCGAGACCGTCCGTTGTCGCGCGCCTATTTGTTGGAATGCGTCTGGAAAAGTGCAGCCGGGCTATCGACGCGCACGCTCGATATGCATGTGTCCCGGTTGCGCGCGAAGCTTCAGTTGCGATCGGAGAACGGCTACCGTTTGCAGACGGTGTTCGGTTATGGCTATCGCCTCGACACCTATGTCTCGGCCGCGCAGGACGATGTAGCGGACGCGCTGTGATCGCCTCGACACCGGATAGCGACAATCGAAAGTGGTGCGTTGTGCTGCTTTGCGCGACGACCTGTCATGCGTTCCTGGCGCTCCGCTATGTCGGCCATGTCTGGACCACCGCGCTCGGTGTGACCTTGGTGCTTGGCGTGATGGTCGCATTTTGCCTCACGCGTGCGTGCCGATCGGGCACGGAAATTCGCTGGCATTGGGTGATGCTCTGTCTCGCGCTGGTGCTCTGGGACATGGCCTATTGGGCGATAACGTGGTTGCAGGCGCATTACCCTGATGGCGCGCGGGTTTATTTCGACGAACTGTTCTTTATGCTTCGGCTGATACCGTATTTGCTAATCCTCGCCCGCGGCCAGGAACACGACGCGACGCGGCCTTATCGTTTGATCGATGGAGCACAGGCCCTGCTGCTGGCGGGCCTGCTTTTTTACCTCCTCTATCCCTCGATATTTCCGCACCAGCATGCTGCCGATCCTGCCTGGGACAAGCTGACCTCGCGATACCACGCGATTATCAACATGGGCGCCGCGGTGCTGTCGATTTTCGCAATCGCGGCGCAACCCGATCCTGTGCATCGAAGGTTCGCGATAGCATTGGCAGCGCTTCTGACGAGCTACTGGCTCGACTCTACCCTAATGAACGGATGGGTGTTTAGGGGGCCGAATCCACCACCTCCCGGTCATGTCGTCAACGTTACGTTTGCCATCCCGTTTTTCCTGTTTCTGTTCGCCGACGCGGCCGCTGGGGAGGGGCAATGCCGGATACGACACTCCAGATTGATCGGCATGCTGATGCCGACCGCGTTCTGCGCTGCATCGATGTTCGTCGCTATCGCTATCGGAACCCAAGCGGCAGCGCTGGCCGCAGGAGCCGGGCTGATGCTCATGGGGCTTCGTGCAGCCTTGCTGCAAACAGAACTGATTCGGCTCGAACGTTTCGTTGCGCGGCTGGTCGACCATCTTCCTGATGCGATATGCGTCGTGGCACCCGACGACATCATTCGATCGGCCAATCCAGCGGCGACCCAGATCTTCGGCATGGCGTGCATCGGGCAGTCCTTTGCCGATTTACGCCGTACGCTTAGGCAATTGGACGCTGATACGGGTCAGGTGGTTACGCAGGCCGACCGCGCTTTCGTCTTGGCGGAGGTCAAGCTTGGAGGGGGTGAAAGGATCGTCCGGCTCACCGATGTCACGGCCCTGCGTACGATGGAGCGGGAGCGCGAGGACACGCTGCATTTACTGGGCCATGACATCCGGTCTCCCTATGCGGAGATATTGACCTTGCTTGATCAATCGCGCGGTGAAACCCTCCGGGTGGACTGGCTACGCCGCCATGCGCAGCGCGGCCTGGCGATGGCGGACGATTTCGTGCGCCTTGCCCGGGCGCGCACTGCGTTGCTGCGGCGCGAACCGGTCGATCTTGCTGACGTGGCGGCAGAGGCGGCGGATATGTCGTGGGCACGGGCGAAGCGGCGCCGTCTGACGTTGCGCGATGAGAGCGATCTGCAGGAGAACGGCGTCTGGATTGATGGCGATCATGGCCTCCTGATGCGCGCGATCCACAATCTGCTCGATAACGCTGTGCGATTTGCTCCTGAAGGAGCGACGGTTCATTACGGCGTCCGCATGCTGGATGAAAAAGTGCGGTTCTTTGTTACCAGTGCCGGGCCCGAACTGCCTGACGATCGCCGGGCCGATCCGTTCGCGCGGTTCGGCGGCCGGGGCGACAGGATCGGGCTTGGCCTCGCGCTGGTTCACGTCGCGAGCTTGCGGCACGGTGGGACCGCCTCGTATCAGCGGGAGGGCGCTCATAACGTCTTCACTATGGATCTCCCCCTCGCGCCATAGGACCCGCCCCGGTCTGGAGGGCGGGTTGGTGCAATGAAGCGCGTGGCGATTTAGCAAGTCATGGGTCGATGAGTCGGCTGACGAAATCGAGGAAGAGGCGCTCGATTATCGCGCCCGCGACGAGCGTATCTCTCGCCTGCGCGAAAACGCCGCACAGGAAGTCTTCCAATCAGGCGGCATCGTTGCCCTGATGAAATGGGCCGAGACCGGTGATGCCGGGTATCGTTTTGGGCTGGGCGTTTGCGGCCATCGCATGGCCGGGCCGATACACGGAAGTCCAGCATGGCGCGGTGCCAAGAGTGTGCGGTGCTACCGCACACTCTTGCGTTCAGCGAGGTCAACCGCGGGATCGCTATCGGCCCGACATCGGCTGTTCGGGTCGCCCACCCCGTCTCGCAACCCGCCGCTCGTTCGGTTGTTTCGCGCCATAGCAATCGCAAATCCTGTCGTGACGCTCCATTAAATATCGCCCAAAGTTTGGGGAGGAATGTGGGGGGCGTCGGCAACCATTGGCAAAATTCTGACGTGAAGCTGTATAGATAGGGCGAAATCTAAGCTCCCTCGCGAATTCGTATTCGATCGGTAGGGGGCAGGCCGCGCGTGCGTTGCACTGGGCTGCGCACGAAGAATCGTCCCGGCGCGCGTTCATTAGTCGCATTCCGTCCGATGATGTTTCCGTACGTTTCCCGTACGGCCACTGCGACATTCAGCTAAATCATTGATTTTATGGTGCACCCGACTGGATTCGAACCAGTGGCCTCTGCCTTCGGAGGGCAGCGCTCTATCCAGCTGAGCTACGGGTGCCTGATCCTTCGCCTAGCAAAGCCAATCGCGCTGCGCCAGTCCCTACCTGCGGTCTGGCATGACCGGCACAGCGCCATCATATGCGTGTCACGTCGCTTCTGTCGCGCCACGCTTTGGTGCTGTCGTCTTGGGCTTGTACGCGCACAGGTCGCGGACGACGCACCGCCAGCATTCGGGGGTGCGGGCCTTGCAGACATATCGGCCGTGCAGGATCAGCCAGTGATGCGCGTGCAGCCGAAACGGTTGCGGGGTCGCCTTGTCGAGCTTCAGTTCGACCGCCAGCGGCGTTTTGCCGCGCGCCAGACCGGTACGGTTTCCGACGCGGAAGATATGCGTGTCGACCGCGAACGTCTCGGCCCCGAAGGCGACGTTCATCACGACATTGGCGGTCTTGCGCCCGACACCGGGCAGCGTTTCCAGCGCGTCGCGATCGGCGGGCACCTCGCCACCGTAAACATCGATCAGGCGCTGCGACAAGGCGATCACATTCTTGGCCTTGGTGTTGAACAGGCCGATCGTCTTGATGTGCTCCTTCAGCCCGTCCTCGCCAAGCGCAACCATTTGCGCGGGCGTCTTCACCTGTTCGAACAGCCGCCTGGTGGCCTTGTTGACGCCGATATCGGTCGCCTGTGCCGACAGCGCGACCGCGACGACCAACTGGAAAGGGTTGCCGGCCTCCAGCTCGGTTTCCGGATGGGGATTGTCCGCCGCCAGCCGGGCATAAAATTCGACGACGTCGGCTTTTTTCAAACCCCCAGCACCTGGTCCATGCTGTAGCGTCCGGCGCCTTGCTCGGCGAGCCACAGCGCGGCGGTGATGGCACCGCGCGCGAAAATCGCTCTGTTTTCGGCGCGGTGCCCAATCTCAATCCGCTCGCCCTCGCCGGCAAAGATCACCAGATGATCGCCCGCAACCGATCCGCCGCGCAGGCTGGCAAAGCCGATCGTCCCTTCGGAGCGAGCGCCGGTCAGCCCGGCACGGTCCGCCACGCGCGCTTCGGCAAGGGTGATACCGCGCCCGGCGGCGGCGGCGTCGCCGAGCAGCAGGGCGGTGCCAGAGGGGGCGTCGACCTTGTGGCGATGGTGCATCTCGGCGATTTCAATGTCCCAATCGGGCCCCAGCCTCGACGCCGCTTCGCGCACCAATTTGGCGAGCAAGGTGACACCGAGCGAGACATTGCCCGTTTGCAACACCGCGATTTCGGCAGCGGCGGCGTCGATCAGCGCGTGATGGGCAGGCGCAAGGCCGGTGGTACCGATCAGGATCGGGGTGCGCGCTTGCCGGGCGGCGGCAAGCGTGCGTTCCAGCGCCGCCGGTGTCGAAAAATCGACCAGCACGTCGGCAGCGAGCGCCAGTGCGACGGGGTCGCCGCCCGCGTCGATTCCGCCAGCCAAGGTCGCCCCCAGGTCGGGCACAGCGGCGGCAAGCGCCTGACCCATTCGGCCCGCGCTGCCGATAATCCCGATCGCGGTCATCGCACGTCTCCCGATTTGCTGCGTGGCGGCTCTACCGAAGCAGAGCCGCCGACGCCATGCCGGAATTGGTCGAAACGGCGGGACTAGCGAAGGGCCCGGCCGTTGGTCAGAAGCGGTAGCTTATCCAACTGGCCAGATAGTGGGAATTGACATAGCCGAGCTGGTCAAGGATCGGGCCCGGAATGAAATATTCATAGCGCCCGACGATCGACAGCCGACGCGTAACCTTCAACGTCGCCTGAAGGCGGATCGCGTCGCCAACATTATTACCGGGAAGGGTTTCGCTGCCGGTATAAGGGGTGCCCGCTCCGCGGTAGATCGCGTCGTGCGGGCTGACCCGCCAGCTGTGTTGATATTCGGTCGTCAGATCCAGCTTTTTAAAGGGTGAGACCGTGAGGTTGGGCGACGCCTGGAACAGGTTGGTGAAGTTGAGCGCCCCCTGATAGCTATAGGCGATCGTCCCCGCAAACGGGGCCTTGGCGACATGAAGCGTACCGCTGCCATAGCTGCCACCGCCTTCGCCAAAGTCGAAATGGATGCCGACCTTTGGCTTCCAGTTTTTGGGGTTGATGACATAGGTCTGCGCGATGAAGGCGTTCCACGCGCTGATGTCGCGCCCGGCAAAGCTGCCACTTTGATGATCGACCGTCCAATCGAGGGTCAACTGATCGAGGCTGCCCCACAAGCGTGCGCCGTAATAGTTGCGCACTTCGCGCCCGGTGACACGACCCCATTTCAGCGAATCGTTGCGCTCGCGCCAGGCGAACGGATCGAAGAACAGCTTGCGGGTCTTGGAATTGGCGAGCACCAGGCCGAAGGTCGCGCCCGAGAAGCGCGTCTTGTCATCGGCGACGTCGTCGCTCAGCCCGTGCGTGCCGAGCGTGACTTGCTTGAAATCGAAGAAATCGGCGCGGACGTTACCGGTCTGACCCCAGGTGCGCAGACCCTGCACCGAGGTATGGATGGTGTTGTTGTCCTTTTGCGACACCAGATTGGAGGGGCCATCGGTAAATTCCTGACGGCCATAGCGCACGCCGAGGCCGAAATTGCCGATCGTCCCGCTGATCTCCCCGAAGAATTGCTGGGCGATGAGGGCGTCGCGCGATTTTGCCGGTGCCACGCCGTAATTGTACCCGCTCAACCCACCATGGCCGAGTTCGCCGTAGAAACGCACGGGACCGATATGGACATCGGCACCGCCGACCAGACGCGTCTGCTCCTCCAGCCGATATCCCGATTTTACCAGATTGGGCTCCGAATAGTCGTTGATGCGATAGCGCACCTCGCCCGACAGCGTGATGTAGATTTTGCCCTGGTCGTCGATCGGGATGTATTTGAGGCGATCGAGGATATCCTTGCGCTTCTTAGGGTCCCGCATCACGCGCCAATCTTCGGCCCATCGCGAGGCGTTATAGCCACCCAGCATGATGCCATGGCCGTCGGCCTGACGCGGATAAGTGCGCACCGACGGGTTGGCGGGCGCGCGCTGCTCGGTTGCTTCACTCGGCGGGGTCGACCGTTGTGCGGGCGGTACTGGCCGGTTGGGGTCGACATTGGCTTGCTGCGCTGTCTTGGCGGCGCTGGCTACGGCGGTCGGCTTGGTGCTGCTCGCTTCGGAGGTTGGCGACGGGCTGGCGGCGGGCGCGCTCGGCGAAGCCGAAGCATCCGGTGCGGCGTGGGCTGCGCCCGACGCGGTGACAAGGGAAAGCAGCGAAACGCCAATGGCGAAACCGGAACGGGAGATGCGCATGATGATCCTCGATCTTGTTGGCAAGGCTCCGCCAGGCGTCCCAAACGGGGCGCGGAGCGGTGGTGTCGTGGAGGGAGCGGTGTTTGGGGTGGCCTTCGCAGGTCACCCCGCTCGGGAGTTAGAAGCTTGCCCAGTCGGCGTTGGCGGCGGTCGGTGTGCGGGCGGCAAGCGGCGGCGGGGAGATTTTCCCACTTGGCCGCGCGCGCGCTGCAATGGCCACCGGCTTTGGCATACTGGTCGGCGAGGTCGAGCCGACATTGAAGCGGGCCGATTGGCGGCTGAGCGTGGCAACTTCACCAGCCAGATTGCGCGCGGCGGCCGAGGTTTGTTCGACCATGGCAGCATTCTGTTGGGTGGAGTGGTCCATCGCATTCACGGCGGAGGCGATTTCGCTGATCGTCGACGACTGAGCGCGGTTGTCGTTCGCCATCGATTCGACGAACTCGTGGACTTGCTCGACGCTGCCGCTGATCTGCTGCAGCACGCTATCGACATTCTTAACGGCATCGACTGCGACAACGATATCGGTCTGCGTCGCGGTCAATTGTTCGCGGGCGCGGCGTGCCTCTTCCTCTGCGCGCATCGCCAGTGCGGAAACCAGATCGGCGACCACCGCAAAACCGCGCCCGGCTTCACCCGCCCGGCCAGCTTCCACCGCCGCATTCATGGCGAGAACGCGGGTCTGGAAGGCGATCTTGTCGAGACCTTCGATGACGCTGTCGATGCCGCGCGCGCTATCGGAAACGCGGATCATCGCGGCGGTCGCTTGTTCGGCGGTCGATCGACCCGACCCGACCACGCCGATCGCTTGCTGCGCGGAATTGACGGTACGGTCTGCGGCTTCGGCGCTGGAGCGGAGGCGGCTGTTCATTTGCGAAAGCGCTGCGGACGTCTGTTCCAGGCTTGCAGCATTGCTCTCGGTGCGCCGGGCGAGGTCGTCCGAGGCGGCCGCGATTTCATGCGAACCGGTTTCGATCCGCATCGAGCCCTCGGCGAGGACGCCGATCAAATCGCGCAGGTTGGAAAGCGCGGTGTTGAAGTTGTTGCTCAGCGCGACATAGTCGGCGGGAACACCGTCCTGCAGCGTGCTGGTGAGGTCGCCCTCGGACAGAGCTTCCAGCTTCTCCGAAAGGAGCGACACGATCGCCTTTTGGTCGGCGTCCGACTTGGCCTGGACCGCTTCTGCAAACGACTTGGCAATGGCGTTGTCGCGGAACACGAGCAGCGCACGCGCCATCCCGCCCAGTTCGTCACCGCGTTCCGTGCCCGGGATTTCGGCCTGGGTATCGCCGTCGGCGAGGCTCCCCATGCGAGCGGTGATATGCTTGAGCGGTCCCGTAATCGAATTGCTGATCGTAAGGATTACGGCGGCGAGCGCGGCAAGAACCAGGACCACTACGATCGCCAGGTTCCACGCCGAGCGGGAAACGGCCTCGTTGATCTCGGAGTTGAACACGCCGGTGGCAATCACCCAGCCCCACGGCTTGAACAGGCGCACATACGAGATTTTCGGCTTTGAACCCGAACCATCGGGAAGCTTGAAATTATAATCGACAAAGCCGGCAGCCGCAGGCGATGTCGCGACCTCGACCATCGTTTGATAGTGCGTTCTTCCGTCGGCATCCTTTTCGTCACGGACCATCTTGCCCTGTTTCTCGGGCTTCACCGGATGCAGGATCATCTTGTAATTGGTGTCGAGGATGAAAAAATAGCTGTCCTTGCCGAAGCGCATCGTCCGGATCGCTTCTTTTGCAGTGGCTTGAGCCTGATCGTGCGTCATCCGGCCGGCTTTTTCCTCGGCCTGGAAGCGCTGAAGTTGGCTATAGGCCACTTCAAGGGTCTGCTTGGTGCGCTCGTTAAAGCCCTGTCGCAAAGCCGAATTCAGCTGATTTACCGACAAGATCAATACGAGCGAAAGACCGGCCAGTGATGCTGCGCCAATGATAAGCAATCGTTTACCGATTTTAACTTGGGCAAGAAAGTTCATTCTAAAATCCAATCGCTCATTTTTTTATATTGTAGAGCGTCGGAATAGTGAGCATCGTGTCGGCAGAACGTTTTGTAATAATTATTTAAATATTAACTATATATAAGTGCAGTCGCTTCTGTTGTCCGAGGCGACGGACGGATCTTGTCGAATGACGGTACCGGACGTGGCACGGGGACGAGGATTAAGTTATGCGTGGTCTAATGTTCGACGCGCACAACCTTGTGATCCTGACCGGTGCCGGTGTTTCGGCCGAAAGTGGAATTGCCACGTTTCGCGGTCCTGGCGGCTTGTGGGAGGGGCACCGCGTCGAGGATGTATGTACGCCTCATGCGCTCGCCGCCGATCCGGCTTTGGTCCATCGGTTTTATGATGCACGCCGCGCCGCGCTGTCGGCTGTTGTCCCCAATGCGGCGCATGTCGCGCTCGCGCGGCTCGATGCGGCGTGGCGTGGCGAACTGTTGATCGTCACGCAAAATGTCGATGATTTGCATAAGCGCGCGGGCGCTGCGCGGTTGGTGCATATGCATGGCGAATTGCAATCGGCCCTTTGTGCCGCCTGCGGCGCGCGTGTGCGCTGGGTAACGGCTCTGCCGCCCGGGGCACCGTGCGGCGCGTGCGGGAGGCTGGCGCTGCGTCCCGACATCGTATTCTTCGGGGAAATGCCCTATGCGATGGACCGGATCGAGCGCGCGCTGGGGGAGGCTGACCTGTTCGTTTCGATTGGTACGTCGGGCGCGGTGTATCCCGCCGCCGGTTTTGTGCAGGGTGCGCGCTATGCGGGCGCGCGGACGCTGGAACTGAACCTGGAGCGGTCGGCGGGCAGCGGCTATTTTCACGAAACCCGGCTCGGCCCCGCGGGAGAATTGGTGCCAGCCTGGGTCGATGCGCTGCTGACGAGCCTTTCCTGAACGTTCAGCCCTGCGCGAATCCGTCCTCGGCATCGGCCACGCCCAGCCGGGGCCGACGATCGACCCGCAATTCGAAGACGTCGGGCCGGGCATAATGGCCATCGGTATCGAGCGCGGTCAGCCCGCGCCCGATTGCATCGAGATCCAGCTCGGCGATCAACAGGTCGGGATCCGCGCCGGTTTCGGCAAGCAGTGTCCCGTCGGGCGCGATGATGCAACTCCCGCCCGATTGCAGTTGGGTATCGGCGATGCCGAGGATCAGGTCGCGCGCATCTGCATCGCCGCCGACCCGGTCGAGCCCGTCCAGCAAATCGCGCCGGTGCTGAACCAGCCCGGCCGCAAGCACGAAGCAACGCCCCTCAAACGCATAATGCTGCGAGGCGACGCGGTACATCGGGCGCACCGTCGGCCACGCCGCGACATGCACGGCTTCGCCCGCATGGTGCATCGCTGCCCGCGCAAGTGGCATCCAATGCTCCCAGCAGATCAGCGATCCGACGGTGCCCCACGGTGCTTGATGCACATCGAGCGTCGAGCCGTCGCCCCGGCCCCAGATCATGCGTTCGCCATGCGTCGGCACCAGCTTGCGATGGAGCAGCGGCGGCAAGCCCGGGCGGAAGAGATATTGGGTGTTGGTCAGGCTCGAGCGCACCCGTTCATGCGCGCCGACGGAAACGAGAATATTGGCTGCATCGACCAATTGCTGCAGCGGTTCCAGGCGCGGATCGTCGGGGCGCAGCGCCTGGTCGAGCAGGATCGCATGCAATGCCTGTGTCCCGCGATGATCCCACAAGGCCGCATTGGGCGCTTCATCCAGCCAGATCGGATAGCCCCCGAGAAACGTCTCGCCGAACGCGACCAACTGTGCGCCGATATCGGCGGCATCGGCAACGTGATCGAGCAGGGCGGTGATGCCGTCGCCGATTGCCAGCGGGATAGGGGCGGCCTGGACCAGCGCCGCCTTCACGGTCTTGCTCATTCCACCCAGTCCAGCCCCATTTCGCGATAGACGTCGCGTTCGTCGTCCCAGCCGGGGCGCACCTTTACGTGCAGATAGAGATGGACCGGGCGGCCCATGATCTCGCTGAGTTCCGCCCGCGCGCGCGCGCCGATTTCCTTGATGCGCGCGCCGCCCTTGCCGAGCACGATCGCGCGTTGCGTCGGGCGCTCGACCAAAATCTGCTGGTGGATCTCGACCGAGCCGTCCTCGCGCTCCTTATACTGTTCGGTCTCGATCGCCGAGGCATAAGGCAGTTCGGCGTGGAGCTGGAGATAGAGCTGCTCGCGCGTCACTTCGGAGGCGAGGCTGCGCTCGCTTGCGTCGGATACCTGATCCTCGGGGAAATGCCATGGGCCCTCGGGCATCGCCTTGGCGAGGTGCGCCTTCAGTTCGGGCAGGCCGTCGCCGGTCGCCGCGCTGACGAAGAAGGTCTCGGCGAAATCGACCATGCCGGTCAATTTCTCGGCATGCAGCAGCAGCTTGCCCTTGTCGGCCAGATCGACCTTGTTGAGGATGAGGTATTTGGGTTCGCGGCGGTCCTTGATTGCTTCGGCAATATCGGTGACCTTCGCGCCGAGCCCGCCTTTGGCATCGACCACCAGCGCGAGCACGTCGGCCCCTTCGGCACCGCCCCAGGCCGCCTGCACCATGGCGCGATCGAGCCGCCGCTTGGGCTCGAAGATGCCGGGCGTGTCGACCAGCAGGAGCTGCGTGTCGCCCTCGATCGCGACGCCCATCAGCCGCACGCGCGTGGTCTGCGCCTTGGGGCTGACGATCGCCACCTTCTGCCCGACCAGCGCATTGACCAAGGTGGATTTGCCCGCATTGGGCGCGCCGAGAATGGCAACGAGGCCGCAATGTTGGGGGGTGGGGTCAGTCATTGATGGTCCTTGGGTAGTGCGGGCGCTTCGACAGGCTCAGGGCGAACGGTACGGGAGACATC
Organism: Sphingomonas sp. TF3; assembly: GCF_003985085.1. Classification (NCBI taxonomy): domain Bacteria; kingdom Pseudomonadati; phylum Pseudomonadota; class Alphaproteobacteria; order Sphingomonadales; family Sphingomonadaceae; genus Sphingomonas; species Sphingomonas sp. TF3. The sequence goes on along the minus strand of NZ_RWKS01000001.1, from coordinate 196,157 downwards.
GCCCGCCAATTCCGTTCGCCCTGAGCCTGTCGAAGTGCTGCTCGTATCTTGGCGATTCCGTGCCAGTAAGGAAAGCCGTTCCCAATCGCCAGCGATCAGTGCCTGTTTCTTGGCGCGGCTCCACCCCTTGATCTGGCGCTCTGCCTCCAGCGCTTCGAGGCGAGAGGGGAAGTCCTGGCTCCAAACCAGGGTCACCGGGCGGCGGGTGTGCGTGTAGCCGGGGATCTGGCCGGACTGATGCTGGCCGATGCGATGTTCAAGCGCTTCGGTATGGCCGGTGTAGAAGCTACCGTCGGAACAGCGCAAGAGATAGGCCCAGAACGCCATATGTCAGCCTCGCCCGTGTGGGAAGGTGCCCTTCGACAGGCTCAGGGCGAACGGAAGTAACGATACCGTCCGCCCCCCATACACCGTTCGCCCTGAACCTGTCGCGCGCTTAGCGCAATTTGGCGAGCAACGCCGCCGCCGCCGCCGTTTCGGCTTCCTGTTTGGAGCTGCCTTCGGCTTCGGCTTCGGCAAACGTGCCGAGCGTGGCCTTTACGCGGAAGCGCGGGGCGTGGTGGGGGCCGGAGCGCTCGACCACGTCATAAGCCGGCGTCTTGCGATTGTGCGCGGCGGCCCATTCCTGCAGCGCGGATTTGGGGTGTTGCGGGGCGGCGATCTGGCGGCTGGGGCGGTCCGCCCAGATCTTGCGGATCGCACGGCGCGCGCCGTCCAGCCCCGCTTCGAGGTATAAGGCACCGATCAATGCCTCCATCACGTCGCCCAGCACATTGTCGCTGTCGGCCGCGCCATCGTCGCGCGCTTGCTTGCCGAGGCGGAGCTGCGCGGCGACGCCAAGGCCGCGTGCGACATCGGCGCAGACCGCGCCCGTCACCAGCGCATTCAGTCGCTTGGACAAGGCACCCTCGGGCTCGCCCGGGAACAGCTCGAACAGCCATTCGGCCATCACCAGCCCGAGCACGCGGTCGCCCAGAAATTCGAGCCGCTCATAATTCGCTGCGGCCTGACTGCCATGCGTCAGCGCGCGTTCGAACGGTATCAGGTCGAGCGGGGCGTGGCCCAGCGCCGCGGTCAGCCAGTCGTGCAGCGTGTTGCTCAAAAACCTGCCCCGATCCGGCTCCAGCGCGCCGCCGAAAACCACGTCCATGGCAGGAACCAGTTGGCCGAACCATCGGTCGAGAAGAACGACAAGACTGCCTTGCCTTCGACGCGCTCCATCGGCACCATGCCCATGCCTTCGGGCGGATCGAAGCGGCTGTCGCCGCTGTCGTCGCGATTGTCGCCCATCACGAAGATATGCCCGGCGGGGACGGCATAGACGCCAGTCTCATCGGCATTGGGCTGCTCGCCCCGGTCGAGCACGTTGTAGCTTTTGCCGTTCGGCAGCGTCTCGCGGAATTGCTGATAGCGGCAGATCGGGGTGCCGTTCAGGCTGTCCTCGAACTCACTCGGGCATTCGCTGCCGCCGGGATAATTCGGGCTGAGCGGGATGGTGAAATCGGCGACACGGACCTTGGGTACGGGCGTGCCGTTGAGAATCACCTGGCCGTGGCGCATCTGGATGGTGTCGCCGGGCAGGCCGATCACGCGCTTGATGACATCGTGATCCTCTCCGGGCGGGCCGCGAAACACCACCACGTCGCCGCGTGCCGGATCGCGCCCAAGGATGCGGCCCGGGATCAGCGGAACGCCCCACGGCAGCGACCAGCGCGAATAGCCGTAATTCCATTTCGACACGAACAGATAGTCGCCAATGTACAATCGCGGCAGCATCGATTGCGACGGGATGCTGAACGGCGCGAACACGAAGCTGCGGAACACGAATACGATCACCGCGAGCTTCAGCAAGAAGACGAGCGTCTCGCGCGTTTCGGATTTGCGGGCGGGGGAGGTGGGGTCGGCCATGCGCGCGGTTTGGTGCGGCTCCGGTGTCGCGTCAAGCTGGCGGTTGTAACCGCGCGGCGCTAGGGCAATCTAAGGCGGACCCTCCCCCCGCCCCCATTGACCAAAGAGGTGCCCTAATGCCTGCCGACTGGACCGCGATCGAAGCCTTGCCCGCGCCGCGCCTGGAAACCCTGTTCGCCGAAGACCCCAACCGGCTGGCGGCCTTCAGCGTCGATGTGGCGGGTCTGCATTTCGACTGGTCGAAGACGCATTTGACGGCGCAAGCGGTGGCCGCGTTCGAGGCGCTGGCCAAGGCGCAGGACCTGGCGGGCAAGCGCGAGGCGCTGTTCGCGGGCGAGATTATCAACACCACCGAAGGCCGCGCCGTCACCCATGTCGCCGAGCGTGGCGAAGGCAGTGTCGACGATGTCGCCCAGGCCCGGGTGCTGCACGCGCGCATGCGCGCGTTGATCGACGCGATCGAGGGCGAGGCGCTCGGGCCGATTCGCCATGTGCTGCACGTGGGCATCGGCGGATCGGCACTTGGGCCCGATCTGCTGATCGACGCGCTGGGGCGCGAAGACAGCCGCTACGACGTCGCGATCGTCTCCAACATCGACGGTGCGGCACTGGAAGAGGTGTTCAAGAAGTTCGATCCGACCGCCACGCTGCTCGTCATCGCGTCGAAGACCTTCACCACCAAGGAAACGCTGACCAACGCCGAATCGGTGCTGCAGTGGATGGGTGAGGCCGGGGTGGACGATGTCTATGGCCGTGTCGTCGCGCTGACCGCTGACCCCGACAAGGCGGTCGAATGGGGCGTCGACGAAACTCGCGTGCTGCCTTTCGCGGATTCGGTCGGCGGGCGGTATTCGCTGTGGTCGTCGATCGGCTTCCCGGCGGCGCTCGCGCTTGGATGGGATAATTTCCAGGACATGCTCGATGGTGCGGGCGAAATGGACCGCCACTTCCGCCAGACCTCGCTCAGCCAGAATGCGCCCGCGCTCGCGGCCTTTGCCGACCTGTATTACACGCAAGTGCGCCACGCCGAGACGCGCGCGACCTTCGCTTATGACGAGCGGCTGCGCTTGCTGCCATCCTATCTCCAGCAGCTCGAGATGGAATCGAACGGCAAGGGCGTGACGATCGACGGCACGCCGCTTGGCCGGCCCAGTGCTGCGATCACCTGGGGCGGGGTCGGCACCGATGCGCAGCATGCCGTGTTCCAGTTGCTGCATCAGGGCACGCATCTGGTGCCGGTCGAATTCGTCGCGGTGATCGAGCCGGGCGATACGCTGGCCGAGGAGCATCACCGCCAGTTGCTGCTCAACGCCTTTGCGCAAGGGGCGGCGCTGATGAAGGGGCGTCCGAATGACGATCTCGCGCGCTGCTATTCGGGAGATCGGCCGTCCTCGACGATCCTGCTCGAAGTGCTCGACGCGCGCACGCTCGGCGCGCTGATCGCCTTTTACGAACAGCGTGTGTTCGTGAACGGCGTGCTGCTCGGCATCAATCCGTTCGACCAGTTCGGCGTCGAGTTGGGCAAGGAAATGGCCAAGGCCGCTGATGCGGGCGGGCAGGAGTTCGATGTGTCGACCACCGACCTGATCAAGCGCGCGTTCGGCTGATGTTGCTGGCGGCGCTGGCGTTGATGACCCAATCGGTGGTGGAGATGCGTCATCACCACCGATTGCTCGTCATCGCTGCACCCGCCGGAACCGATCGGCAAGCGCAGCAGCAGGTCGCTGCGCTTGCCGCAAGCCAGGAGCCGCTCGCCGCGCGCGACGTCGTGATCGTCACCATCATGGCGGACCATGTAACGGGCGCGCGCGATCGTGCGGCGGCGTTGCGCCAGCTTTGGTCGCTGCCCCGCGACCATTTCACTGTCCTGTTGATCGGCAAGGACGGGCATGACGCCCTGCGCCAGACCGATCCGATAACCCCCGCAACCTTGATCGCCGCGATCGACGCCATGCCGATGCGCCGCGCGGGCTTGCGCTGAATTCCCTTACGGAGCCTTCGATGACCACCGCTTCTTATGATTACGACCTTTTTGTCATCGGTGCCGGTTCGGGCGGCACGCGCGCGTCGCGCGTCGCCGCGGCGCATGGCGCGAAGGTGGCGGTGGCCGAGGAATATCGCGTCGGCGGCACCTGCGTCATCCGCGGCTGCGTGCCCAAGAAGCTACTCGTTTACGGCGCGCACTTCGCCGAGGATCTGAAGGACGCCAGGCGCTTCGGCTGGGACGTGCCCGACAATCTCGGCTTCGACTGGGTGCGGCTGCGTGACAATGTGATGGAAGAGGTCAGCCGCATCAACGGTGCCTATACCGCCACGCTCAACAACAATGGCGTCGACATCATCCTTGATCGTGCGGAAGTGACCGGGCCGCACAGCGTGCGGCTGGGCGACGGGCGCGAAGTGACCGCGAAATACATTCTGATCGCGGTTGGCGCGACGCCGGTGGTGCCGGAATGCCCGGGGCACGAGCTCGGCATCACCTCGAACGAAGTGTTCCATCTCGACGCCGTGCCCAAGCGCATCCTGATCGCGGGCGCGGGCTATATCGCCAATGAATTTGCCGGCATCTTCAACGAATTCGGCGCAAAGGTGACGTTGATCAACCGCAGCGACGTCATCCTGCGCGGCTATGACGAGTCGATCCGCGACCGCTTGTTGCAGATTTCGATGATGAAGGGGCTCGACTTCCGTTTCAACGCGGCGTTCCGCGGCATCGAGAAGCAAGCCGATGGCAGCCTGCTCGTGTCGATGACCAACCACGAGCCGATCGAAGTCGATTGCGTGTTGTTCGCGACCGGGCGCACCCCCAATACCGAAGGGCTTGGCCTGGCGGCGGCGGGTGTCGCGCTGGACGACAAGGGCGCGATCGTGGTCGATGCGGACAACAAATCGAGCTGTGACAGCATCTATGCCGTGGGCGACGTGACCAATCGCGTGCAACTGACCCCGGTCGCGATCCGCGAAGGGCAAGCGTTTGCGGATACGCTGTTTGGCAACAAGCCTACCCAAGTCGATTACGAGAATATCCCGAGCGCGGTGTTCAGCCACCCGCCGATGGCGGGCGTCGGCCTGACCGAGGCGCAGGCGAAGAACAAGTTCGGCTCGGTCAAAGTCTATACCTCAGACTTCCGCCCGATGAAGAATGTGCTGGCCGGCCGCAACGAACGCGCGCTGTACAAGATGGTGTGCCATGCCGAGTCCGGCGTGGTGCTGGGGCTGCACATGATCGGCCCCGATGCACCCGAGATCTTGCAGGCGGCGGCGGTCGCGGTGAAGGCCGGGTTGACCAAGGATGCCTTCGACCAGACGGTCGCACTGCATCCGTCGATGGCGGAGGAACTGGTACTGCTGCGGTAATCGATCGCCCCTCCCAAGCAGCGGGAAGGGCGATCCATCTTTCAGCTTACCAGATGTGCACCCGGTCGGCGGGGGCGAGGTACAGTTTGTCGCCGGGCTTCACGTTGAACGCGGTGTACCAGGCGTCGACATTGCGCACGACGCCGTTGACGCGGAAGAAGGCCGGGCTGTGCGCATTGGTCAGCAATTGCTGGCGTAGCGCGCCTTCGCGGTCCTTCTCCTGCCAGACCTGCGCCCAGGCGAGGAAGAAGCGCTGGTCGCCGGTCAGCCCGCCGATCACGGGTGCCTTGCCGTGCTTCGCCTGATAGCGCTGATAGGCGGCATAGGCCATTTCCACGCCGCCCAGATCGCCGATATTCTCGCCCATGGTGAGCGATCCCTTGATGTGCGTGCCGGGGATCGGTTCATAGCCGTCATATTGCTTGCCGAGCACGGCGGTGCGCGCGGCGAAGGCCTTTTTGGATTCGGGAGTCCACCAGTTGCTGATCTTGCCGGTCCCGTCGAACAGGCTGCCCTGATCGTCAAAGCCATGGCCGATCTCATGCCCGATCACCGCGCCGATCGCGCCGTAATTGACCGCAGCATCGGCCTTGGGATCGAAGAAGGGCGGCTGCAGGATGGCGGCGGGGAAGGTGATCTGGTTCGAGAGCGGATTGTAATAGGCGTTCACCGTCTGCGGGGTCATGTCCCACAGGCTGCGATCGACGGGCTTGGTCAGCCGGTCGAGATCGAGCTGATGCTGGAATTCCCCGCTACGCACCGCATTGCCGAGCAGATCGCCGCGATCCACCTTGAGGCTGGCATAGTCGATATATTTGACCGGGTGGCCGATGCGCGGGTCGAACTTGTCGAGCTTGGCAAGGGCCGCAGCCTTGGTCTTGGCGTCCATCCAGCTATTCGCCTTGAGCCGTTCGCCCAGCGCGCCGCGCAGATCGCCGATCAGCTCGCCCATTTTGGCCTCGCTCTCGGGCGGGAAATAGCGCGCGACGTAGATCTGGCCGACTGCCTCGCCCAGGCCACCGTTGACGAGGGCAACCCCGCGCTTCCAGCGGTCGCGCTGGGTCGGCTGGTCGCGCAGCGTCTTGCCGTAAAAGGCGAAGCTCGCATCGTCGAACGCCTTGGGCAGGAATTGCGCGTGATCGCTGACGAAGCGGAACGCGACCCAGTCCTTCCACGTCTGCAGCGGCACCGAATCGAGCAATTTGCCATTGGCGGTCAGCGCGGTACTGGTCGCCATGATTACGGTCGGGATGCTGTCGAGCCCGGCGGTCTTCAGCATCAAATCCCAGTCGAACTGCGGCGCGAGCGCTTTCATGCCCGCGCGGTCCATCGGCTTGAACATTTCCATCAGATTGCGCTGGCGCTCGGGGCTCCACTGCTCCTTGGCCATCGCGGTTTCGAGCGCGATGATCGCATCGGCCTTGGTCGCGGCATCGGGGATGCCCGCCAGCGTCTGCATCTGGATCACATAGTCGCGATACGCCTTGCGGAAGCCGTCATATTTCGCGCCTTCGAGCAGGTAATAATCGCGCCCGCCCATGCCAAGCCCACCCTGGCTGGCGGCAGCGACATAGCGTGTCGGGTCGGACGGGTTGGGCAACTGGCCGAGCTCGACCGGCGAGGCATAGCCGACGCTGGCGAACAGCGTCTGCAACGCGGCCTTGTCCTGCACGGCGGCGATCTTGGCGAGATAGGGCTGGAGCGGCGCGGTGCCGTGCGCATCGATCGCGGCCTGGTCCATCCAGCTCGCATAGAGATCGCCGATCTGCTTGCCCGATGCACCAAAGCTTGAGGGATTGGCGGCAAGATCGGTCAGGATGTCGCGGACATGCTGCTCGGCTTCGTCGCTGATCACCACCCAATAGCCGGCCGAGGTGCGATCTGCGGCGATCTGCGTGCGCTTGTCCCACGCCCCATTGGCGAAGGTCCAGAAATCGTCGCCCGGCTTGATCGCCTTGTTCTGCGTCGTCAGATCGACGCCGAAGGTGCCGTAGCGCGGCCCGCTCTTGGCATCCTTGGCGAGCGTGGGTGCCGCGAGCGCGACGATGGCGGCCGCGGCGGCGAGCCGGGCGAAGGTGGATGTACGCATGAAGGAGCCCCCTAAAACCTGTGTTATGCTCGACCATAACAGTGGGGTGGGGGCTCCGCAACACGTGCCTGCGCGTCAGGCCACGCGGTTCGCCACCAGATCATCGACCACCGACGGATCGGCGAGCGTGCTCGTATCGCCCAGGCTCGACACGTCGCCCTCGGCGATCTTGCGCAGGATGCGGCGCATGATCTTGCCCGAACGCGTCTTGGGCAGGCCCGGCGCGAATTGCAGCTTGTCGGGCGCGGCGATCGGGCCGATTTCCTTGCGGACCCAGCCGATCAGCTCCTTGCGCAACGCCTCGGACGGGGTGTTCCCTGAATTGAGCGTGACATAGGCGTAAATGCCCTGGCCCTTGATATCGTGTGGCATGCCGACGACGGCGGCCTCGGCCACTTCGGGGTGCAGCACCAGCGCGCTTTCGACCTCGGCGGTGCCCATGCGGTGCCCCGAGACGTTGATCACGTCATCGACCCGGCCGGTGATCCACCAATAGCCATCGGCATCGCGCCGCGCGCCGTCACCCGTGGTATATTTGCCGGGATAGGTCGTGAAATAGGTCTGGAAGAAGCGTTCGCGATCGCCCCACACACCGCGCATCTGCCCCGGCCAGCTCCGCGCGATGACGAGATTGCCCTCGGTCGCGCCGCTCAGCACCTCGCCTTCCGGGTTGACGAGTTGCGGGTCAACGCCGGGCATCGGCTTGGTCGCCGAACCGGGTTTCAGCGCGGTCGCACCGGGCATGGGGGCAATCATCGCGCCGCCGGTCTCGGTCTGCCACCAGGTGTCGATGATCGGGCAGCGTCCGCCGCCGACGACTTCGTGATACCAGCGCCATGCTTCGGGGTTGATCGGTTCGCCGACGGTGCCAAGCAGCTTGAGCGAGCTGCGATCGGTCCGGGCCACAAAATCATCGCCATCCTTCATCAGCGCGCGGAGCGCGGTCGGGGCGGTGAAGATCGTGTGGACCTTGTGGCGATCGACCACTTGCCAGATGCGGCTGGCATCGGGCCAATTGGGCACGCCTTCGAACATCAGCGTCGTCGCGCCATTGGCGAGTGGGCCGTACAGAATGTAGCTGTGGCCGGTCACCCAGCCGATATCCGCCGCGCACCACCACACATCGCCAGGGCGATAATCGAAGCACAGTTCGTGGGTCAGGCTGGCCCACAGCAGATAGCCGCCGCTGGTGTGCATTACACCCTTGGGCTGGCCGGTGCTGCCCGAGGTATAGAGGATGAACAGCGGGTCCTCGGCCCCCATCGGCTCGGGCGGGCAAAGGGCGGGCACGCCGTCGCGCGCTTCGTGATACCAGACATCGCGTGTCGGTTCGAACGGCACGGCGGCACCCGTTGCGGCGACCACGATGACGGTCTTGAGGCCGGGCGCGTGCGCGGCGGCGGCATCGACATTGGCTTTCAGCGGCACACGCTTGCCGCCGCGCCGCCCTTCGTCGGCGGTGATGACGATGCTCGATCCGCAATCCTCGATCCGCCCGGCCAGCGCCTCGGGTGAAAAGCCAGCGAACACCACCGAATGGATCGCCCCGATCCGCGCGCAGGCCAGCACTGCGAATGCTGCCTCGGGGATCATCGGCAGATAGATGGTGACACGGTCGCCCTTGGCGACCCCTTGCGCCTTGAGCACATTGGCAAAGACGCAGACTTCGCGATGAAGCTCGGCATAGGTGAAGCTGCGCGGTTCCTCCGTGGGTTCGTCGGGTTCCCAGAGTAAGGCGGTGTCGCCGCCGCGTTTTGCAAGATGCCGGTCCAGGCAATTGGCGGCGACGTTCAATTTGCCGTCGGCGAACCAGCGGATGTGGAAATCGGTTTTGTCGAACGACCAATCGCCAGCGATCTCCGGGCGCTTGATCCAGTCGAGCCGCTTGGCCTGGTCGAGCCAGAAGCTGCCGGGATCGGCCAGGCTACGGCCATAAAGCAGGTCATAGCCGTCCGCATCGATGCGGGCGTGGGCGGCCCATTCGGGCGGGACGGGATAAAGCTCCTGCTCGGACATCTTGGTCTCCTATGGGCGCGCATTTGCCGTTCCCTGCTGGTGCTTGGCAAGGGTGCATGGGTTGCGTTCCGTCGCCAAACCGCGAAAAGAGCGCACAACGGGTTTTAGGGAGTGACCATGTCCTCGACCATCGCCGAACTGGAACGTAAACGTGAAGCCGCTCGCATGGGCGGGGGCGAGAAACGCATCGCTGCGCAACATGCCAAGGGCAAGCTCACCGCGCGCGAGCGGCTCGATGTGCTTCTCGACGAAGGCTCGTTCGAAGAGCTTGATATGTATGTCGAACATAATTGCGTCGATTTCGGCATGGCCGATCAAAAGATTCCGGGCGATGGCGTCGTCACCGGATCGGGCACGATCAACGGTCGGCTGGTGTTCGTGTTCAGCCAGGATTTCACGGTGTTCGGCGGTTCGCTGTCGGAACGCCATGCGCAGAAGATCTGCAAGATCATGGACATGGCGCTGAAGGTCGGGGCACCCGTGATCGGCCTCAACGACAGCGGCGGCGCGCGCATCCAGGAAGGCGTCGCTTCGCTTGGCGGCTATGCCGAGGTGTTTCAGCGGAATGTTTTGGCGAGCGGCGTGGTGCCGCAGATCAGCCTCATCATGGGGCCGTGCGCGGGCGGCGCGGTCTATTCCCCGGCGATGACCGACTTCATCTTCATGGTGAAGGATTCGTCCTACATGTTCGTCACCGGGCCCGATGTGGTGAAGACGGTGACCAACGAAATCGTCACGCAGGAGGAATTGGGCGGCGCGGTGACGCACACCACCAAATCCGGCGTGGCCGATGTCGCGTTCGAAAACGATATCGAGGCGTTGCTGGCGGCGCGCGACTTCATCGATTTCCTGCCCGCCTCCAACCGCGAAGGCGCACCCGAACGTCCCTCGTCGGACCCATGGGACCGGATCGAGGCGTCGCTCGACACGCTGGTGCCAGCGTCGGCCAACCAGCCCTATGACATGCACGAGCTGATCCGAAAGACCGTCGATGAGGGCGACTTCTTCGAGGTTCAGCCGACCCATGCCGCGAACATCATTATCGGCTTCGGGCGGATCGAGGGGCGCACGGTCGGCTTCGTCGCCAACCAGCCGATGGTGCTGGCCGGGTGCCTCGACATCAATTCGTCCAAGAAGGCGGCGCGGTTCGTGCGCTTCTGCGATGCCTTCGAAATCCCGATCGTCACCTTTGTCGACGTGCCGGGATTCCTGCCGGGCACCGCGCAGGAGCTGAACGGCATCATCAAGCACGGCGCGAAGCTGCTGTTCGCGTATGCCGAAGCGACCGTGCCCAAGATCACCGTCATCACGCGCAAGGCTTATGGCGGGGCGTATGACGTGATGGCCTCGAAGCATTTGCGCGGCGACCTCAATTACGCCTGGCCGACCGCCGAGATCGCGGTGATGGGCGCGAAAGGTGCGGTCGAAATCATCTTTCGCGGCCGCACGCCCGAGGAAATTGCCGAGCAGACCGCACAGTATGAGGCGCGCTTCGCGAACCCGTTTGTGGCGGCGAGCAAGGGGTTCATCGACGAGGTGATCCAGCCGCACTCGACCCGCCGCCGCATCGCGCTGGGCTTGCGCAAGCTGCGCGGCAAGCAGTTGGAGAACCCGTGGAAGAAGCACGATAATATCCCGCTGTGAGGGGATCTTGTCCAAGGGCGCGAAAACCTTATAATCACATGATAAGGATTGCCGCGATGCAGACCGAACGTGTCACCTTTCTGACCACTCCCGAGAACAAGGCGGCGCTAGACTCTTATGCGTCCGGCGCGGGAAAATCCGTTGGGCATGTCCTGCGTGAGGCTTCGACCCGATACCTTGCTGGGGGGCAAAGCGAAGCGGACAGTTATGATGAGGCGCTCGCCCTGGTGCTGCCGGAGCTTGAAATCAGCCTTGCGAAGTGGAACCGCCAGTTGGACGCGATGAATGAATCGATCGACCGCGCCTGCGCGGCGATCGATCGCGCCTTGGCAGGCGACCCGGCGTGAGCACGAGCGAAAAGGCGTTCGGGCTCGTCAAGGCCGTTTTGACCTATCAAGAGCGTATGAATGGGCTGGAGAAAAAACTGGCCGCGCTCAGCGACGGCCTGACGCGGCTGGCGGATAGCCATGTCGCGCTGCGCGACCGGGTCAGCACGATTGAGGGCTACCTACGCGGTCGCAGGGATGCCGCCGCTGCATCTGACCTGCCGAGGATCGAAGGATAGTATCGGAACATCCCCGCTTTCCGACGCGCCGCAATCTGGTAGCAGGGACGCCATGATCCATCGTCTTGCCCTTTTTGTCCGCAGGCATAGCGTGTCGCCGGAGCTGAGCCGTGCCTACTGAGACCCCTCTCGATCGTTTCAAGGCCGTGCTGGGCGGCGCGGCGCGCGCGGTTGCGCATGAGCCCGAGATCGAGCTGGCCTTCACCGCCGATTCGCCGAGCCAGTCAGGCAAGCACATCAAGGTGCCGATGCCCGCGCGCACGCTGCCGGCCGAGCAGGTGGCCGAGGCGCGCGGCTTCGCCGACGGTTTCGCGCTGCGGCTGCGCTATCACGACACCGCGCTGCATGGCCGGATCGCGCCGCATGAGGCGGTGGCGCGCGCGGTGTTCGACGCGGTTGAGGGCGCGCGAGTCGAGGCGCTTGGCGCGCGCGGTTATGCCGGGATCGCCGCCAATCTCGACGTTGCGCTGGAAACGCGGTTGCGCGCCGACCCGATCACGCGCGCACGGACGCGCGACGAGGTGCCGCTGTCGACCGCGCTCGGGCTGATCGTGCGCGAACGCTTGACCGGTGCCCCGCCGCCCGACGCCACCGTGCCGGGGCTCGAGCTCGTCCGCGACTGGATCGAACAGAAAGCGGGGCGCGATCTCGATGCGCTGGGGCTCGCGATCGACGATCAGCGCGCCTTTGCCAGCCTGACCACCAAGCTGCTCGAAGATCTGGAGTTGATCGAAGGGGACATGATCCCCGACGAATCCGAGGAAGGCGGTTCCGAGGATGAAGGCTCGGAAGAGCAGCAGGACGATCAGGGCGACGAAGGCGAGGACGAAGGCGAGCAGGGCCAGGGCGAAATCGAGGCGCGCGGGTCCGAGCAGGATTCCGACAGCGAAGAGGGCGAAGGCACCGAGCAAAGCGACGATTCGTTCGACGATATGGACGGCGAGCCCGGCGACGAAGGCGAGGAGGGGATGCTCCCGGTGCGCCCCAACCGACCGTTCGCGGATTTCGCGCCGCAATTCGAATATAAAGCATGGACCACCGCCTATGACGAAGTCATCGCGGCGACCGATCTGTGCGATGCGGATGAACTGACGCGGCTGCGTTCCTATCTCGACCAGCAATTGGTGCATTTGCAGGGGGCAGTGACCAAGCTCGCCAACCGCCTGCAACGCCGCTTGATGGCGCAGCAGAACCGCAGTTGGGATTTCGACCAGGAAGAGGGCATTCTCGATGCGGCGCGGCTGGCGCGGATCGTGGTCAATCCGACGCTGTCGCTCAGTTACAAGGTCGAGCGCGAAACCGATTTCCGCGACACGGTGGTGACGCTGCTGATCGACAATTCGGGGTCGATGCGCGGTCGCCCGATTTCGATCGCGGCGATCAGCGCGGACATTCTGGCGCGCACGCTGGAGCGGTGCGGGGTCAAGACCGAGATCCTCGGCTTCACCACGCGCGCGTGGAAGGGCGGACAATCGCGCGAGACCTGGCTCGCCGCCGGGCGGCCACCGCAGCCGGGGCGGCTGAACGACGTGCGCCACATCGTCTATAAGAAGGCCGACGAGCCGTGGCGGCGCGCACGCACCTCGCTTGGGCTGATGATGCGCGAGGGGCTGCTAAAGGAAAATATCGATGGCGAGGCGCTGCTCTGGGCGCATTCGCGGATCATCGCGCGGCCCGAGGAACGCAAGATCCTGATGGTGATCTCGGACGGCGCGCCGGTCGACGATTCGACGCTGAGCGTCAATTCCGGGTCGTATCTCGAACGCCATTTGCGGCAGGTGATCGGCTGGATCGAAGCCAAGTCGCCGGTCGAACTGGCGGCGATCGGTATCGGCCATGACGTGACACGCTATTATGCGCGCGCGGTGACGATCATGGATGCGGAACAGCTAGGGGGTACGATCATAGAGCAGATCGCCGCCCTTTTCGACGCCCCGATGGGGCGAGGGCGTGGTTGAAGCGCCGCCGGGCGGGTTTATCGGCCCGGTCAAGCGTTCCGTTACCATTGCCGGACACCCAACGTCGATCAGTCTGGAGCCGATCTTCTGGCGTGCGCTGGAGGAGCAGGCGGAAATGCGCCTGCTGCCGCTCAACGCGTTGATCGCGCAAATCGATTCGGTGCGGATCCTTGCGGACGATCCCCCCAACCTTGCCAGCACTTTGCGAAGCTGGGTGTTGGCGGCGCAAAAATGCGAATAAATCGCAATAGCGTTGACAATGCGAGTGACTCGCAATAGCCGATCTCCATCTTCAAGGGGATCACACTTTGTCACACGCCGTTCGCAAGCCCGCTTATCTCGCTTTGTCCTGTGTCGGGGCGTTTGCCAGTTTTCCGGCCTTCGCCAACGATGTCGCGCCGCCCCCCGCCAATGATGAGGATCCGGAGCGCAAGGCCGATATCATCGTCAACGGCATCCACGAGCGTCGCCCCGCTGACCCCAAATTGGTCGCGCCGATCGTCGACACGCCCAAGTCGATCGTGGTGCTCGACAAGTCGGTGATCGAACAAACCGGTTCGACGACGTTGCAGGATGCGCTGCGCACCGTGCCCGGCATCACCTTCGGTGCGGCTGAGGGCGGCAACCCGATCGGGGACCGGCCGTTCATCCGCGGCTTTGACAGCCAGGGCTCGATTTATGTCGACGGGGTGCGCGACCTGGCCTCACAGACGCGCGAAGTGTTCGCGATCGATTCGGTTCAGATCGTGCGCGGGTCGGATTCCACGCTCGGCGGGCGCGGCAGCGCAGGTGGGACGATCAACATCCTCACCAAGCTGCCCCAGGCGCGCACCTTTGGCTCGATCGCGGGCAGCTATGGCAATGCCGACTATAAGCGCATTGTTGGTGATCTGAACCTCAAGCTCAGCGATACCGCCGCCTTCCGGATCGAAGGCCTGTGGCATGACCAGGATGTCGCCGGACGCGACGCCATCTATCAACGGCGCTGGGGTGTGGCCCCCAGCTTCACGATCGGGCTTGGCACGCCAACGCGGCTGACCGTCGGCTATTATCGCCTGGAAAGCCACGAATTGCCCGATAGCGGTATTCCCTATCTCTACACGATCGCCAATGCGCCCGGCACCGGCGCGATCCGCACCGAACCGGCGCTGGGGCAGATCACCACTGCCACCGGTCAGACCGGCTATGTCGCGCGCACGGCCTTTTATGGCCTCGCCAACCGTGATTTCCGCGATAGCACGACCGATCAGGCTACGGTGCGGGTCGAGCATGATTTTGGCGGGGTAACGCTGCGCAATACCGCGCGCTTCAGCCATGACAGCCAAGCCTATATCTTCACCTTGCCCGACGATTCGACCGGCAACGTCTATGGCAGCGGGCAAGTGTGGCGGCGCTCGAACACGCGCTACAGCTATGCCGAAAGCATCATCGACCAGCTCGATCTGTCGGGCAGCTTCAACACCGGCACGATCAAACACGATTTTGCGGTTGGTGCCGAAGTGTCGTGGGAAAAGGCGCGGCGCGGCACCTATGTCACGCGCGGCTATCTCAATTCCAGCGGGGTCGAGATCCTCTCCAACGGCTCGACTATTTCCCCGCGCTGCAACACCGCCACCGTCGCGCGTTATTATTGTGCGAGCATCTTCTCGGCCAATCCGAACGATCCCTGGGTCAATTACGCCAGCGACACTTCGACCACCGCGTCGCCGATCGTGCGCTCGCTGCCGCTGGAAGAGACGCAGAACGACGCCGAAACCCAGGCGCTTTACGGGTTCGATTCGATCACGCTGCTGCCGTCGCTGATCCTGAACGTCGGCGCGCGCTACGACCGCTTCACCTCGCGGATTACGCCCGGGCAGGCGGCCAATGCGACCACGTCGTTCCGCTTCTCGCGCACCGACGAGCTGTTCAACTGGCAGGCGGGTTTGGTGTTCAAGCCGACCAAGGAAACCAGCCTCTACGCCAGCTATGCCACCGCAGCGACGCCGCCCAACAGCCTGCTGGGCGAGGGCCGTGAGGACAATGCGCTACCAACCACCTCGGCCACGGCGAACGTGCTCGATTCGTTGAAGGTGCAAAAGACCAAGTCGTATGAAGTCGGCGCGAAGGCGAGCCTGTTCGGCGAGAAGCTGGCGCTGGGCCTCGCGGTGTTCCAGACCGACATCGCCAATGCCCGCGTGACCGATGCCAATAACAACATCGCCTATCTCGGCTCGACGCGCATCCGGGGTCTCGAACTCACCGCCAGCGGCACCGTGCTGCCGGGCTGGACAGTGTTCGGTGGCTACACCTTCCTTGACGCCAAGATCGTCGATGGCGGTTTCACCGCACTGACGGTGGCGGCAAACGGCGCGGCGAAGGCAACGACGGTGCTGGTACCCTCGGTCAACACCGGCAAGGATGTGCCGCAGACCGCGCGCAATAGTTTCACTCTGTCGACCAATTATGAAGTCACCAAACGCCTCTCGATCGGCGGCGGGGCCTATTACATGGACAAGCAGAATGGCGGTTATGCCGACAACCGCACGGCCACGCAGACTGCGGCTGGGGTGATCACGGTCAATCCTGCGACGAAGATCTTGACGCGCGGCATCCCCAGCTATTGGCGCTTCGACGCGCAGGCGCGGTTCAAGCTCAACGATCGGCTGGAACTGTCGGTCAACGCGCAGAACCTGACCGACAAGGTCTATTTCACGCAGACTTACACCAGCCATTATGCGTCGATCGCGCCCGGTCGTACCGTGTTCGGCACGGTGAAGGTGGCGTTTTGATCGCGCTGTCGGAAGCGGAGATCGCCGCGCGCCTGTCCGGAT
This sequence comes from Sphingomonas sp. TF3, assembly GCF_003985085.1. Taxonomy (NCBI): domain Bacteria; kingdom Pseudomonadati; phylum Pseudomonadota; class Alphaproteobacteria; order Sphingomonadales; family Sphingomonadaceae; genus Sphingomonas; species Sphingomonas sp. TF3. The sequence goes on along the minus strand of NZ_RWKS01000001.1, from coordinate 179,807 downwards.
CGCCGGAAGAGCGCGCCGCCTTCCTGCGCGAGTGCGCCGAAGGCGGGGTGGCCGAGGCGCAGGCGCTGTACGGTCAATTGCTGCTCGACGGCACGGGTGTGGCGCAGGATGCGCCCGCCGCGCTGGGTTGGTTCGTCAAGGCGGCGGCGCAGCATCACCTGATGGCGATCAACATGGTCGGGCGGTGCTACGATCTCGGCTGGGGCACCGCGCCCGACAAGGCGCGCGCGGCAGCGTGTTATCGCATCGCCGCCGAGCGCGGGCTCGATTGGGGGATGTACAATTATGCGACGCTGCTCGCGCTCGGGCAGGGCGTGACCGAGGACAAGCCGTTGGCGCTGGAATGGTTCTGCAAGGCGGCGGCGCTTGGCAATGCCAAGGCGATCAATTTCGTCGGTAGCTTTCATGAAGATGGCTGGGTCGTGCCGCGCGATCTTGCCAAGGCGGCAACCTGCTATGCCCGCGCGGCGCACGGCGGTGATTTCCGGGGTGCCTTCAACCACGCCCGTATGTTGGCTGCCAAGGGTGGGATCGACGAAGCACTGAGCTGGCTTCGCCGCGCGGGCGCGACAGCGACCCCGGCCTTTGTCGAGAAGGCAGCGGCCTGGCTGGCGACATCCGATATCCCCGCGCTGCGCAAACGTGGCGTGCAAGCCCTCAGGACCGCTGCATCATGCTGACCGTCATTCCCGATATGTTGAGCGCGACCCAGGTCGCGGAAGTGCGCGCGCTGATCGATGCCGCGCAATGGATCGACGGCAACGATACCTCGGGCAACCAGTCGGCATTGGCCAAGCACAATGCGCAACTGCCCGAGGATTCGGAGGCGGCGCGGCGCGGCGGGGCGATGGTGCTCGACGCGCTCGCCGCCTCGCCGCTGTTCGTGGCCGCTGCGCTGCCGCTCAAGGTGTTTCCGCCGCTGTTCAACCGCTATGCGCCGGGCGACGGCTTCGGCGCGCATGTCGACACCGCAATCCGTATCCGCCGCGGCAGCGACTTCCGCATTCGTAGCGATTTGTCGGCGACGCTCTTCCTCGCCGATCCCGACAGCTATGACGGTGGCGAACTCGTCGTCCAGATGCAGTTTGGCGAGCAGCGGGTGAAGCTGCCGGCCGGGCAGATGGTGCTCTATCCGGCGTCGAGCCTGCACCATGTCGCGCCGGTAACGCGCGGCGCGCGCGTCGCCAGCTTCTTCTGGATCCAGTCGATGATCCGCAACAACGAAGCGCGCGCCACGCTGCTCGATCTCGACACCGCGATCCAGTCGGTCGGCGCGCGGCTGGGGCAGGGGGACAGCGAGGTCGTCCGGCTGACCGGTGTCTACCACAATTTGCTGCGCCAGTGGGCGGAGGTGTGATGAGCAAGATCGGTCTGCGCAACGCCTGGTTTCAGGTGCATAAATGGATCGGCCTGACCCTCGCGATCCTCATCATCCCACTCTCGCTGACTGGGGCTGCGCTGGTGTGGGACGAAGCGCTCGACCATGCGCTCAACCCGCAACGCTATGCGACCAGCGGCAGCAACACGCTGGACCCGCAGCGTTACGTTGCGGCCGCGCGCGGGGTACTCGAGCCGGGGGACCGCATTGCGGCACTGACGCTGCCGGATGCGCCGGGCGAACCGGTCGTCGTTTCGGCGAGCCTCGCGGGCAAGGGCATGCGGGTCCAAGGTCCGCCGCCGCGCAAGACGGTCTGGCTCGATCCGCCGAGCGCGCGCGTGCTGGATTTTGCCAATAGCGGGAGCGGTCTGATCCGCACGCTGCACATGATCCACGGGTCGATGCTCATTCCGGGCGTTGGGCGGCAGGTGGTTGGCTGGATCGGCGTCGCGATGCTGCTGTCGTGCGTATCGGGGCTATGGCTGTGGTGGCCGACGGTGGGGCGCTGGGTACGCGGCTTGCGCTGGCGGCGGCACCGCAACACCGACACCAATCTGCATCATTTGCTCGGCTTCTGGATCGCGTTGCCGCTGTTCGTGCTGTCACTGACGGGGGCGTGGATTTCCTTCCCGCAAGTCTTTGGCGGTGGCGGCCCGGCGGCGGGAATGCGGCCGAATGCACCGCGCCCGGTGCCGCTGGCGCAGCCGGGCCTCGCGCTTGCTACCGTGATCGCCAGCGCGCGGGCGGCGGTACCGGGCGAGGTGTCCAAAGTGGAATGGCCGACCGATCAGAAACCGATGTGGAAGGTCGGCTTTGCGCATGAAGCACGCGGCGTTGCGATCGATGATCGAAATGGCGCGACCGAGGCGACCCGCGCCGCGCCCGAACCGCTCGCGCGCACGATGCGGCGAATCCACGACGGCACCCGGATGGGGCTGGTGTGGCAGATCGTGATCTTCCTGGGCGGGCTGTTGCCCGCGATCCTGGCGGTGACCGGAATCATCATGTGGTGGCGCGCGCGGGGCTGGCGGGCGCAACTGAAGGCGCGGCAGCGGGCGCGGGCCTGATCCTCCCCGGCACGGGGAGGATCACCGGTTTACCGTCCCAGCAGTACCCGCGCCTGACCCGCAATCTGCGCCAGCATCGCCGCATTGGGTGCAGGGGCCATGCGGGCGCGGTCGACCACCGCCTTGAACTGGCCGACGCGCCCGGCATTGTCGGCCAGCCACGTCTCGACCAGCGCCTGCGGATCCGCGTCGCTGCCGCTCGCGCCGCGCCCGAGAAATTCCAGCCGCAACTGCTGGAAGTCGCGGGCGAGGCCTGCGATCAGCAAGCGTTCCCACGGATCGCTCGACGAAATGCGCGCGGCATGGGCCTGCGCCCAATCCAGCCCCAGCGCCTGGCCGAGCCGGGTGAAGGCGCGCGTCAGCACGGTCTCGTTCAGGCCCAGCCGCTCGCCGAGATCGGCCAGGCCGACCGCGCCGTCGAGTTCGAACAGGCGCACGACCTTCTGCACCAGCTTCTTGGGTGCCCCCGCCGTTTCCAGAGTGACGGCGATGCGGGCGCTCTGCGCGCTGGCTTCTTCGAGCAGCAATGCCTTGGTCTGCTTGTCGAGCTGGGCAATGCCCTTGCTGAGCCGCGCGAGCGCCGCGCCCGGCCCGGTGCCACTGCGCGTGACACGCAGCAGATCGGCAATTTGCGAGCGCGTTGCGACCGCAACTTCGTCGAACAAGGCAATGCGCGCATTTTCGGGCATCGCCGCCGTTTCGATCTCGCGCCACAAGGTCGGTAAGTCGAACAGGCGTTCGGCGACGACGAACATCGCCGCGATGTCGCTCATCGCCGCGCCTTCTTCCTCGGCGAGTTCGAACGGGTAGAGCACGCCCATGCGGTTGACGATGCGGTTGGCGAGCTTGGTGGCGACGATTTCGCCGCGCAGCCGGTGCTGGTCGATCGCCGCACCGAACTTCTTGCGCATTGCAGGCGGGAAGGCGGCGTGGAGATCGGGCAGTAACTCGGGATCGAGACCGAGGCCCGCTTTCTCGATCGATGCCTGCAGGGCGAGCTTGGCGGTCGCCAGCAGTACGGCGAGTTCAGGCCGGGTGAGCCCGCGCCCTTCGGCGGCGCGCCGCAACAGGTCGTCATTGCCGGCCAGCCCCTCGACCGCGCGATCGAGCGAACCGCCTGCCTCGAAAATCTCGATCAAGCGGACATAGCTCGGCACGTCGCGCGCGCCATCGCTCTCGGCGATCGACAGCGCGAGCGTTTGCAGGCGGTTATCTTCCAGCACGAGATGCGCGACATCGTCGGTCATCCCGGCGAGGAAGGTGTTGCGCTTGTCATAGCCGAGGCGGCCTTCGATCATCTCGCGGTTAAGCGCGATCTTGATGTTGACCTCATTGTCCGAACAATCGACGCCGGCCGAATTGTCGATGAAGTCGGTGTTGATGCGCCCGCCGCGTGCCGAAAAGGCGATGCGCGCGGCCTGGGTGACACCCAGGTTCGCGCCTTCGCCGATCGCGGTGGCGCGCAGATCCTCGGCGTCGACGCGCAGCCGATCATTGGCGGGATCGCCGACCGCGATATTGTTCTCGGCGCGCGCCTTCACATAGGTGCCGATGCCGCCGAACCAGATCAGGTCGACTGGGGCCTTCAGGATCGCCGAGATCAGCGCGCCCGGTTCCATTTCGCTTGCCTCGATGCCAAGCGCCGCGCGCACTTGTTTGGACAGCTTGATGATCTTGTCGGTGCGCGGGAACACGCCGCCGCCCTTGGAGATGAGCGAGGCGTCGTAATCCGCCCAGCTCGAACGGGGCAGGGCGAACATGCGCGCCCGCTCGGCCCAGCTTGCGGCGGGGTCGGGATCGGGATCGAGGAAGATATGGCGATGGTCGAACGCCGCGACGATCTTGAGCGTCTGGCTCAGCAACATGCCGTTGCCGAACACGTCGCCCGACATGTCGCCGCAGCCGACGACGCGGATCGGTTGCGTCTGCACGTCCACCCCGCGCTCGGCGAAGTGGCGCTGGACGCTGACCCACGCGCCCTTGGCGGTGATGCCCATCGCCTTGTGGTCATAGCCGACCGAGCCGCCGCTGGCGAAGGCGTCGCCCAGCCAGAAATGGTGTTCGAGCGCAATCGCATTGGCGACGTCGGAAAAGGTCGCAGTGCCCTTGTCGGCGGCGACGACGAAATAGGGGTCGTCGCCATCATGGATGACGACGTCGGTCGGATGCACCACCGCGCCCTCGACGATATTGTCGGTGATCGACAGCAGCGCCCGGATGAACACGCGGTAGCTTTCGGTGCCCTCGGCCAGCCAGGCATCGCGATTGGACGCAGGCGGCAATTGCTTGGGGTAGAAGCCACCCTTGGCACCGGTCGGTACGATCACGGCATTCTTGACGCGCTGCGCCTTCATCAGGCCCAGGATTTCGGTGCGGAAGTCGTCGCGCCGGTCAGACCAGCGCAAGCCGCCACGTGCCACTGGCCCGGCGCGCAAGTGGATGCCTTCGATCCGCGGCGAATAGACCCAGATTTCGCGCCATGGCACGGGCGCGGGCAGGCCGGGAACGAGGTGACTGTCGAGCTTGAACGCCAGCGCCGCCTGGCCAGCGGGGGCAAAGGCGTTGGTGCGCAGCGTTGCGGCGATGACGCTGCGCAGCGAGCGCAGGATGCGGTCGTCGTCGATCGCGGAAACCGCGTCGAGCCCGGTATCGATCGCGGCGTCGGCGGCGGCGATGTCACGGCGCTTGCGTGCCGGATCATGCGCAACAGCGAAGCGCTCGATCAGCGCGGCGGCCACCTTCGGCGCGCGCCGCAGCGCGTCGACCACCGTAACCAGACCATAGGTCAGTCCCGCCTGGCGCAGATAGCGGAACCATGCGCGGAACAGCACGACCGATGCCGGTGCCATGTCGGCATCGACGATCAGGCGATTGAACGCATCGTTTTCGGCCTTGCCCTCCAGCACAGCCTGGATCGCATTTTCCAGCACGCTGGTGTCGGCTGACAAGCGCACGCCCGCCGCCTCGACCAGAAATTCATGCACAAAACCCTGTTCGTCGCCGATCAGCGCGGTCGGCAATTCCTCGATCACGCGGAAGCCGAAATTCTCCAGCACCGGCGCCGCATCCGACAGTGCCAGCGCCCCGCCCAGACGATAGATTTTCAGCCGCGCCGCGCCGCGTTCGTCGCGATACATCCGCACCGAGCGATCGGCTGCGGTTTCCAGCCGCGCCAGCCGCACGATGTCGCGCGCGGCCTCCTCGGCAGTGTTGGCATTGCGATAGCCCGCCGGGAAATTGGCGGCATGTTTCAGGGCAAGCCGTGCGGCGCGCGCCGCATCGGTCTGTTCGACCAGCGCCGCCTCGACCGCCGGCACCCAGCCGCGCACCATCCGCGCGATCCGCGTGTCGAGAGCGTCGGTATCGGGCAGCACGCCGCCCTCGCGCAGATCGAGCGTGAAGCGAATCAGCGCAATCGTGTCGTCGACTTCGATCGACCAGTTGAGCACGCTCGCCTTGGCCGCCTCCGCCAGCATGTCGCCGATCGCAGTGCGGCGCGCGGTGGTCAGGTCGTCGCGGGGCAGCCAAACGAACGCGAACAGATGCCGACCGAGCACGCTGCGCACCAGCCGCAGCTTCGGGCGCGGGCGGTCCGCGAGCGACATCGCGGTAAGCGCGACATCCTCGAGCGCATCGGGCGTAAAGGCGATGACCAGGTCATGCGGCAAACCGGCCAGCGCGTGGGTGAGCGCCTTGCCGGTATGGCCCTTGGGATCGAAACCGAACTTCGCCTCGAGCGCCGCGAGCCGTTCGCGCAATACCGGCACATCCTGCGGGGCCGCATTCAGCGCGCTGCTGGTCCACAGACCGGCGTGGATCGACAGGCCGACGATCTGGTCCTTGTCGCGAACCGGCACGACCGCCAAATCGAGCGGGACGTGGCGATGCACGCCCGAAATCAGGTTGGATTTGAGCAGCAAGGGCGCTTGCCCGCCCTTGGCGAACCATTCCATCGCGAGCGTGCGCGAGGCTTCGGCCAGGATCGGCACCGCGCGCGGGTTGCGGGCAATGCCAAGCGCGGTCTCGCTCCGGCCGATCCACAATTCATGGCCCAGCAGCGTGAACTTCTGGTCGAGCAGCCAGAACAGCAAGGCGGCACCTTCCCCGGCGGGCAGCGTGGCGATGTCCGCCGCCATCGCATCCTGCAGCGCCTGCCAGTCTCCCACCGCTGCGCGCACATCGGCCAGATTGCGTTCCAGTGCGGCGATCAGATCGCGCCGTTCGCGCGCATCGGCACGCTCCAGCTCGATATAGATCATCGATTCGGGCGAACCCTTGTCGTCGACGCTGACCAGCGCCCCGTCCGAATCGCGGCTTACGCACACGACGGGGTGGATGATGCGGTCGATTGCAATGTCGTGGCTGCCGATCGTCGCGGCGATCGAATCGACCAGGAAGGGCATGTCGTCATTGACGATGGCCAGCCGCATCCGTCGGCGCGGGTCGGTGCCGGGCAGCGGCTCCAGCGCGATATTCGGAACGCCGGTCGTGCGCCGTTCGGCCGTGGCGGCGACAAACGCCGCAGCATCCGCGCGCTCGGTCTTGCCGAACCCCTGCAATTCGCCCGGAAGCGCACCTTTGGTCAACCGGACGGCCAATGCATCCGACAGCGATTTCAGCGTGGTTTTTGCCATAGCCGCCCTATGCGCCGGTCGCGTGACGACCTCAAGACTTGTGGCAGCGCACAAATTTGCCCGGCCGGGGCGGAGGGGGCGGCTTACACCATCCGGCGCATCGCCCGCTCGGTCAGCGTAGCGTCGTCGCCAATTTCAGCGACGATATCGAGCATGCCCCCGTCGCTGGCGCGCGCGAGCAGCAGGACATAGTCCCCCGGTGCCACGTTGCTTTCGATCGCGACGCTGGCGAGGGTCGGACGATTGGCCAGCGCCGACGCGCGATCGACCCGCGCCTTCGGATTTGGGGTTCGGGCGGCGCGCTCGGCCTTGACCACGCCCTTGATGCCCCCCTCGAACGAATCGAGGAAGTCACCCAAGGCCCCTATTGCGACGCCCATGCGGCGGGCGTGGGCGAGAACGGCCGCATATTCGGTCAGACGCGTTTTGTCGTAATCGGCCCCGAAGATCAGTTTCACGATCGGTGTCATCGGCGCGCGCAATTGTACGGCGATTCCTGCCGATGCCAGCAGCGCGTCATATCCGACCGGATCGGCGTCCGCCGCTGCGGCAAATTCGTGGGCGCGTCCGAGCACGCGGTACAGTGTGGCGCGGTGGCGGGTGTCGGCGGCGCGGAGCGCAGCGGCGGTCTGCTGTGCGAGCATCAATTGGTCGATCAGCGTGGCTCCGGCGATCGTCGGGCTTTCGCGGTCCATTGGCGCATCGTCGTCGAAACCGGCACTGGGACCATCGGCCCACACCGGTGCGGTCACGGCAGATTTGGGTGCGGTCGCGACCGCCGCCGTGATTTCCGCCTGGAGCTTGGCTTGCGTCTCCGCGTCGACCAGCTCCTTCCAATTGATGACGCCGTAGATGAAATCGATTGAATCCTCGTCGGAGGAAAAGGGCATCAGGATGCCGCGATACATCGTGTTGAATCCGCGGGTACTGACAAACTCCGCCTCGAATCCGATCGGCGCGCGATTCGCGATGATTTGCAGATAATGGTCGGTCAGCCGGGACAAGAGCGAGCGACTCGGCACTTGTGCGATGTGGGTGATGGAGGAGTCGAGCGCGCATTCCTCGCGCAGCGCCTTGCCGAGAAAGGCGATGGCAGGATTTTCGATCCCGGCGGAGAAATCGAGCAGCACGCTATGCGGGCCGAAATCGGTGATGTTGGCCGGATCGAGATCCTCGATCGACGGATAAGCGCGCCCGCCAAGCAGCGACACCCAATAATTATAAGCGCGAACGTGCATTCGCCGTTCGTCGGTGCCGACGTCTATCTGCGTATCGACGCCGCCGGTATCGGCGTCTTGGTCGGCGCGACCGCTGTCGATCTCATCCGTGCCGAGCCGATCTTCCTCGAAACCGCGAACACTATCCATTGCGCAAACGCCTCACCTGGCGCGACCCGACCCGACATGGGCGAGCGTCACCGGCACGCCTTGTGCGCCGTGCGTGGTAAACGTCGGGTAAAGGGCATCCGTTTTCGGAGAGCGCGCGATGCACCTCGCATCGCAACGCTTGTCAGCCCGCAAACGACCTGATAAGCGCCCGCCCTCGCGTTGGTTCGTACGGATCAGCGCCACGCCGCTTTAGCTCAGTTGGTAGAGCATCGCATTCGTAATGCGGGGGTCACAGGTTCGAGTCCTGTAAGCGGCACCACTCCCGATCAATGGAGGGCACCATTGGTGTCCGGTCATCGGGATCACCATTGGCAGCGATAGCCAGTGGCTTGATAGGTCCCGTAATGGTGATCAAGTCGGGCGCTACCACCACCTTGGCGATGAACCGGCGAGCGTAGCCTTGTCGAGCTGTGGGGTCATTCGATCGCAGCTTGCCAAGGATGACCTCGCCGAGCCTATCGATCGCATCGGACGTCACCTGCCGGTCGGCGGCGGACAGTTGTCGCTCGATGAGCAGAATCTCCTGTTCAAGGTCGGCACGGCGTGCACGTTGGCCGGCTAGTCGGGCGGTGAAGTCTGTATCGCGAGGGCTGACGATACCCTGTTCAATAAAGTCGAACATGTTCTGGATCGCACCATCTACCCGAGTACGTTCCGTGCGAAGCGCCTTGAGGTGTGCCTGCCGTTCACGGACGGCAGCCGAACTGTCGTCGAGCAGATTCGCGAGAAGCTGTTGCAACCGTTCTGGGCGGAGCAGCCGGTCGGCCAGGGCATCTATGACAATCGTTTCGAGTTTCTCGTCGCGAATGCTGGTCCCTTGGCACGCGGTCTCGCCGCGGCGCAGACGGCGAGAGCATCGATAGTATCGGTAACGACCACCCTTGCCGGTAGCGATGGTGAGCGCATGACCGCATTCGGGGTGACCACATTTGGCGATGCCCGCGAGCATCGTCGGGCTTGAGACGATTCGTGCCGGAGTAACGTGCGGCGCGTTACGGGCGATGCCGGCCTGCACTTCGAGCCACTCGGCTTCGGGAATTATGACCGGAACGTCTATCGTCTGCCATTCCTCTTCCGGTCGTTTGATCCCGTTTCGCACATCGTTGACGCCGTAAAGGTGCTTGCCGCGATAAGTGGATCGATTGAGGATGTCCTTGATGTTCGAGACTTGCCACTTGCGGCCCCGCAAGGTCGCGCCTGTGGCGTTGAGGTGACAGACGATCTTCTTGTAGCCCATCGGACCCCGGCCTACGCCGACGCGCTTCATGCGGAAAATCTGCTGAACCTGAAGCGCTTCAGAAGGTTCGATCACCAATCGCTTCTTGGCCTTGGGTCCTCGCATCTCCGCGATCTCGCTAGTGTAGCCAAACGGCGGCACCGCACCGTTCCAGAACCCGGCCTCCGCATTGCGCATCATCGTGTCGAGCGTGAACTTGGCGGTCTGGCGCGACTGATATTCGTCGAAATTGGAGAGCACCGAGCGGACGAGGTCGCCTTCGGCATCGTGGCCGACTTCCTGCGTGATCGCAACGAGACGGATACCGGCCCGCTTCAGCTTGCGGCGGTAGTGCTCCAGCAAATAATGATCACGGAACAGGCGCGAGAAGCTGTAGACCCCGATCTCGGTGATCCCGCTGCCGGCACCCAGCGCGTGCTCGAACAGGGCTTGGAGGCCGGGGCGATTTTCGGTCGTGCCGCTAAGGCCGCCATCCCTGTAGATATCGACGAGATCGACTCCGCGATGAGCATAATGCGCGGTTAGACGCTGTTCCTGATTGGCGAGGCTGATGCCGCCTTCCGCCTGGCGCTGCGTGGACACGCGAACGTAGCCGAGCGCGCGTTCAATCCTTGTTTTCGCCATTGATCGGGCCTTCGAAAATATAGCGCAGTTCCTCCGCGCCCAGTAGCGTCAGCAGCCACTCTGACTCGGATCGTTCGAGCGCGAAAGAGTCCGGAAGCCGATCTACGACAAATCGTTCGCCAACATGAGAACTGCTCGCCCCCGCTGAGGGGCCCCTCTCACCACGCGGGGGTATGGTCCTGCCGGGATGGGAAGCGATTCGTTTCACCCACCAGCATGTGTCGGCGGGAAATCACAACGACCATGTAACCGATAGGAGAAGAAAAGCAGCTGAGGGGTGACCCAAAATAGGTTGGGAAAAAGGGAGAATTCAAATGATGGCAATCATCCTGGTCATGCTGGCCGTTGCGGCGCTCAAGACCGCTCAGCGTCTTTCGATCCTGCTAGTCGATGCGATCGCGACCGGTATGGCCGCCTGGTATTGCTGGCGCATCGCTCGCGTTTCAGAGATGTTGCTTGCTAGCCGTGTAGCTTCCGTCACCAACGAGACAATGACCGTAGGGCGGGCCGAGCGTCGCCTGATGGCGCGCCACCTGCGCCTTTCGATCGCGATGACCGCGCATCATAGCCTCTTCCCGCCATCAAGCATGCGCGGCAACGCGATCATCAAGGCGCTCGCCTGCTGACATTGGCTTAGTCGGGCTGCGCCGCGTTGGGGTGGATGATGCCTTGCTCCTCCAGCGCAGCTTCCCTGTCATCGCACAGCAGGATGACCTTCTGCTTGGGCAGCCAGGATACATAGCGCCTTGCCGCACAGTGGCACGTGAGGTGGTCCTCGATGTAATTCCAGCTTGCCGCAGGACAGCTGGCGCAGGCCAGTGCATCCTCGGGTCTGGCGGTATCCGGTAGCGCAAGCAAGGTGGGGCTGGTGACAGGAGCGTGATAGCGTTTCACATCTCCGATCGGCAAATGCACGGTTTCAAAGAGCAGCATGAGTTTCTCCTCAGCACGTCGGGTTCGGGTTCAGGCCTCTCCGAACCAATCCTTGATGAAGTCGATGACGGCGGTGTGGATCAGCTTGGCGTGATCGATGCGGTAGCTGGGATGCTGCTCGGTCATGGATTTCACGCGGATCGTGAAGGCGCCGCGGTGATCGGGCGTGACGGTGGCGATCACCTTGCCATGGCGGTTCTTGACCTCGGTCGGCCTGATCTCGGTCTTGCCCGCAACCGCGGCCTTTAGCTTCTTCGCCAGGGCGGTGAACCCGAGCGTCTGCCCGGCGTGGAGCGCCGCGCATTCCAGGACGCGGGCGCGCGTCTCCTCGGCTTCAAGCAGTGGTGCAACCAACGCCCATTGGCTCATCGAGATCGTGCGTTTGTCGGTAACGAGGTCGAGGATTGCGCTCGGGGCATTTTGCAACGCGAGCCCACGGTTGATCGCTGACTTGTCTTCACCGACAGCATCCGCCAGCCGGCTTTCGCTGGCGACGAGCTTGCCGTCGAGCATTCGCGCCCAGGAAGCGGACTTGTCCCACAGGCTAACCTCGAGCGCGCCGCGATCCTCGCGGTTGGCGATCTTGAGCGCCATTTCAGGCGTCAGCGCATCCCGATCATAGATGCGTATGCGCAGCGGCGAGCCGAGGATGCGCATGGCCTCGCGCCGCCGCGAGCCGGCGAGGATCTCGACCATGCCGCTTGCCCCGCGCTCGCCGATCGCGTCATGCGCCTGACCGACTGCTTTAAGCTCGGCGACGAGCGACGCGACGCTCTCCTCGGTGATGATATAGCCGAACCGTGGATTTTTTGGCGAAACGGCTGTCTGGTCGTACGGTAGGAGCTCGACGACAAAGTTGGTCTTGGCGCCGCGCTTGGGCGCAGTGGCCGCGTCGAGCGGCAGTTCGGTGGTTTGCATGGCGAGTTCCTCGATTGCTGACGGATCGAGGATGCGCGGTCGGAATGCGATCGACACTGTAACCGCAGTCCAACTTTTCGCCTTTCGGGCAAGAGCAGCAAAAATCTTGCTGCTGTCGGTTCGAACGCTACGTCTCGGTCAGTGCAGCCGGCCCCGTTGGCTGACGGAGCGGCCAACAAGCTGCGGGTGGTCGCTTCCTGCAGGTCCTGCTTCAGCGCCGCGATGACGGCTGCATGTCGCTTCTCGGCAGCTGGCGGGCGCTTCGAGATGCCTTTCGTCCAATAACCCTTGGGAACCTTGTAATCATCGCGGAAGTCCTTGCCGCCCGGTGGCACGTTGAACCAGCCGTATCCCATCGAACGATCATCGTCGGCAATGCACTCGCAGTCGAACGCCAACTTCGGAAAGAGCTCGGCGAGTTCCTCAAATTCCGCAGAAGGGAAAGATGCCACGGTATCGAACGCGAAAGAATAGACGAAGAACGCGTGGCGACCCAATTCGCGAAAGTTCCAGGCAGTGCGACCGTAGCCAGGTATGTGCGTAAGGTCGATCGCGAGCTTATTGTCCTCCCAATCATTGATTGGCCCCCGGACGATGCACAGGCGCTTGAAGCGATCGATCTCCGCTTGTGGTCCATAGATATCGACGCTGTTCCACATTTCGTCACACGTTGTGAACATGGCTTTCTCCTCAGTTTATATGTGAGTTGTGCGGCTGCAAATCGCGTCGACGACGTAACCGGCGCTAAAGCAGCTTGAGAAAGCGGCTGAACGGCATCCATTTGTCGCCGAGGAACAATTCGAGGGCCGGATCGCCATCCTCCACAAAGGTACTCGCGGCGCGAATGCGCGTGTGTCTGGAGAGGAAGAATTGTTTGCGCCCGCCAACTAGGTCGGTCAGCGGCCGGCCGATGAGGGCGAGGAGCACCGTCTCTGGAATTTGCTGTCGATAGAGGGTCAGAATGGCGTGATTGGTGCCTTCAATTTCGGGGCTCGGCCACACGCATTCGGTGAATCTGAAGTCGCTGGTGGCGAAGCTGAGCTGTAAGACATTGGATGCTAGATCTTGGCGCAATCCGCCGACATAGTCATAACCGCAAGCGGCGATTAGCCGAGCGACCTTTGGCGCCTTAGCCGTTCGTACTTGCAGGTCTATCTGCGCGCCGTCGATTCGCTGCCGAAAACCAGCCAGGAACTGGTCGCGATTGACGCCCGCTAGCTTAAAAAAGCGCAGGGCTGTCAGCGAGATCAGTGGATCGCACCGGACTACATTGCAGGCTGCTTCGTTCATCGGACATGTCCCCAATCGGCGGTAACCGACGACACGCCGGTGAACAGGTGGCAGGCGATCGCATCGTCGCGACCGCGCACGATGGAATTCGCGAATGGCGCCGACGACCATCGACGTACTGCGCTGAGCCAGCTTTTGAGCCTCGCGGCATGAGGAGCGTCATCGTCGCCGACAGCTTGCCCGGGCATTCCTCGCGCGATCCAAGCCAGCCGGTCGCGATCGATCAGCGGCGCGAACCAGAGGATCGGGATAAACAGGTCGGACACCGGTGCGAGCTGGGCCAGGTTGGCGCGCCCGAGCAGGATATCCTCCAGTAGATCGTCCTCGGGCGCAGGCTGAGGCTTCCTCGGATCGAGCGGTCGCCAGCGTCCCGCATCGTTGACCAGATCACGAAGGATCGCACCGCGCTCATCGGACACGGTCGGCTCGCGGCCAGCGTCGCGCGCCGCTGATTGCCCCTCGTCATGTTCTTCCCACGCACCTGTCTTGCGGCTTGGCTTCTCCCGAAGCTGCCCGGCGCGGGAACTTTCCCGACCGTGGGCAGGGGGCGCCTCGAAGTCCAGGATGGCATCCCGGCACATGTCATCGGTGTCGCTGGCACAGTCGATGGCGCGCAGCATCGAACGCATGATTTCATGATGAATGCGGTACTTGCTCGAATTTGCCCAAGGCCCAATATCTTTCGGGCGAAGGTCGCTGCCTTTCGGCAGCCTCTTGCCCGTGTGGATGAGCATTCGATGGATCGCGAAATCTTCGCGCTGGGACCTAGTCGGCCAAATTGCGTAGACCAGTGCTGCGACGTGTCGAACGAGTGTCAGGCCCATGTGACGAACGAGGTCGTTGTCCGGTGAATTTACGCGAAATGCGGGCTGCGCTTGCTGGATTGTGACCACGGCATCCCGCGTGCGCTTGATCTTCAATGCGGCGGGGTCGTTGTAGTCGAGCCGACCTCGGCGGACCGCCTCAAGCGAAAGATTCCCGCCAAGCTTCTTTCCGTGGAGTGCCGCCCTAACCATTACATGGCTGGTCACTTGGGCGACGAGCGCGGCGCCGGCTGCATAGTTGCGCCCGAGGGCCAGGACGGTATGGCGCGGATTAACATATACGGCCCGTGCTTCGCGAACACCGAGGCGTGCAACGGTACCCGGCCGGTGACCCATGTCCGCCAGGCGCCGTGTCATATCCTGGCCAATCTCCATCCCGCGCGCGGCCTCATAGAGCGACGCGAGCGCGCCCAGAGCCCCGCCGGCGCAGCCGGGAAATGCACCGTGGATCGCCGCAAGCCACGGGAACAGGCGATAAAGCCGGTCCAACTGGCGGGTCGCGGCGAGAGCGAAGATCAAGTCGCAGCGAATGCGGTTTAGCAGTGCCAAACGTGCCTGACGGTCGGATAGGGACAGCCGCAGCAGTGATCGCCGGACGTGCGGACGCCAGCCGGTACACTCTAGCCGGTGACCAAGATCGGCACATTGCAACTGTTCGAGCGCTCGGGAGAACCTATCGAGCTTCGTCGCAGCGCCGCCCGCGTGATCATAGAGTTTGCCTATATCCAGCATGTTGGTCAGCCGCTGCCAACGTTTGCGCTCGGCATCGGTGGCCACTGCGAACACACCAGTGGCGTCGAGAATTTTGCGGGCCCAGTCGAGTGCGAGGCTCAGTTTGCGTGTCGCGACCAAGGGATCATTGGTGGCTTCTGCTGCTTGTACATGACGCACGAAGTGGGCGAGGGCAGTCAGCAGCGCGGCCAGCGCCGTCTCGCGATGTGCCGGTCGGGTGAGGCCGCTACATCTGGGCGCCGCCAAGCGATCGACGAGCGCGATTACATCAATCAGCGCCCGGCCGACAGCGACAACGCCCGAGGCCGTGATGAGTGCGGTATTGGGAAGAAGACCGATGCCCCATTCGACAGCTTGCCATGCCTTGCGAAGTGCTAGAGATCCTTGCGCATGCGCGACATTGAGCTGGGCTTCGTCGCCGTTCTGGCGCAGTCGGTCGAAATAAGTGGCGACGAACGTGTCGGTCCAGGCGGCGCGGGCGAATAGTGCCCCCGGCGCAGACGACAGGCCGGCGCGGCTGCGCAGCTCGTGCAAGATCGATTCCCCACTCTCCGGCAGCGTGCGAAGCTTGATTGCGACGTGTGGCGGGATCGCACCGGTCGCGAGCAGCGGCGCGACGCTGGAAATACGTCCACCGATGAACCCGCAACCGGGCCGACGATCGGGGTCGTCGATATAATCGACATGCGGCAGCAACGCGAACGACGCGCAAGCATCGGCGGTAACGATTGCGTTGCGGCTCGGCGCCGCGCGTCCCGTCGCCGTGATGATGTACGGGCGAACGATGGCCACGTTCGCAGCCAGCCCGGCCGCAATCATCCGTGTGTCCGTGTTGACGGCAGGGCCGGTGCTCACTCGCTGCCCTCCGCCCGGTTCTGCTTCACGATCTCCCAGCCTGCGAGAATGTTGGCGCGTCGAACACTCGCCTTATCGAAGCGCTCGACGAGGTTAGTGAGTTCGTTATGGCGATTAACGAGATCGACGATCTCGGCTTCCCGCGTGTCCAGGGCGCTCAGCGTGCCCTTCTCGAAATCGGCATAGATGGCGGACAACTCGGCGAGCACGCTTTCCCGCTCGGCACGATGCGGCGCGATGTCGGTGACAACCTTCTCGACGCCATTTTCAGTAATGGTGATACGCGACATTGCTCAATCCTTGCGGAAGCGCGGATTGGCGCCATTGTCGGCGAGCCAGTTAGCCGCGTGGCCGCGCGTGCGCTCGGCGGGGATGGCAACGCCTCGGACCTTTGCGGTAGTGACAGCAAGATGGCCCTGTCTCGAGCGCGGAGGCTTCCAGCGCCAGCGCCGGTCGCTGTTTGCGCGCTGATGCGCCTCGAAGTTCGTGCACTTCGCCCAGTAGCGGGCCGCGGCATCCTGCTCGCTTGCCGCCGCACCGATCTCGGCGAGTTCGATTCCGCCCGCCGCGATGACGCACGGAAGCACATCGCCGAACGTGTCTTCGGCGGCCTTGGCGACCGCATCGCATCGGCGAGCCAACTCCGAAGGATCAAGCGTGTAAAGACCGCGATGAGCATCCGCATCTGCCGCCGCAAGGCCGTGGAGTTTGGCGGGCTGCCCCAGGCCCAGCGTCGGGCGCTTTACCCAGAAGGGATCCGTCTCGCCGCGCTTCAGAAGATTCTGGTCGGCTAGCCACGCCAGTCCGGTGATTTCCAGAAGCGGATCGCTCTCACAGACACCGGTGAGCGCGGCCAACAGGCAGTCATCGTCAAGCCGTTCGCGCCAATCCGCGAGCCGCGCAATCGCTTTGCCGTAGCCCAGCCGATAGAAGCCGGCATGCGCGGGGATATGGGCAACGCCCATCCCGCGCAGTGCGGCAATCCCGCCGTGCCGGTAGGCGATGTGGTTGGGATGGTGACCGAGTGCAGCCTGCTCGGCATCCAACGCCGCAATCTGTAGATTCGCTGCGGCTATGGATAGCTTATGCTCCGCTATCTCGCGATCGATCGCCGCGACAAGCGCGTCACGATTTTCGGGGATTTGTTTGTTCTTCATCGGTGCCTCCGATGACGATCGTCGCGCTCCAAAACTCGATCGACGATGTAACCGCGAGATTTGCGGATAATATGCGTCGAGAATGTGCAAGCCGCGCGCCGCCGCGCTAATGTACGGTGGCATGGAACACCGCGGCAGAATGCAATGAGCGCAAAAGAAGATACGCCGCGCACCGTTGCCAAGGCGATGCTCGCAATGATTGACGCCGAGAGCTTCAGGTTCGTGGGGGAGAGCGACCGTTTCACGATAACGATCGCCGGCACGACGATCACATTCGATAATGGCGGGACGCATGCGTTCGAGAAGCTCGCATCCGCTATCGAAGCCCGGATATCCTATGAGCGGGCGACCGCAATGGTCGCCGCGGCGGGCGAGACCGGCGTTCCATTGTGGCTGGTCTCCGGCCCGGACATGCTGGGCAAATGGCTGGCATGGTCCCGTACGACGCCGGCGTTGGTGAAGGTCTTGTCGCTCACCGACCGAAGCGATGCGGCGCCGGTCGTTGGCGATCTCGCCCGACGTGCCCGGCGTGGTCTGGGGCAAATGGCGGCGAAGATTCGTGTGCGGGCGGGCCAGGCGGTGGCGGAGCGGATCGAGTTCTCCCACCGCGTGCCCGCGACCGCTGTTCTGGGGGATCGCGCCATCATCCGGATAGCCCATCAGGATGTGCCTGATACACTGCTGATCGCTCTGAAGGACCCAACCCGCAACGAACGCAGGCACCTTGCCGAGCTCGTGGATCACCCGTTTGCTGCAGGTTACGCATTCACGGTCGCCGACGTGCGTCGCGAGCAGGATGGAATCGCCATTGAGGTCGAGACGGCCTGGGGGCCGCTGGCGCCTATCCCCGATAAGGCATGGACCGCCGTCTCGCGGGATGCGGATCCGGCATTTCCGTGGCGCCCGACAGCGCGCGAAGTGGCCGATCTCTACGGCTTGGCGGCGCGGGGCCAGCACCTGCTGGGGAAATGTAATTGATCGCACGGCGTTCGTCCGGCTAGAGCCGATCCGCGTTGATGATGGTGTTGCCATCGATGGCGTAGACCGAATGATATTCGGCTTCGCTGTCTGCGTAGAACCCTCTCAATTGCTTGTACTGGATCACTGCGAGCGTCGCCGCGAGACGGTTGAGATCTGCCACCTGGATATTGGACCGGTAGAGATCGTCATCGTCGCCGCCCGCTACCGGAATGCGCGAATGCTCATGAACGTGGCCGCGCATCGTCGGCGTGCTGGTGGTGACGCGGACCTGACCCATGACTTGGCCTTCAGCCAGACGGAGGCCTAATCCCGCATCTATAAACGGCAGTCCGCGCGCTTCGAGCTCGGGGATTAGAGAAGCGCGCGCATCAATGCTGTCGAGACAGATGAACACGAAATCGACATCGTCGAGCAGGTGGAAGTTGCCCGGCCCGATATAGTCTGCGTGTGCGATGATGCCCTTGTGCATGCGGCCATAGACGCTGGAATAATGTTCGACCTTGGGGAGGCCGGCGGTGATTTCGTCGAGCGACATCGCGCCCGGCGCGCGCCAGGCCGTGTGCTGCTCGACCACATCTCCATCGATCAGGACGATGCGCTCGCAGGGCGTCTTGCTGATCAGGTCGAGCGTCTCTGAACCGGTGCCGCCCAGCCCGATGATCGCGATAGTGCCGCCGGCGAGGCGCGCCGACACCTCGTCGATGCCGGCACGGGACGAAGCAGTATCTTCGTAGACAAAGGGGCTGGGCGTGATCGCGCCGGAAGACTCAGCTGGCATAGGTCGCATTCGCGTTGACGACGAGCCCGTCGGCGATCTCGATCACGTCACCTGGGGTCAGTAGCCCACTCGGCCGGAGCGCTGTGCCGCCATGAAACGAAACGGTAGCAGCTGAGGGTGTGGCAAGCTGCCTGTCGGGGAAAGCGAGGCGCAGCAGTTGCGCGAACGTCGCGGTCCGTCCGCGCATGGCGTGCCACCGCCCGTTGATCCTGATCGATACACGACCGGAAGACGTGACGGGTGCACGATTGGATCGCTCGGTTTCGCCGACCAAGTAAAAATGCGGACGCGCGCCGGCGGGCGGAATAGGGTCGTGCGAAGGCGTGGCGGTCGACTGGCGCTCGCTGGCAGGCATGTTGGCAAGTATCGTCACGATAGTCTCCTCAAGGTCAGAAGGGAACGTCATCATCATCGTCGTTGTGATCGAACTTGGGGGCGCCGCTGCGCGCGAGCTCGGTGACGGCGTCCGCCATCCCGGCATAGAGTTGCTTGGCGGAAGGGTAACGGAATCCGCCAAGACCGCGCGCTATGTTGGGCCAGTCGAACAGCGGGTCAGCCTCGTCGAACCCGAGATCGTCGAGCACCTCGAGCAGAATGGAGAGTGCGGCAGTCGTCTCGATGTTCGCGGGAAATTCGCTGAACGCGACATGCGCGGCCAAGGCGCGCAAGTTTGGCGGCACGCCGGTTAAACCATCGCACTGGATGATCCAGGTCACTTCGCCGAAATCCATGTGGGTCTGAAGGCGGTCCTCGCTCCACGCGCGGCCGGTCGCGGGATCGATCATCGCGATCAGCCCGGCGGCGACGTCGTCCCCGACCTTATCAATGCCGATTACGCTGACGATCGGGTTGGCACAGCGTTTCGCGGCCATCGCGACGGTGGTCGGCAAGGTCCAGAGCGCTTCGCTGACTTGGCCGGACGATGCGATGTTGGCGGCGATGACGGGGTCGGTCAGGTTCAAAAAGACGTGTGGCACCCCGACGACGTGAGCCAGCCGCCGCGCGGCATGCGTGCGCCCGGCGCCTCGGGGTCCGGTCACCAGAATTGGGACTCCACGAAACCACGGGCGCTCGGCTGCGATCAGCGCTTGGCAGCTGCTCGTGACCCAGCGCACGAACGCCGGCTGATGGTGATGCATCAGCTCCAAAGCGATCCCGTCTGGGCCCAACCGGTTGCCGCCATTGAGCGCGAAGGGCTCGCTTAGGCCCAGCGGAGCCGGGCCACCGTCGAATGCGCGACCGACGATCATCGCTGGGCGTGCCGGCTTGAAAGGCGTGATATCGTTCATCAGTCGCCCCGCCACATGCGCAGTGGTCGCATGCCGCCGGCGCCACGCCCCTCTTTCTTGATGCGGCTTTCTGTCTCGAACATCTCGTCGATGAGCAGGCGGGTCAGCGCCTCGGCCCCATGCTCGGCGGCGTGGTCAAGAAACACACCGAACCGCTCCTTCTGCCAGCGCAGCCAGTCGCACAGCCGGTCGCGCTCGCTCGCGCGGTCGTAGCGTACCGACCATTCCGCGTGTCCGTCGCTCTTGCGCTGGAGTTCCAGCTTGTGCCCGCGCTTGGTATCGAGAGCATAGAGATTGATGACTTTATGGTCGCGCTGGCGCTTCTCCTCGGTCTCCGCGCGCGCATCGCGGTTCTTTCTTGCCGCCTTAACCGCGCGGTCGGTTGCGCCGGTGATCGCGGCGGGCCCGAATATCATGGTGACATGGGCCAAAAACAGGAGGTCGAGAGCGCCGGCTTGGAATCGCTCAAGCACCGCGTCGCGATCGGCAAGATCGCCGAAATGGCGGGCCCATATGCTGCTCGCGCCGCCGGAATTAGCGTCGGCTAC
Source organism: Sphingomonas sp. TF3 (assembly GCF_003985085.1). Taxonomy (NCBI): domain Bacteria; kingdom Pseudomonadati; phylum Pseudomonadota; class Alphaproteobacteria; order Sphingomonadales; family Sphingomonadaceae; genus Sphingomonas; species Sphingomonas sp. TF3. The sequence continues at coordinate 159,174 of NZ_RWKS01000001.1, read as the reverse complement.
CATAAGGCAGATCATATGCGGGTATGCGACATCAACCTCGATCGAGAAGCGCCCGATGGCTTTGTATAGGACCGATGCCGCTTGGGTGTCGGTAGCAGGGATGAAGGAGGCATGGTCTTGCATGGCAGATAAACTATAAAGTCTTATAGGTTATTTGGCAATACCCTTCCTTGCGCTTATTCCTACGTGTGGTTCATCCAGGCCTGTGTCGAATCAGCAGCCTCTCTCGCCCAGTCTGTCGTTTGCGGATGCCATCACCGTTTTGATGGAGGCTTGCAGCATCACTCCCGAAGCACGGTCCGCGTTCGATGCAAGAGTTCGGCATCTTCAACGATTGGGCGTACCGGAGCGCGGGGAGGACGGAGCGGGCAGACTCCGATATGGAATTGCTGAGCTGGCGGCGCTGGCCACCGCCGTCCGTCTGATGGATGCGTTCATGGCGCCGGCGCTTGCAGCTCGATACGTGACCGAGAGGTGGGCAAGCCTTGCGCCGTTTGTTCTGGCGGGCGCACGTGAGGCGTTGCCCGAGAGCTATGTCGCGCGGCGCCCGATCCCGCCCAAGACGTTCGCGGTGTTCCGCGCCAACGCACTGGCGATGCTTGGCAAACGCCGTCAGCATGACGAGCGCGGGGATGAGCCGCTTGGCAGCATTCGGATCTGTGATGAGGCCCAGGCGACGGCAATTACCGATGCCGTGGATGGAGCCGGGCTGGTGCTGGATAGCCGGACCTTCATGCCGGCTATAGTCCGCCGCTGGGCGGAACTGCTATCTGCAACCGAGGCTGAGCTAAGTAGCGAGCTTGATCAGTTGCGGTTTGCTGAGTGACCGGCGGGCTGATCACTCGCGAGCAATGGGCAGGAAATGGGGGGCTTGGCAGCGGATCAGCAAAGCGCCCGGAATCGGACTTCCTGCAGTGCAGACGCACGCCCAGCGCTCGTGATCGCCGCGGATGACAAACTCTCTTTCACATCATCCGGTGCTGCTCGATCCCGTCGGGCACGCGGCGCGTCGCCAGAGGCAGAAGCGTCTTTGCGCGCAGCACTCCCTCGATATGATCTTCGGGGAAGCCCGACAAGGGTACCAGCGAGTTTCCGTCGTAACTGAAGCACACATCCGGATCGTCGGTGAGAACGTAAATGGGACCGATGACTGTAGACGCATACAGCCGACAGTTGGTCCAAATGCGGAGTTCATCCCCCCGCATTTCCTGTACAAAAATCTCCGACGGCCCCTCCCACTCTTTGCCGGGCCTGAAACCCAGACCCAGGACATCGAACTTCAGGTCCGAGTTCGGCAAGGCGAACGTTGCGTCAGACGTGGCGGGCCCGCAGGCAAACATGAGGCGCCGCGGATTGGCTTCCAGTTTAGTCGAGAAGACGCGCGTCATCAGAATGCCAGTCACGATCGCGAACTTCCGCCCAACGCTCACATCGATCTTTGTCATTTTTTCCCTCCGGATCCTTATCCACTTCCCTTCGCATCGCGACCGATGCTTGCACGGCGGAGTTATGGGAGCCGGGTTTTTCAGCATTGAAAACTTGTCACAATAAACTGAGCATGGCATTGCGAGGACGTGTTGATGCCTTCGGACCATCACCTGCCGCGATCAGCCGTTCCAGCATCGATAGGCCCGCGGATTCGACTTATTCGCAAGTCACGGCGCTGGTCGCAGACCAAGCTCGCGTCAAAACTCGGTGTAGACCGTCGCACCATCATCAGGCTTGAATCGGGGCAGCACGTCCCGACGTCTCATCTCATTCACGCGATTGAGGAACTCTTCGACCTTCTCAAGTTGGTGCCCGCTTGGCCGGAATCTCCGCGAGCCTCCGCACCATGTTACGGCCCGAGGGTTCGGGCAGCGAGGAGGGCGGCCAATGTCACGGCCACGGCCGCGGCCGTCTCCGCAGGGGTCAGTCCTGCGACCTTCTCGCGCTTCGAACGTGGTGCTATGATCCATGCGATTGTCGGTGACTTCGATGCGCCGGACGAGGGTATCCGAAGTGACGCCTTGGCGATCCTTCTGGGGTTCATCGATGCCGCGGCGTTGAACGCCTTCTGCATGGCAAGCGAACAGGCAGCGCGCCAGATAATCCGCATGTTACAAGTGCCTGTCGCTGCACCACGCTGAAATTTGCACCTTTCCCGAGATCGACTGAAAGAACCTGGTGAATGCATCACTTCCAGGTGTCGTATTCTCAAAATGCGTGCCCAAAAGATCAAGTTGGGCACTGCTGCGATTGGAGCCCGCATTTTCCGGCTGCAGTGCGCCCCAATTGCGGGCGTCCGCGATGCGCGATGTTGAACCTATAAGCAGCCATTGCCGGCTACGGGGCCTCAGACGCCGACGCGCGATAACGAGATCAATCTGGACCGTGAGCGCATCATGTCGTCGTCAGCAACCCCGATCTCTCGACGAGCGCCCCGCTGGCCAGCATCCTGTCGATCCCGGCGCTAAGCACGCCCCTCAGCTGGACACTCGTCGAAGCGAATCCGAACGCGCGCGACGCGGCCATCACCAGCTGGTCCCTCGTCGCGCCGTAGTTGCGCTCGACGATCGCCTTCAGCGCCGCGTCGATCTCGGCTGGCGGCAGGGCCTCGGGGCGGCGGAGGCTGGCCGAGCCGACCTGGGCGCGGTCCCTGACCTCAAGCGCGCCATCCCGTCGCGACCAGAAATCGCCGGCCGCTACGATGTCGCCCGACCCGGCTGCCAGCCTCACGGCCGACGCGACCGCGGCACGGATGCGCGAACCGGCGCGACCCAGTCCCCAGAGGATGCGGATCCGCGCGATGACCTCATCGACGTGAACGGGGCCTTCAATGGATACGATCTCCGTCACGACACGCATCATGTCGCGAGCGGATGCGAGATGGGGTTCGACACCCATCGGCACAGCAACTCCCGCCGCCTCTCGATAGGGAGTGGAGATCGGCTCAGGCGCGGTCGGCATGTCGCCGATATGGGCGACGACGACGTCGAGATCCTGGTCTTGAGCGTGCGCGGTAAACCTGATCGGAACGGGCTTCGCCGCAACCGCAGCGCCTTCGTCGCGCTCGCGCCACTCCAGGATCGCGGCGTCGATCGCGGCACGCGTCTTCGCCAGCTCCTCGTCGGGGCGGAGATACCAGTCGGCCCCCCAAATCCGGTGGATGATCCAGCCGTGGCTTTCCAGCACTTGCTGGCGAAGCCGGTCGCGATCTCGTGCCGAACGCGAGGAGTGGTATTGCGCGCCGTCGCACTCGATGCCGATGACGAAGCGGCCGGGCTTCTCGGGATCGGCGACGGCGAGGTCGACGAAGAAGCCGGCGGTGCCGATCTGGGTACGGACGTCGTAGCCCAGGCCACGCAGCCGGTCGGCGACCTGCTCCTCGAAAATCGAGTCCGGACCGCGCCCAGTCTCTTCGGCGAAGCCGAGCCGGCCGGTCTGGGCGAAGGTCAGAAACATCTTCAGCGCAGCGACGCCGCGCGACCTCGCACGCTCAAGGTCGATATCGTCGCCGGTGATGTTCGAATAAACCTCGCACCTCAGCTTCGCACGGGAGATGAGGACGTTCAGCCGGCGCTCCCCGCCCTCGCCGTTGAGTGGCCCGAAGCTCATCGCGAGGTAGCCTGTCGACGTCCGCCCGTATCCAACGGAGATCAGAATTACATCTCGCTCGTCGCCCTGAATGTTCTCGAGGTTCTTGACGAAGAACGGTTCGGGACCACCACGGCCGAAGAACTCCTCGAGCGACGGGTCGGCGCGACGCAGCAGCTCGAGTTCCTTTTGGACCGCCTGGCGTTGCGCGGTCGAGAAGGTCGCGACACCGATCGACTGCTCGGGATGCTCGCGGGCGTGGGCGACGACGGCATCGGCGACTGCCTTCGCCTCGATCGGATTCGTCCGCGTGTTGCCGCGGTCGTAATGGGCGTCGGGCAGGTGGTGGAACTTCAGCCCCATCCCGGCGACCGCGTCGTAGGGGCTCGGCACGATGAACAGGCGGTTGTCGTAGAATTCGCGGTTCGACACAGCGATCAGCGACTGGTGCTTCGAGCGGTAGTGCCAGTTGAGCATCCGGTCGGGCATGCCCTTCGCGAGGCACAGGTCGAGCACACTCTCCACCGAACTGGCGCGCAGCAGATACTCCTCCGACTCCTCGTCCTCCTCGGTGTCGTCGCCCGTCAGCTTCGCGAAGAACCGGGTCGGCGGCAGCTGGCGCTCGTCGCCGACGATGACGATCTGCGCCGCGCGCGCGATCGCCCCTAGCGCATCGACCGGCTCGATCTGCGACGCCTCGTCCATGACAAGCACGTCGAACGAGATTGCGCCCGGCTTGAGGAACTGGGCCACCGACATCGGGCTCATCATGAAAATCGGCTTCAGGGCCTGGATCGCCGGGCCACCCTTCTCGACGAGCTGACGGATGGGCAGCAGGTTGCGCCGCTTGGCGAGCTCCCCGTTGACGACGCCGAGGGGCCCGATCCCGCTGCCGCCGCGCGGCATGGCCTGCCAGTGGCGGTGCGCGATGTCTTCGCGCGCAAGTTCGATCCGGGCGAGGTCGAGATCCCGGAAGCGGGCGACTGTCCGATCCTGCAGCTCGCCGTCGAAGGACTTCAGCTCTGGCATGCGCGCGAAGAGGTCGCGGCGGACGGCCTCGTAATAGGCGCGCTCGAAGGATGGGACGATGTCAGGCGCGCCGATCCGACCGTCCAGGACGCCCACGGCGAGCGAAGCCAGTCCAGACGACTCGGCATGGCCGATGCGGCCGGCGAAGGCTGTCCACCGCGTGATCGACTCGATGGCGCCAGCCCACGCCTCCAGTCGCTCGCCGAGCTCAGTCAGCGGGACGTTGTCGGTTTTCGTCACACCGAAGGCCCTCTCGAGGTCAAGGTCGAGAACCTCAATAATATTGGCAAGCGCCTGACGCAGCGCGGGCAGCTCGCGCGACAGGACGGAGCTCGCCTCGCGCACCTCGGCGAGACCGCCAAGCTCGGCCATACGTGCGAGGAAGTTGTGTGGCAGCTGCGACACCGTCTGGCCGCGACGCCAGTCCGCGAGCGCCGCCATTGAAGACCAGTTCGACGTTTCGCCGCGCCAGAACGATCCGTAGGCGGGCGCCGCCTCCGACGAACGCTCGAAGGCGGCCCTCGCGTCCTGGGCATCGATCATCAGGTCGATGAGCGCAATCCGCTCATCGGGATCGGACGGCGGCTTGTCCTTCAAATACGACCTGAGCAGCGCGATCTGCGCCCGGTATCCGCCGTCTAGGAAGCGGAACAGCTTGCGGCCTTTCGTCGCGATCGCGATCCGGATTCCGGACAGGACCGCGTCCTTGGCCACGGGAAGGAAGGCCGCGTCCGCCAACGCGGAGGCGGCCACGTGGCGACGCCCGGCATCCGGCAGCGACAGCACCTTGTCGGACGCGTCGCGCCAGCCCTGCGCCGCGAGGGCGGCGCGGTCCGCCTCCGGAAGCGCGGCGGCCGTGGCCAGCGCCAGCGCGGATGGATCGAGGTCGGCGATCGTCACCGCAGAAGGAACGCCAAGCCCTTGCGCGAGGGTCGCCGCGTCGACCGCCCCGCGCAGGTGGGTCGCCAGCGTCGCGACGCGCGTCTCGAGGGCGCGCTGCTCCGCCGGATCGAGCGGACGACAGCGGACCCCACGCCACGGATGCGCCGATGGGTCGCCGATCGCAGCCAAGCGATCGGAGAGCTCAGCCGCCAGATCGAGACGTTCGGCGCGCTCCGCGGGCGTCCATCCGGCGGCTGTGTCGAGATCGTAATCGACAGCGCCGCCGCGCGTCCGCATAAGCTGCCCGAGAATCTGGAAAGCGGTCAGACCATATGGCTGCTGCACGACGTGCAGGCCTTCGGCGTGCGCGTTGAGAAGATCCCGCGTTGCGCCCAGCGCGTCGACCACCGCGGGATCAGTGCGGCGCGGGGCCAGCGCCAGCTCCTTGGTGCGCTTAAGCTCATCGAGGACGGCCCGCTTGTTGGCTTTACTAGAGTGGAGTTCGAGCGTCAGCGGACCTAGACCGACCGTCTGCAGCCTGCGATGAACGACCTCGAGGGCCGCCATCTTCTCGGCAACGAACAGCACGCGCTTCCCCTGCGCGGCGGCGGCGGCGATGATGTTGGTGATCGTCTGGCTCTTGCCGGTGCCGGGTGGCCCCTTGACGACGATCGTCCGGCCACGAGCAGCCTCCTCGACAACGAGCGCCTGGCTGCTGTCCGCATCGACGACATGGTTAAGCGAAGCGGGCGGGATCACCGGATCGATCGGCGAGCGCTCGTCGGGGACGATCGGCTCGACCTCCGGGAACCCGTCGCGCAGCAACGCGGCGATCATCGCGTGTTGGTCGATAGGCGTCTCGGCCGGCCAGTTATCCGGGTCGAGATCGCGGTACATTAGGAACTTGGCGAAGCTGAAGAAGCCGAGGATCATGGCGTCGGGGAGCACCTCCCAGCGCGACGTTGCCGAGACGGTGGCCGCGACCTTGGCGCAGTAGCCTGCGACGTCCAGTTCGTCTTCGTCGGCGAAATCCTCGATGACGAGGCCGAACTCGGCCTTCATCTTGGCCTGCAAAGACAGGTTGGGCGACGCGGGCTCGCCCCGACCCTTCAACTTAAACCGTTCCGCGGCGCTGGTGCGGTCTAGCTGCACGGGAAGAAGAACAAGTGGCGCGTGCCGCGCCACCTCGGAGGTGTCCGCGTCGTACCAGCGGAGCAAGCCGAGACCCAGGAACAGAATGTTGACACCCTGCTCCTCCTCCAGCGTACGCGCGTCATACCATATGTCGAACAGCCGCTTCTGCAGTCCCTCGCTGGTTAGGCGGGTTTGCAGTTTCAGATCGGAGTGGCGCTTGGCGACCCCGCGGTCGTCGGAGGTGTCGTCCTCGGGTTGCGGTATTCCGCCCGTCTCGACGTCATCCTCGGCGAGTTCTGCGCGCTCCTCGTCCGTCAAGTTGCGCCCCGGAAGGAAGCTAAGTCCCTTACCCTCCTGAAGGAGACGGTAGACCTCGGAAGAGCGCTCGTCGACGAGTTCCACAGTGCGCACGTTGCGCGTCCGCATCGGCACATTGAGTAGCCGGTTGCGAGTGCTTAGGTCTAGCAGCGAGCGGCGGTCCCTCAGCAGCCGATCGCGCACCGATGTCGTTGTTTCACCGTCACTCATTGGAACGTCCCCCGTCCACGTTCTGGCGCACGTATGCCGTTGAAGCGAGTCGGAATAACCGGTCGTTGGAAAAGCGTCCAAGCAGCTTGCCCAGGCCGCGTGCAGGGCAGCAGTCGCTGGCTGCGAACGAAGGTTTCCGGGGAGAAAGTGGGAATGGAAGGCTCGAACACCGCATTGAGGAGGTGAATAGATCGCCGCCGGACAGGAGGCAGCGGTCGGGGCATGGTCGAGCAACGCATGGGTTATCTGCCGCTTGGTCGACAGTTACCAGCGAGTTCAGAGAAAGCGCGCCCAGTGCTTCTCGGCGACAATCGAGATCGGGATACCGCTATCTCGCAGGTCTACAGCCTTCAGGATTTTGCTGCCAAAGGTGGAATGCTTCCACGAGTCCGTCGCGTAAGCGCCAATGACTAGCACATGGGTCTTTTTCGTGAGGCTTGCGGCCTCACCTCCGCGCTCCTGAACGGCCGCCTCGCAATCTTGCCGGCGTCCGTAGCTGAAGGTGCCGGTGAAGCAGTAGGTCTGGCCCGCAAACGTCAACGTCGGTTCGGGTATGCAAAGCGGAAGCGTCGAGGGCTTCAGTACCTCGCCCAATTCGAAATCCCCGGCAGAGAGTGCAGTCAAAGTGGACAGCAAATCGGCGCACTCATCGGCGTTCGCAATTCCATCTCTCATGATGCCGTTCACATGGTCGTAGAGCGTTCGGATCACCGGTTGATCACTGATGTCGGCATTGGCGGCGAGCCACTTCTGTAGAAACTCAACCTCAGACTGGTTGATGGATCCGTCGGCGGCCAGTCCATGCGCAAGCCCAATGAGCTCATCGATCTGGCGCGAAGCCAACCGTTCGCCATTCATTCGATTCAGGATGTGTGTGCTTTCCCCCATCAATCTTCCCCAATCGCCCGTCTATCAGCCCATGCTATCTATCAGCCCATGCTAGTAGTGAGAGTAACTCTTGCCGCTAATAGTTTCCAGTCGCGACCGGTCCAATTGCGTTTGATCGGTCGGTCGACCAACAATGTCAGCTTGGCTTGGCGCCGATCTGAAATCTGACAGTCTGCTTCGGCTCAAAAACTACCGGACTGGTTTCGACGTGAGCCGTCGGTCGGAAATGCGCCCCACTACCGGTCATTTAAAGGGGGCGGGCGTGATCCCGAAAGCGGACGCTCAGTCACCGTTCAGTGAGCTGACAGATTCGAGAAGTTCTCAGTCAAGTAGAGGGCGCGCAGAGGGTTGGTGAACGCAGACCTTCACTGCACGCAATTCGTAGCGGTCGGCTAGATGCCACAAAGGCGAAGAGGGCTTTCTAATCCATCGTGCGACGGCCAGTGGATGAGTCCGATCCGGTGCAAACCCGTCTCAGGCCTTGTAAGTGGCGGTGAATTGCCCCCACATTCCGTTAGCTTGGCGGCGCACCCGAACACGGGGCACCGGTCCGGCGCAGGGGGGATGAGTTGACGAGTTTCAGGTTCCTGCACGCCGCCGACATCCACCTCGACAGCCCGCTGCACGGCCTGTCGAGATACGAAGGTTTGCCCGTCAACGAGATCCGCTCGGCGACGCGCGCGGCCTTCGACAACCTCGTGCAGTGCGCGATCGACGAGAGCGTGGACTTCGTGGTGATCGCGGGCGATCTGTTCGATGGCGACTGGCGCGACATGGGCACCGGGCTCTACTTCGCGAAGGCGATGGGCCGCCTCGATCAGGCGGGCATCCCGGCGTTTCTGCTGGCGGGCAACCATGACGCTGCCTCTGTGGTCTCGCGCACCGTCCCCTGGCCCCCCAACGTCCATCTGTTCGGTTCGAGGCGGCCCGAGACGCACCGCCTCGCCGACCTCTCCGTCGCGGTCCATGGCCAGAGCTTCTCGACGCCGGCCGTCACCGAGAACCTCGTCCTCGCCTATCCGGCGGCCGAGCCGCATGTCTTCAACATAGGCATGCTCCACACGGCCTTGGCCGGCCGGCAGGGCCACGCGGACTATGCGCCGTGCAGCGTCGAGGACCTGCGGTCGCGCGGCTACGACTACTGGGCGCTCGGCCACGTGCACGAGTTCGAGGTCGTCAGCGACGAACCCTACGTCGTCTTCCCCGGCAACGTGCAGGGCAGGACCATCAGGGAGACCGGTGCGAAGGGCGCGGTCCTGGTCGAGGTGGCCGACGGCCAGATCGCTTCGGTGGAGCGGGTCGAGCTCGACGTTATCCGCTGGGTGCGTCTCGATGTGGACTGCGCCGGGGCGGGCATGGACGACGCGGAGGACCTGCTGCGGTCCGCGCTCGTCGGTCTCCACGGCGCGAACGGCTCGGGTCGGCCGCTGATCGCCCGCGTGACGCTCGTCGGCGAGACGGCGGATGCCGGCGCGTTCCGCGATCGCGCCGCGACGCTCCGCGACGACGTGCGCGCGATTGCGTCGTCGATATCCTCCGACCTGTTCGTCGAGAAGGTCCGGGTCGAGGTGACCGAACCGGCGCGGACGACGGTCGCGGTCGGCGAAGACTTGGGCGCCATGATCGACGGGGCGGCGACCGATCCTGACCTCATGGCCGCGATCGGCCGCGACCTCGAGCGCTTCATGCTGGCGGCGAGCACGTCGTTGGGCGAGCCCGATGACGGCGAGCTGCGGCTGGCGGCTGCGCGGGACGACTGGGCGGGCGTCCTCGGCATCGCATCGACCGCGCTGCGGTCGCGCCTCACGAGGGAGGTCTGAGCATGCGCTTCTCCCGCCTCTCGCTTGAGCGCTACGGCCGCTTCGAGGACTGCGAGCTGGACTTTCGTGCCGGCAGTCCCGACCTCCACGTCATCTACGGCGAGAACGAGGCCGGCAAGACGACGTCGCTGGCCGCGGTCTCGGACCTCCTCTTTGGCTTCCCCCAGCGGTCACCATACAACTTCCTGTTCGACTATTCGCTGCTCCGCGTCGGCGCGGTGCTCGAGGATGGCGGCACGACGCTCGCCTGCCGCCGGAAGAAGGGAACGGGCGGCACGCTGCTCGGTGCGGACGACGCCGCGATGGACGAGGGGCCGCTCGCCGCGATGCTGCGCGGCCAGACCCGCGACACGTTCGGCCTCTCCTTCAGTCTGGATCAGGCGGCGCTCCGTCTGGGCGGACAGGCGATGGTCGAGGCGAAGAACGACGTCGGCCGCACGCTGTTCGCCGCGGGGTCTGGCCTTACCGGTGTTTCCGACGAGCTGCGCCGTCTGGAGGCGGAGGCCGACGCGATCTGGGGCCCGACCACCCGCGGCAGCCGCACCTTCACGCAGGCCCAGCGCCAGCTCGCCGAGGCTGCGAGGATCGTGCGCGACGACGCTCTGAAGCCAAAGGCTTGGTCGGACGCCAGGATCGCGACGGAGCGGACGCGCGAGGTGCTGGAAGCGGCGCGCCGCGACCGCGACGCGGTCCAGACCGAGTCCAGGTTCGCCGAACGCGTCAGGCGCGTCGCGCCGCTCGTCCGGCGCCGCGAGGAACAGGCGACGGCGCTCGCCGAATACGAGGGGGCGGTCGACCTCGGGCGTCAGCGCGAGACCGCTGCCGAGGAGCTGGTGCGGGAGGCGGATGAGGCGGTGCGCGCTATGGCGGCGGCCGAGAGCCTACTCGCGGACATCGCCGAACGGCGGTCCGCCGTGTCGACCGATGCGCAGGTGCTCGGAGAGGCGAACGAGATCGATCGCCTCGTCGCCGAGGCGGGCGCGGAGATCAAGGCGAAGCGCGACCTCGTCGGTCTCGAGGTCGAGCAGGCCGACGCGACGGCGGCTGTCCGCCGGCTCCGCGCGGAGGCTGGGCCGAACGCCGACGCCGCGCCGCCCCGCGAACTCGCGGCTCGGCTGCGTGCACTCTCCCGTGTCGACGGCGAGCAGCGCCTGGCGGCGCGCCAGCTCCGGGAAGAGCGGCAGCGCATCGACGAGCGGCGGGGTCGGGCGGGGGCGGCGCTTGCCGCCAACGTGGTCGGCGACGCCGACAACGTATTGGCCACTGCCGTCGACGAGGCGCGCGCGCAGGGCGCCGACACAGACGCCCGTTGCGACGCCGCGCGTGGCAGGTTGGACGTCGCCAGGCGGAGGGCCGCAGATGCGCTTGCCCGGCTCGCGCCGTGGACGGGCGATGCGGATGCGCTCGCCCGCCTGCCCAGGGTGGACGCCACCGAGATCCAGGAAGCGCGCGACGCCCTGGCGAACCTGCTCGCGGAGGTCCGTCGCGAGGAGGAGGCCGCCCAGCGCGCATCGGACCAGTCGTCGGCCGCGGCGCTCGAGATCTCGCAGCTGGAGACCGGGACCGCCGTGTCGGCCGAGGACATCGTGGAACTGCGGGCCGAGCGCGACCGTCTGTGGCGGCCGCTTCGCGACCACCTCGTGGATGGCACCTCCCTCGCGTCTCCGGCAGAGGCGGTCGCGGGTTTCGAGACCGGAGTCGCGGCGGCGGACGGACGGGCAGACGCGCGCTACGCGACTGCCGACGCGTCGGGCAGGCTGTCGCTGCTGGAGCGGACGCGGGCGTCGCACGACTTGGCGGGAGAGCAGGCCGCTACCCGCGCCCAGTCGGCGCGCGACCGTCATGAACAGGTCCTCGCCACTTGGAGCCGCCGGCTCGGCGGTGTCGGCCTACCTGAACTGGAGCCTGGAAGGTTCAATTCCTGGCAGGCGGACCGCGACGCGGCCGAGGCGGGGCAGGCCGAGCTGCGCGGCCTGGTCTCGGAGGCCGAGCACTCTGAGGCCAAGCGCGACGCGGCGCGATCGGCGCTCGCCGCCGCGCTCGGGACCGCGGATGCCGCCGGTCCGCTCGGGCCCGTGCTCGCCAGGGCGGAGGCGCGCCGCGCCGCGTCGGAGGACATATCCCGCAAGCGCCTCCTGGCGCAGGCGGAGCTTGATCAGGTTGGCGTCGAGACCACCGCGCTCGATCGAAGGACCCGCGCGGCGGAAAGCGCGGCGTCGACGAACGCCGCAGCTTGGGCCGCGGCGTTGGCCGAGGCGCGCCTGGACATCGACGTGACCGCTTGCGGAGCTGTGCTCGATCTCCTCGACGAGCTTCGCGAGGCATCTTCGTCCGAAGCGGTCCTGCGTCGCCGCATCGAGGGGATCGCGCGCGACAGTCGGGACCACGCGGCGGCGGTGGGACGGCTCGCCGACACACTCGGCATCGCTACGGGCGAGGTGCCCGAACGTCTCCGCTCGATGCGGGACCGGCTCGCGGCGGCTCGGACCGCGGCGACCCTGCACGGTTCACTGGACGAGGAGGACCGTCGTCGCCAGGGCGAGCTGCAGGAGGCGCAGGCCAAGCTGAAGGCGAACGACGACGCCCTCGCGCCGTTCCTGGCGGAGACTGGCGCGGCGGACAGGACGGCGCTTGGCGGGGCGATCGAGCGATCGAGGGCCAGGCGCGCGTTGGTCGAAGGGGTCGCCGCGACCGAGGGCGCCATCATCGAGGCTGGCGACGGTCTCGGGCTCGACGCGCTGGTCGCCGCGGTTCAGGCGACCGACCCGGATCAGGTCGCGTCGCAGCTGGCGACGCTGGGATCGCGTCTCGATGACCTCAACGCGGTGGTGGACGCGGCGGCGACCGCGCACGGCGACGCCCGCGCCACCTTCGCGGCGCTCGACACGGGCGGCACCGTCGCAGTCGACGCGGCGGCCGATGCCGAGCAGGCCCGTTCGGAGTTGGAGGTCCTCGCCGAGGACTACATCATGAGGCGGACGCAGGCGGTGACGCTGAAGTGGGCGATCGAGAGGTATCGCGAGCGCCACCAGGACCCGTTGCTGCTGCGCGCGGGCGAGCTGTTCTCGACGCTCACCACCGGGCGCTACGCGACGCTCAAGGTGGACACCGACGGCCCCAGCCCACGGCTCCGGGGCATGCGCGACGACATGCGGACGATGGTCGACGTCGACGGGATGAGCGAGGGCACCACCGACCAGCTGTTCCTCGCGCTGCGCTTGGCCGCGCTCGAGCAATCGGTCACGGCCGGGGTCGCCCTGCCGTTCCTCGCCGATGACCTGTTCGTGAACTTCGATGATCGCCGCGCGGAGGCGGGCTTCCGCGTGCTGGCCGAGGTCGCGCGCACCACGCAGGTGTTGTTCTTCACCCACCACCCCCATCTCGTCCAGATCGCGAAGTCGGTGGTCGGGGCCGAGCTCCATTCCGAATGCACGCTGTCGTGATCGGCCAGGTAAACTTTTTTCCCGATTTTCCGCGTCAGCCTTCGCTTGTGTCTCCGAGGTCCAGATATGGAGGAGATACTGATGAGTGACGCGGACGATGAGCCTCCGCTGCTGGGCGACCATCAGCGCTGGCGCCGGATCGTCGAACACGGCCGGTTGTCCGGCTTCCCGGAAGGGGTGATCGTTGGGGCGATCCGGGCGAACTACCGCCGCGCGGGCGTCGATCAGCACTTCGTGCGGGAGATGATCCGCTTCATCTCCCGTCGCATGCTGGAGATCATCCGCGGCGAAATCTCTTCGACCGCTTTCCCCAACCAGGGCCGCGACGTCGTCGAGGACGTGCACGCCGCCATGGTGGATGCGCTGCTGTCGCCGACCGCCGCCGACGGCGAGGGCCTGCGGAAGTGGTTTAAATCCACGCTCCGCAAGCGTTCGATCGATCACGCGCGCAAGGCCATCATCGCCATGAAGCGCAATCCGGACATGGTCGACGACCCCGGCGGCCTGGCGGATCCGCAAACCGAGTTGTTCTCCCATGCGGAGCAGGAGGTCTACGTGCAGCGCATCCTGGACAGCATCCGGGACAAGGACAAGCGCGCCGCCTTCGTGCTCCACATGCAGGGGGTCCCCTGCAGCAGCAAGAACGGCCCCTCGATCGCGAGCATCCTCGGGATCAGCCCGGACACCGCCGCCTCCAGGGTCGCGACCGTACAGAAGCAATTAGCCAAGAAGATCGGAAATTCGTGATGGAAGACAATCAGCAGGAAAGGGACGAAGTGCTGATCGCATTCCACGAGGAATGCGACATTCCAACCCGCGCCGACGTGGAGCGCTGGGCGGTTCTTCACCCGAAGTTCGCGCATGACATCCGCGAGCATGCGGCCGTCCGTCTGGCGATGCTGGCCGACACCACCGAGGCGCCCGCCTCGTTGGATGACGACATGATCGCCCGGGCGGGAAGCCGGGTGCAGGCTGCCATGTTCGCGGCGGAGGCCGATGACGTGGCCGCGGAGGCGGCCGCCGTTCCGGTGCCGTCGCTCAACGAGATGCTCAAGCGGTCCGGACTGTCCCAGCCGCAGCTCGCGCGAAGGTTGCCTATAGAGCGCGTCGTGGTGGCGGACCTGTTCGCAGGGCGGATGTCCGATGTGAGGCCCCGCTTCTCCACCGCGATATCGCGCGAGCTCGGCGTGCCCCTTGAAGCGTTCAACGTGGCGCACGCGCGCGCCGCGATGACCCCTTCGCTCGGTGGACGCGCGAAGGCCGTCGGCCAGCCAATAGCGAACCAGCGCACCTTCGAGGAGATCGTGAGGTCGTCCGGCATGAGCCAGGAGGAGATCGACTATTGGCTGGCTGATCTCTGATGGACGCCTGGAGCGACATCCGGCTCGCCGCGCGGGACTGCCGCGCCGCTGCGTTGGCGAAGACGAACGCCGCTCCGACCGCGCGCAACCTGATCGACGCCATGGTCGAGCTGCACGACCTGCAGATCATCAAGTTCGATCCAGGCACGCGTGCGGGCGAGGAGGTGCTCGGGTTCTTTGAGCGCGGTCCCGGCATTGTCCATGTCGCGCGCGGCCAGGTCGAGGAGGACGAGGTGGTCGTCATCGCCCACGAGTTCGGACACTTCCGGCTCCACACCGATCTCGAGAGCGACGTGACCAACGTGTCGATGCGGCTTTCCGGCGAGCCGGTGGAGAGCGGCGGCGCGCGCGTCGACGGATACTCCTCGCGCGAGCGCAAGGAGGTGCAGGCGGACGTCTTCGCGGGCGAGTTCCTTTGTCCTTCGGACTGGCTGAGGGACAGGCTCCTGGCCGGTGCCAGGCCTTCCGGGATCGCGACCGAACTTGGGTTGCCGCGCAACCTCGTGCTCCAGCAGGCGATCAGAGCCCTTCTGCTGCCGCCTCTCGTCCGTCACGACGTCGAGGAGCGCGAGAAGGTCGTCTATGGCTTGGACGATGATCAGCAGGCCGCCGTCGATTGGGACGACGGGCCGCTGCTGGTCCACGCCGGTCCGGGCACTGGCAAGACGCGCACCTTGGTTGAACGCGTCACGCGTATCCTCAAAGGGGACGCGGCGTCGTCGATCCTCGCGCTCACCTTCTCCAACAAGGCCGCAGAGGAGATGCGCGAACGCCTGTCGGCGGTCGACGCCGATGCGGCCATCGAGATGTGGGTCGGGACGTTCCACGCCTTCGGCCTGGAGCTGGTCACCCGCTTCGCTGGGCGCATCGGCCGGACCGATCAGGTCAAGATTCTCGACCCGACGGCGAGCCTGGCGCTGCTGGAGGCCAACCTCGAGCAGCTTCCACTCCGGCACTACCAGAACCTGTTCGAGCCAGCCCTCGAACTCGCCTTCGTGGTTAGCGCGATCTCGCGGGCGAAGGACGAACTTATCGGTCCGGCCGAATACCTGACCGCGGCCGAAGCGGATCTGGCGGCGGCGGTCGACGATGCGGGCCGGGAGGCAGCCGAGAAGGCGGTCGAGGTCGGCAAGGTCTATGTCATCTACGAGAGGCTGCTCGCCGAGGCGGACGCCGTCGACTTCGGCGACCTCATCCGCCATGCCGTCGCGCTGTTGGCGGACGATGAGGTGCGGGCTGATGTCATTGGGACCTACCGGCACCTGCTCGTCGACGAGTATCAGGACGTGAACTACGCGAGCTCGATGCTGCTGCGCGCGTTCGCCAGCGAATGCCGCGACATCTGGGTCGTGGCCGACCACCGCCAGTCGATCTACCGGTTTCGAGGTGCGGAGCCATCCAACGTCGAACGGTTTCCGTCCGAGTTCGGCGGAAAGCGCCACACGCTTGGGATCAACTACCGGTCTGGAACGCCAGTCGTCAGGGCCTTCGCCGCCTTCACCGGCGGTATGACCGGAGGCCGGCAATCGCAGTGGCAGGCCAACCGCGGCGCAGTCGGCGAGGTCACGCTGGAGGTCTGCGGGACGTTAGAGGACGAGGCCTGCGCGATACGCGACCGGATCGAAGGGCTGAAGGCAGCCGGCGTCCCTTATCGCGACCAAGCCATACTCGCGCGCAGTCACCTTACACTGGGCCGCCTGACATCCCTGCTAGAGCGGCTGAACGTGCCGCTGCTGTATCTGGGCGACCTTTTCGAGCGCGCCGAGATCCGGGACCTGCTGTCGTTGGTCGCGCTTGACGCCGAGTTCGGCGGGCTCGGTCTGGTCCGGGTGGGCCAGTTGCCGGCGTATGGCGCGACGGAGCAGGACACCTTGAAGGTGGTTGGCTGGGCCCGCGAGCACGAGCTGCCGGTGATCACCGCGCTGTCGCGTGTCGCCGAGATCGAGGGCCTGTCGGACGGCGGACGTGCCGGCCTCGCCCGGCTTGGCGGCGAGCTTGCGTTCGTCGGCGCCGCTACGACGCCCTGGACGATGCTGACGGGATGGCTGTTCGAGACCGGCGGCTTCCTCGACCCGCTCGTCCGGAGCTCTGATCCCGCGGACCGCCAGAAGCTGATCGCCATCTACCAGCTGCTGAAGGTGTGCGGCGAGCACGATGCGGCGGGCGACAGGAGCCGGCGACGCCTGTTGGCGCGCATACGGCGGATCGAGCTGCTCAACCAGGACAGCGCCTACCGCGCGATATCGGCCGAGGCGACGGACATCGACGCCGTCCGGGTGCTGACGATCCACGGCAGCAAGGGCCTGGAGTTCCCGGCTGTGCATCTCCCCGCCCTGGCGACAAAGTACATGCCTGCGAGCCGCAAGGGGTCGAGGATGCCGACGCTTGGCAAGTATCCGCAGCTCAACATGGGCAAGGAGGACCATGATGCCGAGGAGGAATGCTTGTTCTTCGTCGGGCTGTCGCGCGCTCGCGATCACCTGTCCCTGACCCGCGCCCAGAAATACACCACCCAGAACTCTTCGGCGTCCAAGTTCCTGGACTCGGTATCGGCGATACCTACGCGGACCCGTTCGGTGCCATCAAGCGTGCCGCAGCCCCCCGCGAGGCCGCCGGTCGCGGTCGAGAGGCGGACGAGCTATTCGGCCACCGAGCTCGACACCTACATCCGCTGCCCGGCGAGATATCGCTACGAGCAGATTATGGGCCTGCGCGCGGGCACCGACGGGGCCGCCTTCCTCGACTTCCACCGGTGCGTCCGGAGGACCCTGGCGTGGATCGAGCAGCGGCGTGGCGAGGGCGTCGCGACGAGCGCGGCGCAGGCCTTGGCGCAGCTGGACGCGGTATGGGCGGAGCGCGGCCCGGTCGGTCACGGCTTCGAGAACTACTACCGCCAGGCCGCGAACCGCATGGTCGCCAACGGCGCCGCATACGTTGCGGCCGAGCAGGGAGCCTATCTGGAAGGGCCGCTCGAATTGCCGGTCGCCGGTCGCACCCTGACGATCGAGCCAGACCGTCTGGTCGATGCCGATGGCGTGGTCCGCATCCAACGGATCAGGACGGGGCGGCAGACGAAGGGCGAGGGTGACAAGCCGATCTACGGCGCGATGCTGCTGGCGGCGCAGCGCAGGTTTCCCGGCCGGGCGATCTCCGTCGAGGCCTACTACCCGAGCGACGGCGTGACGCGCGACTTCCCCGCCGGCAAGGTGGACAAGGCCGTCAAGGCGTTCGCCGACGCCATCAACGGCATTGAAGCCGGGAGCTTCCCCGCCAAGCCGATCGATCAGCGCTACTGCCCGAACTGTCCGTGCTATTTCATTTGCGGCGTCTGACGCCCCGTGCCGCGTTATTGACAGCCCGGGCCAGCATACCAGTCGGCGGAGGGGGTGGTCCGCGCCATGTGCCGGTTCAGGTCGGGTGCTCCGTCGTGCCACCAGACCGGGCCGCGCTCGCCCAGCGCGCGCTTTGCACGGTCGACGGCCTCGTGGACGGCCGACTCGCCGCCCTCGTCGCCGGCCCGCCACATCGCGCCGACCTTCCGTCGGGCCGCCATCAGCTCCTTGACCAGCTGCTCGCGCCGGTCGGCCTGCAACGCCGGATCGGACATGCGCCACAGCCGGCCCCGCACGACGAAGTAGCGGCCGTCTGGCGTCACGGGATGGTGTGGCCGCCTCGTCGTCACTTGAGTCGCCGGATCACCAGCTTCTCGCCGTAGCACATCGAGCAGATGTCCTTGCGGCGCTCGAAGCCGTTGGAGCCGGCCAGTTCGCGCGTCTTGTGGTTGGCGTGCTGCCGCACGGAAAGGCCGAGCCGATCGGCGACGCAGTCGTCGCAGATCGGCGCCGGGGCGAGGCGGTCGATCAGGGCGCGGACGTCGTCGATCACGGTCATGCTTGGACAATAGCCGATGCGCCGGCGGCAGGAAGTCCCTGCCGCCGGAACCGCTCAGGCCGCCTTCGCGATTTCAGCGGGATCGATGTCGAGGTGGCCATGGGAGTAGGGTTCGGGCGCACCGGTGAACGCCTCGGTGTCGTCCAGCGCCATCAGCGAACCCGACACCAGCTCCATCGCGTCGCCGCCATGCAGGCGCCGCAGCAGCTCGCCCACCGCGAGGATCGAGGCGGTCAGCCCGACGAAGGGCACGCCGATCGTGCGCGACGCGATCTGGGCGAGGCCGCAGCCGTCGACGCCCACCTTCTTCATCGCCTCGTAGGCGGGCATGCCCGAGACGTCGGGAACCGTTGCCGCCGCCGCCGCACCGCTCCAGATCGCGCTCGCGCGCTTGGGTCCGGGGAAGCAGTGGAGCGAGAAATTCCGGAACCCCTGCGTTCCCGCGCCCAGCCCGGCCTCGACCACCAGGTCGAACCCGGCTTCCTCGAGCGCGGCGCGGGCGACCGCGTTGTCCACGCCGCACAGCGCCGCGCCGGGTTCGAGGTGGTAGCGCCGGGTCCAGGCGCCGAAACGCCGCTCTTCGTGCCGCACGTCGAAGCCCCGGTGCTCCAGCCAGTCACCAACCCACCGCGTCTTCATGACGGTAGGCTGCTCGGGCACAGCGAGCAGCGAGGTGCTGTCGTTCGACACCGCCATCCCATCGAAGTCCTGCAGCATGAGCAGGGTTTCCGCACCCTCGGGATAGGGCAGCGACGCCAGCGCCCAGGCGAACGCCTGGCCGAGGTTGCCCAGGCCGATGAACCAGAGATGCGTGGGAAGGTGCCGCAGGGCCGGCTCGCTCGGATCCGGCTCCATCCACGGTTTGCCCGGGCCCCAAATCGAGAGGCCAGACGCGCGCCGCCCCGCCATGTCGTGGTCGCCGGCGTGGTAGGCGAAGACCTCGCCGACGCAGGCGGCCGCGGCCATGGCCGGCGCCAGCGATATGGCGTCGCCCGACACCGCGGTGGGCCACGTCGACGGGATCACGCCGCCGCGCCAGCCGGCCCACTGCAGGCGCCACGCAGGTGCCGGACCCGTCGGCGCCGCCACGTCGCCGATGATGGCGCGCGGCCAGTCGGGGCGGACCTTCTCGACGCAGGTGCCGCAGAGCGCCTCGACCGCCTCGCGCAAAGTGGTCTCGGTCGCCAGGTTCGTGACCACCGGCTGATCGCCGACGCCCTCGACCTCGATGCCGCCCAGCATCGTGCGGCGCGCCGCGTTGACCAGGGTGAGCAGCGCGATCTGGCCGTTCACCGTCGTGGCGGTCGCCGGGTCCACGCTGATCGCGAGGCCGAAGCGGGAGAGCATGTCGACCGCATCCTCGGCGGTCGCGGCACGGCCGCTGTCCATGAAGTATTTCGCCGTGCGGTGTAGGCGGTCGGGATCGGTGGTCATAGGAACGTACTCCAGAAATCGTTGTGGAGGAAGCGGTGCGCGCGGTCGCCGGAATGGTCGGCCCATTCGTGGTTCCCGCGATATTCGTAGACGCCGAGCCGCGTGGTTGCGGGACGGCCGGTGGCGAAGTCCGGCACGATGATCGCGATGTGGCCCTCGCGCGCGACCATTGGGTTAGTGCGGTCCGCCTCGCTCTGGAAGGCGCCGCCCGGGTGGGTGTGCACGTCGCCGACGACGGTGAGGCCCCGCGCGCGGCACATCGACCAAAGCGCGGCGAACGCTGGCGCGTGCAGGATGCAGACGCCCGAGCTGTAGGCCTCGGGGTCCAAGTCGTCGTAGAAGACGACGTCCTGGACTTCGCGGAGGTCGCCCTCGCGCGTGCCGAGGAGGAAGGCACCCGCCTCGTGGCGGCGCTCGCCGCGGTGGTCGAGTTCGGCCAGCAGCGCGGTCCAGCGCGCGGGTTCGATGCGGATGCCGCGGCTACGCCGTAGCAGCGCCCGTGTAATCGTCCTGATTGAGAAGTTCATGGACTTGCTCCAGATAGCAGATGATGCCGCGCGCCGGCTGCCACAGGCGGTTGGGATGCTGGTTCACCCACACCTCATGGCCGTTCATCGAGATGCGGTCGCAAGGGAGGTAGAGGCAGGTGCCGCCCTGCCACTCGGGCCGGAAGACCGAAGGCAGGATCGTCTTGCCCCGCGGCCACAGGTGCGCGGCGAGCGAGGCGTCGGTGGCGAGGTTCCAGGGCTGCGCGGTTACGGCCTGGTGCGGATAGCCGCTGCATTCGAACCGCAGGCCGAATTCAGCCGGCGAGTTCGGACGGGGTGCGGCCGACACGGCGATGACCACGTGGGGCCACGCCTGCGACACGACGCGCCACCGCCCTTCGAACTGGCCGCACCGGAACTCCGGTGCGGCTAGGTCGCGCTCGAGCAGTAGCTGGCTGGGGCTGACGGGCGCGTTCACCTCAGCCCTCGACGCGGACGTCGGGGACGAGGTCGAAGCACAGCTCGCAGTGGCCATGCTTGACGAGCTTGTGCAGCGGCGTGTCGGTCGGCGGGCGGTCGGTGCTGCCGCAGACCTGCAGGACGTGCTCGGCGGCGTCGCGCTCGGCCAGCTTAAAGTGGTCGACCGCCCACGCCTTCACGCGGCGGACGCGGGTGCCGGGCGCGAAGCTGTGGCGCTTAGTCTGCTCGAGGTAGTGAATGGTGACGTCGATCTTGCGGCACTTGGCGAGGTGCAGCTTCGCGCCGTGCTTAATTTGGTGCGGGCGCTTGTGGCCGTGCCACTCGATCGGGTCGTCATCCTCGTCGTGGAAGAGGATGAACTCCTCGTCGATCTCGATGCCGGCCTCCTTGATGGAGGCGTGGACGATCTCGATCGAGGCGTTGTCGGGCAGGTCGACCTCGACGAGGCGGTCGTGACCCTGGACGGCGATGAAGGCGGTGTGGGACATAGGGCTTGGCTCCTGATCAGGCGGCGAACCGGCCGCCCTCAAGAACCCCAGCGAAATTGGCCCCGTGAATTCGGGGAGGAATCTTTAGTCTGGGCGAAAAAAGCCTACGCGCTGGCGTGAGCTGGTCGAGGTCGCCTTGGCGATCGTGATCGCCAAGGCGACGCTCAAAGCCAGCTGAATCAATGTCTGCTTCTGAATTTAGCCGACGGAAAGTTGCATGTCAGCTGTCGGCCCGATTGTGTTGAAGAAGTCGCCGGTGGTGCGGGTTGACGATGCGGGGCCAGCGGCACGTACGCAAGCGTGGGCGCTCAAGCGGGCACCATCTGCATCGGCATCGGGATCATCTTGGCCATCTTGCGGAGGTTCTGGGCGGTGGCGGCCAGTAGGAACTCGTCTTTTGCTCCGTTCGGTCCGCGTAGGCGCAAGCGGTCGAGCTTGAGGATATGTTTTAGGTGCGCGAACAGCATCTCGACCTTTTTCCGTTCGCGGCGGTGTGGTCCGTTCGGGCAGCATTGCGATCGGAGTTCGCAGGCGTCACATGCCGTCTTGCGCGCACGGTATTTGTAGAGGCCATCGACCGGCTGCTGCTCCTTGGCGGCGCGCCCGGCATGCCAGTAGCGCCGCAACTCTTCACCGCCCGGACAGGTATAGACATCGCGCCGGGTATCGTAGCTGAAGGCCGAGCGCTCGAACGTCCCGTCGGTGCGGGCGGACTTGTCGAACACCGGGATGTGCGGCGCGATGCCCTTTTCCTGAACCAGCCAGGCCAGGTTGGCGGCATCGCCATAGCCGGTATCGGCCGCGAGCCGCTCGGGCCACAGGCCGAACCGCCTCTGCGTGCGCTCGATCATCCGGCGCTGCGCCGTCACTTCGGCCTGGCGGATAGAAGTGGTCGCCTCGACATCGACGATCACGGCATGTTCGAGGTCGATCAGATAGTTGGTCGAGTAGGCGAAGAAGGCGCGCTCGCGCGTCGCGGCGGTCCAGCGCGCAGCCGGGTCGGCCACCGCTGCTGCTTGGGCGCGACCGGCGTCGCGCCGCCGAACGCCGCATCGTCGAGCACCGCCAGATACTCGCGGACCGCGTGGCTGGTGGCTGGGTCCGGCACCTCTCGACCGCCATCCTGGTCGTCCTGTCGATCTATCTACGGCAGCGTGAATCGCCGGAATCCAAGGCGGTCGCCGCGCCGCACAGCGCGACCGGCACCTGATCGACGCGGTGCCGGACGCCATGGCGCTCGCCGCAATTGCGGCGACGCCGGACGTTGTGATTAACGATTGGGTGTTGCTCGTGCGGTAAACGGGCCGGATGCGGCTCGCGACAATCACGAACTGGGCGTATGGAGCAACGGTCGCACTTACGCTTGCTTCTGGCACGACAATGATTCTCGCGTCCAACGCGCAGGATCGCGAGCGCGCGGCTGTGGAGCAGCGCTATCGCCTCGATCAGGCGACCGAGAGGCTCGAGAGCGACGTCGTTGCGCTCACCGAGCACGCCCGGCAGTATCTCGACACCGGCGATCCCAGCTATCGCGTCCTCTACGAGCGCGATGCCGCGGCGCTGGCGCCGATCGAGGCGCGCATCCGTCACCTTGGGGACGCCGGCGCAGGCGCCGACGAACTCGACGCGTTGAAAGACGCGATGCGCTGGGCCGATACGCTGCATGACGAGCAGCGTGCCGCGATCGCGGCGCATGATCTTGGCGATGAGGCAAAAGCGCGGAAGATCCTGTTCGGCGCCGAATACGAGCGCGAGCTCGACCGGTCCCGCGCCATGGTCGAACGCTTCCAATATCAGCTCGACCAGCGCACCGAAGCGCAGGTCGCCGTCGCGGCGCAGGCCGCGCGTGGCTGGAAGACTGTGTCGGAAATCGCGCTCGCGATCACCGGTCTCCTCTTCCTGTGCGTTCTGTTCTTCGTGTTCAGACAGCGGGTGCTCAAGCCGGTCGTGAAGCTTAGCGATGTCGTCAATCGTCTCGCCGCGCAGGACTATGCCGCCCTGCCGCCCTATCTCGGCCAGATCGACGAGATCGGCGATATGGCGCAGGCCATTCGGATATTTCGCGAGAATGGGCTCGCGCGTCAGCAGCTCGAGCAGGAACGCGACGCCGACCGTCACTTGCGCGACCTGCTGTCAAGGATGACCCAGCGGATGCAGGGCTGCGACACACTCCACGACCTTGAGGAGATCGTGTACCGCTTCGTGCCGGAGATAGCACCCGACCTTGCCGGCAAGCTCTACCTCCTCGACCTGGCGCGGAACGCGCTGGTCGAGGGCTGTGACTGGTCAGGCCCCCGGCACTCGCGCGGGGAGTTTCCGCCGCTCGCGTGCTGGGCCTTGCGCCGCGGCTTGCCGCATCGCCCCGCCGGGGGGTCGGTGGATGTACCCTGCGACCATCTCGACCTTGACGGTGGAGAGCTTCCGGACACGCTATGCCTCCCGCTTTCGGCGCATGGCGAGATCTTCGGCCTGCTTTATTTCGAGCCGCGAGCCGATGCCGGCGGGGCAGCCACGCCCGAGACCTACCTAACTATGCTTGCCGAGAATATCGGCCTGGCCCTGGCCAACCTGCGCCTGCGCGACCAGTTGCGCGCGATGGCGATGGGCGACGCGCTCACCGGCCTTGCCAACAGGCGGCGACTGGACACCACGCTTGCGACCGTGCTCGCCGAAGCGGAGCGCGATGGCCAGCCGATCAGCTGCGTGATGCTCGATGTGGATCACTTCAAGCGCTTCAACGACACGTTCGGCCACGATGCGGGCGACGCCGTGCTGCGCGAAGTCGGTGCGGTGTTGCAGCGTGTGGTGCGGGAGAAGGAACTCGCCTTCCGCTATGGAGGTGAAGAGTTCCTGATCCTGCTTCCCGGCGTGCCGATCGAACAGGCCCATGCCCGCGCCGAGGAGATTCGTGCGCGGGTTGCCGGGCTGCATCTCGTGCATGAGGGGAAAGCCCTGGGCGAAATTCGCGTGTCGGCTGGAATTGCGACGACACCCACGCACTGTCCGGCGGAACGACTGGTCCAGACTGCCGATGCGTCCTTGCTGCGTGCCAAGGAGCAGGGGCGCGATCGCAGCGTTGTCGCCTCCGAACGCCGGCGGCAGAGCGCAGCCTGAGCCCTCACCGAAGGCACCGTGACCATTCTCCATCAATGTCGGCCCATGCTCCGCGAATTGGTGGAGGTGTTCAGCGCCGATATGGCGCGGCTGCTTGGTCCGCAGAGATTCCGCCCGGTCCCTTAGCTATCTGCTGTCTGCCTTACGTCCTTGGCTATGTAAGCCACCAGTCTGGAAACGGGCCAAAATCGAACTGCCATGCACATCAGTCGGCAAGTGTTTAGCCACTTAGCGCGTGCGCCGGCGGGTCACGATTCGGGGGGCGCCGCACAGTGAGCAAATGTTTTGTTCGCGCTCGAATCCGCCGCTTCCGGCAAGCTCGCGCACCTTCTTATTAGCCAGGCTGGTATCCGACAGGCGCAGACGCTCGGCTATACAATCGTCGCATACCGGCTCGGGGGAAAGTCTTTCGACGAACCCTCGCACCATATCCAGCACCGTCGCCATCAGAAGCCGGCGCCTACGACTAGCACCGCCGGAAGTATAGCTTCCGGTGCCTTGAACAAGGTTGCCCAGCGCTCGGTCAGAGATTGCGCAATCGTCTTCATCGCGCTGGCCTAGCATGATCATTCGCGGCGCGTGAGGCAGATCCGTGTGCCCGCGCGACGTGCCCGCTTGCAAGCGGCGGCTTTGTGCCGCGACCATTCAGGAACTGGCCCTCCGCGAAAGGCCCAATGTCGGCCGTTCGCGCTGGATCGCTGACTGGCTAGATAGGCGGCACATCTCGGTGCGGGTTACATCGTTGCCGCACTCTATGAGCCGCATGCTAGCCACATGCTCGCTGTCGATATTTCGCCTGCAATCCAGCTTCACCAAAAGCGAATGGTCATTCGCGCCAACTGGAGATTCCAGCCGTGCTTTGAACGCCGTTGCTTTGGGCGAGCCGTGAAAAAGAGCCGGTTCGGTCGCATCAGCCAGAACGCTGCACGACAGATCGCCTTCGGACAGCAGCCGGGCAGTGACAGGTTTTCAGTTTTAGGGCGGGGGGCGCATTAAATGAATTCGCGTTCCGCGAATTCGGGCGGCTCCGCCGGCCCGGCCCCACCCCCGCCCGCAGTAGAGATGTTTATCGTCTTGCCGGACGGCAGTTGCATCCCTGCAACCCGGGACAAGCTCAAGGTCGTGCTGCGCCAGGCCCGGTCGGATGCGACCAAAAAGCGCCGGCTCGCGGCTCAGGAGAAGGCCAACGAGCTGCAGCGCAATCTCGAGGATCGTGCCGCCGCGAGGCGCTTCCTGCACGAGCTGGCCGAGATAGATCGCGAGCGCCGCCGGATCGCGGCGACGCTGCGCGGCAAGGTCAAGGCCAATCGCCCGGAGCGGCAAACATCCGATGTCGTGAAGCGACCGCCCGGCATGCCGGCGCAAAGGGTCATCGCAATGACCAGGGTGCCCTCATCATGGGTGGTCGACGACCTGGGCATGCGCGGCATCCACTATCAACAGAGCTATATCGGCCGCAAGACACCCGGCTTCTATCGCGGCGCCGCGCGCGATCGCTGGGAATATGAAGCGCGAGACGAGGCGGTGCTGCGCGATGCGCGTGGCGAGCCGATCATGGTTGCCAACATCGGCGATGATATCGATGAGATCGGTGCCGGCTGGCAGGCGATCGAAGATACGACCACGCGCAAGAACGGGAAGATCCAGATCCGCATCATCGTCGCGTTCGACTCGGATGCGTCCGATGGGGAGAACGTCGCGGCCCTAAGGCATTTCTGCGAGACCGTGCTCGAGCCATTGGGCTTGGCGTACAGCGCAGTGGTCCACCGCGCGCCAGAAAGCGGGGACGACCGCAATGTCCATGCCCATATCCTCACCAATTTCCGGCCGACGGCCCGTGTCGGCCCTTATACCTGGTCGTTCGCCGATCATGTCCGCGGCGAGCTCGACGGCAGGGACGGCGTGCAGATGCTTCGTCATCTATGGGCGCATTCGATGTCGGAAGCCGCCGAGAAGGCCCAGCGCAATATGCGCTATACCGGGCTCGGCTATGGCGCGCGCGGGTTGGATCTCGAAGGGGGCGAGCACCTCGGCGAGGCGCGAAGCGCCATCGTGCAGCGCGGCGGCAAGGTCTGGGCGGATGACCGCAACCGGATCAGACAAGCGCGCAACGCCGCGCGGCGGGCAATCCGCGATGCCGACAAGAAGATCGCCGCGCTAACCGCGGTGCGCGATAGTATTGTTGCGCAAGTCGAGGCCGAGCGAGCGGGCGATGTTCCGATACGTCGCGTGGTTAGCGCGAGCGCCAGCCAAAAACCCAGCGGCCCTGCGCGGCTCACCGCGTCTCGAACGGCAGCGCCAGAGCGGCCGGCGGAGCGCATCGCCGCCAGCGCGGTCGGACAGGCTCGTTCTCCGCTTGTTGCATCACGGTTGCCCGCGCGACGAGTGCTTCTGCACCAAAGTTCGGTCAAGGATATAGCGCGGCCTGTACCGCTGGTAGCCAGCCAGCGTACCGCAGCTGCTGAGCAGATGCGCCCCTCGTCAGAGCGGCACGAGCGGGTACCGTTCGCCGCCTCGAGCGAGCATGCACCTGCGCCGCAATTGTCCGTTTCGCGCGAGGGCTTGCCTGTTCCTCTACCACTTAGTCCGGCGGCCGGCGCGACAGAGTCGCCTGCTCCAAGCCTGGTCTCGTCCGCTCGCGAGGCGAGGCAGGCGGGGCGACTTACGCCGACATCGGTCATCGCTGCCAATGCTGCGTCCGATCCCGCTGTCCAACAGGGGCGCGATCTGCTCGCAGCCCTCGCTCGCTGGCGCGAAGCGCAGCAACAGGGGCTGGCTGTCGATCCCATGGGGGCGGCTCCAAAGCCAGCTCCCACCGAACCGACGCGCCATGCGGTGCCTCGCGATAGGGGCACTGCGGATAGGGTGCCGCCTCCGTTCATCAGTGCTTATCGGCGGCGGGCAATGGCGAAACCGGCTCGTGAGCCGATCGCCACCGTCCCTACGCGCGAATGGCTTGAGGATAATCCTCGCCACGCGTTCAACGAAGGCGATGCCTCGCAGCTGGAGGCGGACACACATTTGATCGCCAAACTGCGCAAAGCAGATCTCTATGTGGCGGACTTCGGCTCGGGGTGGCTCGAGCTCGGTCCGGAGGTGATGTGGGCGTTCAAGCTCGATGACGGATGGTTGAAGCGAGCGCATGTCCAGCGTCAGCTGGTCCAGATGCGAAACGAGCAACAGACGGCCGTAGCAGCACTGCGCCGGGAAGCCGGCGCTCGGCCCTTGGCGTTCAGCAAGACGGTCGATCGCTTCTGGCCAACCGATCTTGAGCCCACGCTGTTGCGCCGTATCGAACGCTGGCATCGCTATTCCAACGAAAGTTTCTGGCGCGATGCCTTCCCCATCCAGCAAGGGATCCGCGAGGCGCACCGGCAACACGAATTGACGCCGCAACAGGCTTCCGGGGGCATGCCGGGACCGAGGTCGCACGCCGTTGAACCGGCACAACCTCGCGCGCATGTCGAGCCCGCATATCGGGAAGTCACCCGGGTCGATGATCTTGCCGGTCTCCGCATTCCGCCCTTCACGCGTCATGGTGGGCCGTCCAAGTCGCTCGTGATGTTGCTTCGATATGCCGGCGAACATTCCGACCACATCATCATCCCGCCTAAGGGCTTGCCGCGCATATCAGCCAAGACGCCCAAGACGATTCAGAATCTCCTCGATCAATGGCGCAATGAGGCTCGCATTATGACTGCGGTCTCAGAAACCATCGGCAAGAGCCGCGCCGCTGGACGCCCAACATGGCCTGCCGAATTCGCCAGAGCACTGCGCACGAACGTCGCCGCCGTCCCCACGCCAAACTGGGGGATTCACGATCTCGGCCTCACCCGCTGACACGACGCCATATCCCCTCCGCGGGGGGAAGGGATACCCTAGGCGACGATCGAGCCGTGGGTGACGGCCGAGGCCTGGGTCGCACGGTCAAACCACAACCAACGTCCGCGATATTTTTTAGGCCAGCGTGGAAAAGGCACGCGCCAACTGGCGCAGCTCCGTCAGGCAAGGGCAGATGATGGAAAGCCGATCGGTCGCGGCCACCACGACCGGCTAAGGTTCAGGGACTGCTTGCGCTTGCAGTGAGAACTGGGAAGTGAAGGAAAAGAGCTGATATTTGGCTCTTGGCTTCCTGGTTCTCCTGCAAGGAGATCCAAAATGAACTCACCCCATGTGCCGCCTGTCATCCAGGCGGTCGGCCTGGCCTGCGTGCCGGTCGATGACATGCCGGCGAGCAGCGTGCTGGCGCGCGAGCCGGTCGCCGCGGCGGTCGTTACGCTTCACGAGCGCGACGACGGGCATCGTGAGGTAACGATCAAATGCGTTTCGGACGCGCGCGATCTCGAATGGCCTCTGCCGGTGCTGCTCGACGGCGCGCTGGTCGCCAGCGCGCCGACCATCGTGAGCGAAAGCGACTGCGATACCCTCGCTATCGAGGCAGCATCGCGCCGCTTCTTCACCGAGCCGAACCTGGCAGCGCTGGCGAAAGGGCAGGGGATGATCGACCCGGCGGCGATGTTCGGCACCGGCATCGACGAGGTCGCCTTGTGCCAGCGCCTCGGTATCCACGCCACCTTTGTCCCCGACCACGAGGTTGCGCGTTCCTGGCGCCGTGACGCCCCGGCGACAGCCGAAGGCGTGGCGCTGTCAATGGCGGTGCGGCGGCTGATGCTATGGGCACATGGCGCGGCATTCCTGAAGGCCGTGCCGGACCCATTTTTCGAGACGCTATTGCCGCTGCGCGAGCGGCTGCTGGACCTGGAGCAGGACCGCCCCGAGCTCAAAGCGATGTTGCGCTCGCGCCCGTTCGGCCGCGCCGCGTCGTTCGCCAGCTACTACCGCGAGTATCGCACGCGGCGCGATGCGGGCGATGAGGACGCGCGATGGGCGACGTTCGAAGATGGTCTCTCATACGTCTGACATCCGGCCCCCCACACACCTCCACAAGGCCCCGCTTCGGCGGGGTCTTGTCGTTTAGGGACATGACATCATGCACGACTGGCTATCCGCCGACACCGAGCGCGCCGCGGCGCTGCTCGACGCACATCCCGACTACCGGATACAACGCTCCTTACCGTCGCTGGATCTGCTGCCGCTGCCCGAGCCGGAGGGCAGGGTGCGCACAGCGATCGTGCTCGATACAGAGACGACCTCACTCGATCCAACGACCGGCAGCATCATCGAACTCGCAATGTGTCCAGTGAAGTTCGATGCGCGGGGGAACATCGTTGCGATCGGTTCGCTGCACGACTGGCTGCAGGACCCAGGCCATCCCCTGCCGGCGGGAATCGCCCGCCTGACCGGACTGTCAGACGCCATCCTCGCAGGCGAGCGCATCGACGATCAAGCTGCTGTGGAATTGTTGTCCGAGGCTGACCTGACCATCGCACATAATGCGAGATTCGACGCGGCATGGATCGAACGACGGTATCCTGCGATTGCGGGCATGCCATGGTGCTGCTCGCTCAGCGACATCGACTGGCGCGCCCACGGCTATGAGGGTCGGCAGCTCGGCGCGCTGCTGGGCCAGGTCGCCGGATTTTTCAACAAGCGCCATCGCGCCGACGCCGATGTCGCGGCGCTGGTCGCGCTGCTTGCAGCCACGCTGCCGTCGGGGCGGACCGCCTCCAGCGAAATGATCCTTACTGCCCAGCGCCCGACCATGCGCGTGGTCGCTGCCGGCGCACCCTTCGAGGCCAAGGACAGGCTCAAGGCGCGAGGGTATAAATGGGACCAGACAATCCGCCGCTGGCGGATTGAGGTTCCTGGCGAGGCAGCAGAGCAGGAGCAGGCATGGCTCGCCGCTGAGGCCGGCTGCCATAGCCCGACGCTGCGCTCGATCACCTGGCATCAACGCCACCGCGGCTGACCCGCGAAGACATCCCCATCATCGAAATTTCACGAAATCCGCGGCGCAAAGCGCCATGCGGATACGGCCGCGTGCGGGCCACCACCCCCGAAGAAAGGAAGTCTATGTTCACGCTCTATCACGACCGTCCGTTCAACGTTCGCTACGCTGTGCATCAGCACACGGGCCGCTACACCCCCGAGTTGCTGCGCACGCACCACACGGCACGCGCTAGTTGGCTGTACATCAACCGCCGCCACGGTATTGACGCGTTTGGCCCCACGCCCGACTGGTCGGTGCGTGATGACCTGGTTGCCCACGGCCGCTGCGCGCCGTCGCGGGCTAACCAGCCGTCACTCGACGGATTGGGGTTGTGGGACCAGGCGGATCGTCATGCTGCCGCAATCCGCCCCGATGAGCCGGCCTGCATCCATGCCGTCGGATCGCTGCCGCTGGGTGAGGATGTGGCCGGCTGGCGCAATCTGATCGAGGGATTCTGCGAGGACCATCTCACTTCGCAAGGAATGGTGGTCGA
This sequence comes from Sphingomonas sp. TF3, assembly GCF_003985085.1. NCBI lineage: Bacteria > Pseudomonadati > Pseudomonadota > Alphaproteobacteria > Sphingomonadales > Sphingomonadaceae > Sphingomonas > Sphingomonas sp. TF3. The sequence goes on along the minus strand of NZ_RWKS01000001.1, from coordinate 128,235 downwards.
TTGGGCAATCCATCGGACCGGGACCGACGACCAGCCCGAGATCCTGCCACATGTCCACATGCTGATCACCAGTCGTGTGTTCGATCCGGCGCATGCGGATGCCGGGCGCATCCGTCAGACCTGGGTGCGCACTGAGAAGGCGCGCAAGGCGCTCGCAGAGAAATGGTGGGCAAGGACCGGCCTTTATCCCACGAGCTATGCCAACGCTACATAGGCAGCGCGGGCGCCCCAGCGTGGTGTGCTATTTGCCGAACGGGGCACGACCCGTCCCTGTTGGCCGAGCTTCGTTCGCGCGGGTCGGTGAGGGCCGACGCCCCATCCGATCGGCCAGTAGGCTCTGTGGAAGCGGCCGGATCCGCCAATTCTCTCCGTCCGACGCTTTGGCAGAACCTGGCCATTGCCAACGAGCATCTTTCAGAAAGTGTCTGCGAAAGCCGCCGCCGAATATACCCTTGCCGTACGAGCGTCGCACCGAATCCAGCGATCCGCTGTCGGATCAGTAGACGTAGTCATCAAGCGGGAATATTTGCGATCTCCAACAGTGCTATGCGTCGCGAAGCCGAGATCGGCACGGGTCCGGTAGCAGCGTGATCTGGCTCAGGACCGAATAGCGCCAACCCCCACCGTCGCTACCAAAGGCATCCCAGCCAAATGGAGGCATTACTACAGCCAATGGCCGCGCTTGTCCGACACTTCCTTTCGATCGTCTCGTATCGATCGCCGCCTTCGAAGGGGAGGTCGCCGGTTCGCGGGGAACCGCAATCATCTATGTCGGGGATCGCTGGGAGCCCAAGCAGCTCTGGGATTCGCGCTATATCTGGATGCCGCTGGAACTGGGCAAGGGCAGCATGCGCCTTCCCGAACCCGCGCCGTGGACGATCGATGTCAAGGCCGGAACGACAAGAACGGTGGGCGCCCCGGTTTCGTAGTGCAGGCGTCGATGCGGCGCCAGGCGGATCACACTTGCAACAGAGTTGCCGCGGACGCCCACGCAATCGCGGATGTACCTTTGTGGGGACATGCAAGAGCGCCGCAATCGCGACATCCCGGCAATCTAGATTCGTGAGCGGGAAAAGCACGATGGCCGGCCCTCTGGCAGGAATGAAGTTGATCGAGTTCGATTCGATGGGGCCGGTGCCGCTCGCGGCCAAGCTGCTCGCGGATATGGGTGCCGACGTGCTGCGGATCGCCCGCGCGGGGGTTTCCGATCGTGCCGGCGGCGCCGACCTGCTGCGCAATCGGGCGGTCGTCAGGATCGATCTGAAATCCCCCGAGGGACGCGACACCGCATTGCGGTTGCTCGCTGGAGCCGACGGAATGATGGAAGGCTTCAGGCCCGGCGTGATGGAGAGGCTGGGATTGGGGCCGGACGAATGTCTCGCCGTGAATCCGCGGCTGGTCTATGTCCGCATGACCGGCTGGGGGCAAGACGGCCCCCTCGCCGCGCGCGCCGGGCACGATCTCAATTATATTGCGATTACGGGCGTGCTGAATGCGATAGGCGGGGCGGACCGCCCGCCGCCGCCGCCGCTGAACCTGATTGGCGACTATGGCGGCGGCACCACCTTCGCCATGATCGGGCTGCTCGCCGGAATGCTGAGCGCTCGCGAAACCGGGCGGGGCACGGTGGTCGATGCGGCGATGGTGGATGGGGTGGCAGCGCTGTCCAGCGCCATCCACGGCATGATGAATGCCGGGGAATGGAAGGACCGCCGGGCCGAAAACGCCCTCGACGGTGCCGCACCTTATTATCGATGCTATGTCTGCGCCGACGGCAAATATGTCTCGGTCGCGGCGATCGAGCCGCAGTTTTTCGAACTGCTGGTAGATGGCCTGGGCATCGAGCGCGCGCGATTCGCACAGCGCGGGCGGGACAAATGGGGCGAGATGGAAGCGGCATTCGCAGCCTGCTTCGCTTCGCGTCCGCGCGACGAATGGACCGAGATATTCGCGCCGACGGACGCCTGCGTCGCGCCGGTGCTCAGCTTTGCCGAGGCACGCCGGTTCCCGCACAATCTGGCGCGCGGGATCTTTCCGGACAACCTGCCCGCCGCCGCGCCGCGCTTCGGTGGCGTGCCCGGTGCGGCGAAGCCGGCCGGCGACATCACGGTGGCGGCGGCGCTCTCGCGATGGCGGGGTCCCCCGCATAGGGACATGGCCGATCCGGTCGCCGCGCCCATAGCGGCAAGCGATGAGTAGCTACGATTATGTAGTGATCGGGGCGGGGTCTGCCGGTTGCGTGCTGGCCACGCGGCTGGTCGAAGCGGGCAAGAGTGTGCTGCTGCTCGAATCCGGCCCGCGCGATCGCGATTTCTTCATCTCGATGCCGGGCGGCATCCAGAAGATCGCCAAGAAACTCGCCTGGCATCTGTGGACAGAACCCGAGGCGGCGGCCGGCGGCAGGCGCGTCTATATGAAGCAGGGCCGGCTGCTCGGCGGCGGATCCTCGATCAACGGCATGGTCTATATCCGCGGGCAGGCCGAGGATTATGACCAGTGGCAGGCTTCCGGATGCGAAGGCTGGGGCTGGGACGACGTGCTTCCCGTGTTCAAGCGCGGCGAGGCCAATCAGAAATATTCCGAGCCGTTCCACGGCGCGAACGGGCCGCTAAAGGTGTCCGACGCGGGCTATCACCATCCGCTGAGCTACGCCTTCGTGCGGGCGGGGCAGGAAGCCGGCCTGCCCTATAATGACGATTTCAACGGCGCGTCGCAGGAAGGGGTCGGCTTCTACCAGACCACGTCCGCCGCGGGCCGGCGCCAATCCGCCGCCGTCGCATTCCTGTCGCGGGTGCGGGACAACCCGCTGCTGACGCTGCGCTGCGAAACCCATGTCGAGGCAGTGACCATGGAGAATGGCGCCGCGACCGGCGTGCGTTACCGCGGCAGCGACGGCGCTGTGCAGCAAGCCGCCGCGCGCGAGGAAGTGATCGTCGCCGCGGGCGCCTTCGGCTCGCCAAAGGTGCTGCAATTGTCGGGCATCGGCCCCGAACCGCTGCTCGCCGAGCACGGCATCCCCGTGGTGCGGGCGCTGGCGGGAGTCGGGGAGAATTTCCAGGACCATTACCAGGCCGGCGTCTACGGCCAGACGCGCCACCCGATCAGCCTGCTGGGTGCCGACAAGGGGCTGACGGCGGTGCGCCACGGCCTGCAATGGCTGATGTTCAAATCGGGGTTGCTGACATCGAATATCGTCGAATCCGGCGGGTTCGTTTCCACCGACGGCAGCGGCCGGCCCGATATCCAGTTCACGGTGGTGGCGGCACTGACCGGCGATGCCGATCGCCCGCCCTTGCCCGGCCATGGCATTTCGATCAGCCCGTGCGTGCTGCGCCCCCAGGCGCGCGGATCGGTTCGGATCAGCGGACGCGACGCCGCCGCGCCGGTCCGGATCAACGGCAATGTGCTGGGGCACGCGGACGACATGGCGACGCTGGTGCGGGGCGTGCGGCTGGCGCGGCGGATCCTCCATTCGCCGTCGCTTGCGCAATTGCTCGATTGCGAGCTGGCGCCGGGCCATGGGCCCGATGACGAACTCAGCGATGCCGCGATCGAAACGCATATCGCCAGCGTCGTGAAGACGGTCTACCATCCCTGCGGCACCTGCAAGATGGGGCCGGCAAGCGATCCGGCGGCGGTGGTCGATGCAAAATTGCGGGTGCATGGCGTGCCGCGGCTGCGCGTTGCCGACGCCTCGATCATGCCCAATCTGGTGAGCGGGAACACCAATGCACCGGCGATCATGATCGGCGAACGCTGCGCCGACTTCGTCCTGCAGCGCGCCTAGGAGAACGAAGTGGACATCGCGCACGAAGGCCGCCTGTATATCGGCGGCGAGTGGATCGCGCCGAGTGGCGGGAGGAGCGAGCCCGTCATCAATCCCGCGTCCGAAGCCATCATTGCGCACGCCGCGCTTGCTGGACCGGACGACGTCGAGGCGGCACTGGCAACCACGCGCCATGCGTTCGATGCCGGTCCCTGGCCGCGCATGTCGATGGAGGAGCGCGCCGCCAGGATCACGGCGATGTGCGACTGGATCGAAGCGCGCAGCGAAGGACTGCGCGCATTGGTCGCGGCGGAAACCGGATCGATCCAGGCCTTTGCGCGCACGATGCAGTTCGCCACCGGCATCGAGCATGCCCGGCATTATATCCAGCTGGCGTGCCGGCAGGAGCCGCAGCCCTTGCCGCTGGAGCCGGTTTCGCTGGCCGACGGCCGGACGATGCTGGGCGGCGGCGTCGCGGTGCGCGAGCCCGTCGGCGTCTGTCTCGCGATCACGCCGTTCAACGTGCCGTTCACGCTCAACATGGGCAAGGCGGTGCCGGCGCTGCTGATGGGCAATTCGGTCATCCTCAAGCCATCGCCGCTCACGCCGCTGTCTGCCTTCATCCTCGCCGAGGCCGCCGACGCCGCGGGGCTGCCGCCCGGCGTCTTCAACGTCATCAATGGCGACCTGTCGGTGGGCGAAACGCTGACCACCGATCCGCGCGTCGACCTGGTCACCTTCACCGGCTCGGACCGTGTCGGCGCGGCGATCCAGGCGCAGGCGGCGCCGACGCTGAAGCGGTGCATCCTGGAGCTGGGCGGGAAATCGGCGATGGTCGTGCGCGCCGACGGCAATCTCGCCGCGGCGACGCAAAACGCGCTTGCCAGTCTCACCTTTCATGCCGGTCAGGCCTGCGCGGCGATGACGCGCTTCGTCGTCCATAATTCGGTGCGGGCGGATTTCGTCGCGCGGCTGGGGGAGATGTTCCGCGCGGTCAGGATCGGCGATCCGGCCGATCCGGAGACGCGCATGGGGCCGTTGATCCGCGCCGCCGCGCGCGATCGGGTTCAGGCACTGGTCGATTCGGCGATCGCCGACGGCGCGAAGCTGATAACCGGCGGCCGCATTCCCCCTGGCTTCGATCGCGGCTTTTTCTATGAGCCGACCTTGTTCGACGAGGTCGACAATAAATGGCGCATCGCGCAGGAAGAGGCGTTCGGGCCGGTCGGCGTGGTGATCGGCTTCGATACCGATGACGAGGCGGTCGCGATCGCCAATGACAGCGATTTCGGGCTTTCGGGCGGCATCTATTCGGCCGATGTCGGCCGCGCCTATGCGCTGGCGATGCGGCTGCGGACCGGCAAGGTCAACCTCAATGGCGGGTCGGGCAAGATGAGCCCCCATCACCCGTTCGGCGGGATCAAGCGTTCAGGCTATGGTCGCGAGTTCGGCGAAGTCGGGCTCCACGAATTCACCTACATCAAGACGATCGCCTATCACGTCGCCTGACCGGTTCAGGCGAACAGCGCCCGCGCGACGATCATCCGCTGGATCTCGGTCGCGCCTTCGCCGAGCCGCTTGATCCGCAGTTCGCGGAACCAGCGCTCGAGCGGCAATTCGCACGAAACGCCCATGCCGCCGAACAGCTGGATGCAGGTGTCGAGCGTGTTGAAGGCGGCTTCGGTCGCGCTCCATTTGGCCATCGCCGCTTCGGCGCGGGCGGGCTCGCCGCGATCGGCCTTCCATGCGGCGCGATAGGTGAGCAGGCGTGCGGCGTCGAGCGCGATGCGGCAGTCGGCAAGCATCCATTGCGCGCCCTGCTTGTCCGCCAGAAGCCCGCCGAACACACGGCGTTCCTTGGCCCATTCGATCGTGAGCCGCAGGGCCTCTTCGGCGATTCCGATCGGCCCGGCGCCATAAGTGATGCGGCCGCGGGTGAGGAATTCGTCGGCAAGCGCGAAGCCGGCGCCTTCCTCGCCGATGCGATTGGCGGCGGGTATCCGGGCATTGTCGAAGTGCAGCTCGTTGGGGCTATTGGCGATCAGCACCGGAATGGGAGTGCGCGTAAGGCCAGGCGTGTCGGTCTCGACGATGAAGCAACTGATGCCCTCGCGGCGGCCCGGCTCGCCGGTTCTGGCATAGACGACGCCCCATTTCGCACGGTCGGCATGGGTGATCCAGGTCTTGGACCCGTTGAGGACATAATGGTCGCCGTCGCGCTCGGCGCGGCACTCGATCGCACGCGCCGGGTCCGATCCGCCGGCGGCTTCGCTGATGGCGGTGAACGCCTTGGGCATGCGGCCCTCGACGATCGGCCGGCCGTACCGCTCGAACTGGTCCGGCGTGCCGTGGAAGATCACCGAGGGCGGATCGCCGGCAATGGCGCCAGCGGCGGGAAAGAATGCGCCGAGCCGGCATTTCGCGGCTTCCTCGGCAACCACCACCTGCGCCAGCACGCCCATCCCCGCGCCGCCGAAACGCTCGGGCGTGGCGAGCGCCCAGAGCCCCGCGGCGCGAGCCTTTTCCTGAAGCGCGGTCTGCTGCGCGGAGTCGAGCTTGGCCTGGCCGATCTCCAGCGCCGCCTCTGCCGGCGCGACCTCGTCGGCGATGAAACGGCGTACGGTGTCGCGGAGCATTTCCAGCTCCGCGGGTAGTTCCCACCCGCCGATGGCCGCGAAATCGGTCATGCCGCTTGCGGCGCGTTCACTGCGCGAAAAGCGATCGCGCCGAGCGGACCATAATCGAAGTGGAAGGTTTCGCCATGCCGAACCGCGATCGGCGCGGTGAAGGAGCCGCCGAGGATAACCTCGCCCGCTTCCAGTCTCTCGCCATAAGGATGAAGCTTGTTCGCCAGCCATGCCGGCCCGTTCGCCGGGTGGTTGAGCACCGCCGCAGCGACTCCCGAATCCTCGATGACGCCGTTGCGATAGCACAAGGCCGATATCCAGCGCAGATCGAGGTCGTGCGGGCGCACCGGCCGCCCGCCCAAGACGATGCCGGCATTGGAGGCATTGTCGGAGATCGTGTCGAACACCTTGCGCGTCCTGCCGCTCGCGGGATCGACGGGCTGGATGCGCTGGTCGATGATCTCGATCGCCGGCACGATGTGATCGGTGGCGTTGAGAACGTCGTAGATCGTGCAGTTCGGCCCTTCGAGCGGGGCCTTGAGGATGAAGGCGAGCTCGAGCTCGACGCGCGGCAGGATGAAGCGGGACATGTCGATGTCGCCGCCGGGCTCGAACACCATGTCGTCCAGCAGCGCGCCATAATCGGGCTCGGTGATGTTCGACGTCCGCTGCATCGCCCGGCTGGTGAGGCCGATCTTGTGGCCGATCAGCTCGCGCCCCGCCGCGCGCTTGATCTCGACCCAGGCGCGCTGGATCGCATAGGCGTCGGCCACGCTCATCGCCGGATGCGCCAGGGAAAATTGCGGGATCTGCCGGCGATCGCGTTCGGCCTGGTCCAGCCGCCGGGCAAGGTCGGCGACCGTCGCCGCGTCGAGGACGCGTCTGCCGTCCGGCGTATCCGCTTCGTCAGGACGGTCGGTCTGCCGGTCGGGCAGGAACGGCGTGGTTGCAGCTGGCGACATCGCCCGAGATTCCTCCCCTGTTTTGCTTGCTTGTTGGCTATACGGCTGCCGTCCCGTCCGCCATCGCGGGGTCGCGATACGCGCCATAGTTTCTAACTGTCGCTGCGTGTAAGAAGGCGCAAATGACAAGCTGTGCGGCGTGATCGATGGATGAGGTGCAACTTCGCAATTTTGTGATGATAGGGCGCTGCGCGTCGATCACCGAAGCGGCCGACCGCCTCGGAATCGCGCAGCCCTCACTCAGTCAGCAGCTTCTTCGGCTCGAGGACGAATTCGGCACCAAGCTGTTTCGCCGGACCTCGCGCGGAGTGGTGGCGACCGATGCCGGGCGCATGCTGCAGGAGCACGCCGCGACCATCCTCCAGGCGATGAACCGGGCGCGCGACGAAGTCCAGGCAACCGAACGCGTGCCGCAGGGCAACGTCGCGGTGGGCCTGCCGGCGACGGCCAGCATGATCCTGGGCGTGCCGCTGCTCATCGCGGCGCGGACGTCGATGCCGCTCGTCAGCATCCATGTTCGCGAGGCGATGACCGGAACCATCCGGCGATGGCTGGAGGAAGGGCGGATCGAGCTGGGCATCCTCTATGCCGCCGAAAATATACGCCACCTGTCCACCAAGGTGATCGCGCGCGAGACGCTCCTGCTGGTGGGGCCTGCCGGCGCCTTCGGCGAAACCGACGATTTCGGCATCGCCACGCAGCCGATCGAGCAACCCAGGCTGAAAACCTATGACTTCATCCTGCCGTCGGTATCGCACGGCCTGCGCGAGTTGATCGAGCGGCAGCTGCACATGGAGGACCTTTCGCTGTCGACCACGATCGAGATCGATTCGCTGGCGCATACCAAGACCCTCGTCGCATCGCGTCTTGGCTATACGCTGCTTCCGCATGCCGCGGTCTGCAACGAACTGGCCAGCGGCGAACTCTCTGCCGCGCATGTCGAGGGCATCGATTTGTCCCGCAGCGTGGCCTTCGTGCGCAACCCGGCGCAGCCGCTCACGCGCGCGTCGATCGAAGTCGAGGATCTGGCGCGGCGGCTGTTGCGCGACATGATCGCCGAGGGGCGCTGGCTCGCCACGCCGGTCGAGGACGAATGATCCTCCCATAGGTTTCAGCTATTTCTGCTGGTCGGCAAAATTGAAGGACGGCCCCGCCGGGGCGTGCGAGAAACCCTCGCACGACAAGGGCTGCGAAGGCTGGTCCGCGGGGTGCGATCGGTCCGGTCGACACCAAGCGGTTTCCCAATGTGACGAAAGCCCGACATTTTGAGGAAAGGTGCTTGAGATGGCTACCAGGATATCGGCCGAAATCGATGCGACCCATATGCCCAGCGACATCGCGGCCCGGATCGTCGATCCAAAGGCCTATGGCGAATGGAATCAGCTCCAGGCGGACCTCACCTGGCTGCGCAAGAACATGCCGCTGAGCGTCGCGCAGGCCGAGGGCTACGATCCCTTCTGGATGGTGACCAAATATGACGACATTCAGGAAATCGGCCGGCAGCCGGGCATCTTCGCGAACAATGGTGCGCGCAAGACCCTGATCGACCGCAACTTCGCCGGGCACGTCGCCAAGGTGGAGGCCGAAGGCAAGCGCGCCGTCAATCGCTCGCTCCTGACGATGGATGCGCCCGTGCACATGCGCTACCGGTTGATCACCGCGGCGCAGTTCTCGCCCAAGGGCATCAAGATGCTCGAACAGGACATTCGTGAGATCGCCCGCGAAGCGATCGACGGAATGGTCGGGCATGAGGAGATCGACTTTCTCAACGCCGTGTCGCACCGCTACCCGCTCCGCGTCATCCTCAGCCTGTTGCAGCTGCCGCGTTCGGACGAGGACATGCTGCTGGAAATGACCCAGCGCTTCTTCAATCCGCGCGACACCGAAATCGCCGGCATTCAGACCGGCAATTCGATCGGCGCCACGTCGAACCATGACGTCGTCAACGAGATGTACGGTTACTTCGCGGCGCTGATCGCGAACCGCCGCGCCAATCCGACCGGCGACCTTGCCTCGGTGATTGCGAATTCGACGATCGACGGGCAACCCATCGCCGAGGCCGATGCGGTTAGCTATTACATGACGATCGCGACGGCGGGGCACGACACGACGGCATCGTCGACTGCCGGCGCGGCGCGGGCGCTGGCCGAACGGCCCGACCAGTTCGCCAAGGTCAAGGCGGATCGCAGCCTGATCCCTTCGCTGGTCAACGAAGCGATCCGCTGGACCTCGCCGGTCAGCCATTTCATGCGCACCGCGCTTTCCGATTATACGCTACGCGGCCAGACCATCCGCGCCGGCGACTGGCTGATGCTGTGCTATCCTTCGGCGAATCGCGACGAGGACATCTTCGAAGATCCCTTCGGGTTCCGGGTCGATCGCGCACCCAATCCGCAAATGGCGTTCGGCTACGGCGCGCATGTCTGCCTCGGCCAGCATCTCGCCAAGATGGAAATGGCGATCTTCTTCGAGGAATTCTTCAACCGCGTCGAAAGCATCGAGCTGGCCGGCGAGCCCAAGCGCGTCGATTCGATCCTCGTCGGCGGGCTCAAGCGGCTTCCGGTGCGCTACAAGCTGGAGAGCTGAGCGGCGCATGACCACGCTCGAGAGCAAGGTCGTCGCGATCACCGGGGCGTCCAGTGGCATCGGCCGGGCGATCGCGCACGCGCTGCGACCGCTTGGCGCCAGGCTGGTGCTGAACGCTCTGGCCGACGCCGAACTTGACTCGCTGCGCGAGGAGTTCGGCGCCGACTCCGCTATCGTCGCCGGCGACATCGCCGACGCGCGGACCGGGCACGACCTGCTGGCCGCGTCGCTGGACCGGTTCGGGCGCGTCGATGTGCTGGTCAACAATGCCGGCATCTTCCGCAATGGCGCGGTAGACGCGATAGACCTCGACGCGATGGAACGGATGATCGCCGTCAATTTCACGGCGGTGATGCGCAACAGCTATCTGTTCGCGCGCGCCATGACTGCGCGGGGCAGTGGCCACATCGTCAATCTGTCGAGCATCAGTGCGACGCTGACGACGCCCGGCTGCGGCGTATATGCCGGCACCAAGCGCGCCGTGGAGGGGTTCAGCGAAGCGCTGCGGATCGAGCTGGCGGGAACCGGCGTGCGCGTGGGCGTGATCGCGCCGGGCACCACCGATACCGGTCTGTTCGATCGCGTGCCGGGCCAGCCGCGCAGCTCGAATGTCGCGGTCCGCAAGCTCGATCCCGCCGACCTTGCCGATGCGGTGCGCTACATGCTCGAGCGCCCCGGCCATGCCAATATCCCGCTGCTGCGCCTCTATTCGGCGGAGCAGCGGCACTGACGAGGTCAGGCCGGGGTGAACGCCGGCATCGCGCAGGCGGCGCGGTATTCGCGCTCGATCGTCGCGACCACGGTCTCGACGCTCTCGACTGCCGCAATCGCGGCGATGCCTTGGCCGGCGCTCCAGATGTCGCGCCACGGCCGGGCAGCCTCGGGAAGGTGGCTATAGTCGCCCCGCCCCGGCGAGCGGGGCAGGCGATCCGGATCCAGCCCGATGGCGCCGAGCGACGCGCGAAGCCAATTGGCGCCGACGCCGTTGATCGCGGTCGAGAAGATCACATCCTCGGCATCGCCCGAAACCAGCATCTCTTTATACGCATCGGGCGCGTTCGCCTCGGCAGTGGCGATGAACCGGGTGCCGAGATAGGCGAGGTCGGCACCCAGCATCTCGGCCGCCCGGACGCCCGCCCCGGTCGAGATTGCGCCCCCCAGCAGGATCGTTCCGGCAAACATCGCGCGGATGCGCGGCACCAGCGCGAAAGCGCTGATCTGGCCCGAATGCCCGCCGCCTCCCGCGGCAATGCAAGTGATCCCGTCGACCTGCGCTTCGATCGCCTTCTCGGCGAAGCGCAGGCTGGTGACGTCGTGAAAGATTCGCCCGCCCCAATCATGCACGCGCGCCGCGAGTTCGGAAGGATTGCCGCGCGCCGAGATGACGATGCCGACGCCGTAGCGGCGATACAGGTCGAGCTCGCGGGCGGTTTCGGCGGCGTCGGCGCCGGTGGACAGGTTGACCGCTAGCGGGCCGATCATCGCTGCGGGCACCGCGTGCCGGTGGCGATCGAGCGCGTCGCGGATTTCACGCAGCCATTGCTCGAATTGTTCGAAGCTCGCGGCATTGTGGCGCGGCAGGCCCGCCATGATCCCGGCCTTGCACGCGGCAACGACCAGGCGCGGGCCCGAGATTCCGATCATCGGCGCGCAGACCAGCGGCAGCCGGAGTTGCGCGCGGATGTCGGCAGGCAGGCTCAATATCCCGTCACTGTCCGGATCACCTGGCCGGCGGCGGCATCGCCGGGCGCGGTATCCGCACGCCAGCAGACATGTGCGTCTGGCCGCACCAGCACTAGCGCGCGCTCATAGAGGCTGGCGATCGAGGGGTCGGCGATATCGACCACTGCCAGGGTCAAACCCTGCGCGCGCGCGGCACCGATCAACGCGTCGATATTTGCCGCGGGATCGAAGCGCAGCAGCACATAGCCGTGCCCGAACAGGTCAATCGTCGAACGGCCGCCCTGCAGCCAGGCGTGCGGCGCACGGTGGCCGGGGCGGGCGGTCTGGCGATAGGTCTCGGACGGGTCCGGCGGCGCGGGAGTGCCGTCCGGAACGATCAGCGGCGACCCCTCGTAGCGATAGCCGAGGCCGACGCCGGTGGAGGTCCATTCCTGCTGCAGCGCCGCGCTCATTTCCGTGCCGATGCGCTCCCGTGCGGCGTCGCCTTGCTCGCCGGGGGCGAGCACGCCCGCGAAATCGGCGGCGGCGATCCAGCTGGTGAAATTCTCGGTCGAGATCGAACTGTTGCGAATTGCGATGGGTCGCCGCTCCGCCTCATAGCCGTCGAGCAGCGCGGGGCCGCCCTGGCCGGTTAGCACGGCGTGGAGCATCCAGCCGAGCGCCAGCGCGTCGCCGATGCCGGTGTTCAAGCCGTGACCGCCGGTCGGAGAAGTGGTGTGCGCCGCGTCTCCGGCCAGGAAGACGCTGCCGACCCTGTATCGCGTGGCGGCACACTGGCTGCGCCGCCACGGCAGGACGCGCAGTATTTCGAACGGAATTTCCGCGCCGAAGGCGCGTGCGATGTCCTCGCCAATGTCATGGACGGCGGGGTCGATCTTCTGCTCGTTGCCGACCAAAGTGAACCGCCACAGCTGGCGCCCGTCCACCGACGTGAGGTTGGCCCAGGTGCCGTTCTCGTCGATGAACATGTAGCGGTTGCGGATCCCGAAGCTGGTATCCGCAAGGTTCGCGCGGATCATCGCGCTGACCGAATAGCTCAGCATCCGTCCGGGGAAATCGATGCCCAGCGCCCGGCGAATGCGGCTGCCGGCGCCGTCGCAGGCGATGAGATAGCGGCCGTGCAGCTTTCGCACGGTGCCGGTGGCGAGCTCGCTGGCTTCGATCGTCACCCCGGCGTCGTCCTGCTCGAGCCGTTCGAAGCGGTGGCCGTAGAGCAACGTGACCTTCCAGGTTGCTTCCGCCGCCTGCGCCAGGATCGGATCGAACAGGAATTGCGGGCATTTGCGCAGCATCTCCACCGCGCCTGCGGGCGGCGCCCTGTCGCTGGTCGCCGGCCGCGGATCGCCGCCGATATAGAGCCCGTCGAGCGCCGTGCAGTAGATCGTGTCGAGATTGACGTCATCGGGAAAGCCGCATTTGGCGACCGCTTCGGCAATGCCCCAGAAGCGGCAGATCTCCATCGTCCGCTCGTTGAGCGTTCCCGCCTTGGCGAGCAGCTCGGTGCCGGTTCCGGCATCGCGCTCGACGACGATGCTGGCGATCCCGCGGCGGCCGAGGTCGAGCGCGGTCGCCAACCCGACAGGGCCCCCGCCGACGATCAGGACCGGCGCGTCGAATGTCATACGGGCACGCTTTCCGTGCACGCCATGGGCCTTTGCGAGAGGCGCGGGGCCGCTCTTTGTCGGTTGTCGGGCATCGTCCTTGCGATGCCGCGCCCGGCCGCGGCGCGCAATGTCCCCGGTCGGGGTACAGCGTTACGCCAGGTCGGTCGGCGACACGGTAACTTCGGCGGAATGGCCCTGGGGAGCGGCCACGAACCGGCGAACACGCGGCGCTTTGCCGCCACGGTCGAGCGCGGCGATTTGCGCGAAGAGCCGCACTTCGTGCTCGGCGAGCCGTTCGCGGTGGCGCAGATAATCGGACCAGGCGGGCAAGTGGATGGTCTCGACCCAGAGTTCGGGGTCGCTCATATCCTGGAGCAATTGCCAGCGGCGCGCACCGTTGCGCCCGCGGATACGCCGCCGTTCCTGCATGAGTTCGAGGAACCGGGCGCGGTCCGCGACATCGATGCGAAACTCGGTGAGCAGCATTACCGGGCTATCCTGCCGATCCGGCGCGAATTCCGCCGCGATCGGCTTCAGGCCGCTGAACGGCATGAGGTCCAGCTTGTTCGAGCCACGCAGCGGCAGCCAGCGCGTCACTGCGATGACTGCGAGCTGAAGCGCGGCGGAGACGAGCAGGGCGTCGCGAACGCCGTGCCAATCGGCGAGAAAGCCGCCCAGCCAGCTGCCGGCGGCAACTCCGCCAAAGGCGGACATCTGATAGAGCGCCAGCGCGCGCGCGAGCACCCAATTGGGTGCGTTCAGCTGCACTGTCACATTCAACGTCGAAAAGGTCACCAGCCAGCCGGCGCCGGTGAGCGCGAGGGCCGCGAGCGACAGCGCGAGCCACGGGCTGAGCGCGATGCCGACGGTCCCGATCGCGAAGCCGAGCGAGAAGATGCGCGAGATCTGCTCGGGCGACCAGCGCCGACCGAGCTTGCCGACGCTCAGTCCGCCCGCCACCGCGCCCAGGCCGAAGGCGCCGAGCAACAGTCCATAGGTCAAGGCGCCGCCATGCATGCGGTCGCGCACGATCAGCGGCAGCAGCGCCTGCACGCTGCTCGCGGTCAGGCCGAACAATGCGGCGCGCGGCAGCACGGTCAGGATTGCCGGGGCCATCGCGACATAGCGGATGCCGGCGCCGATGGCGGCGACAAAGCTTTCGCGGGGCAGCGTGCGCGCCGCGCGCGGGCGCCGCCAGCGGCGGAGCGCGACGAGCATGCCGATATTGCTGAGCGCATTGACGACGAAGGCGGCGGCCGGCCCGGCGGCGGCGACGATGAGGCCGCCGATCGCGGGGCCGACGCTGCGGGCAAGGTTGAAGCCGACGCTGTTCAGCGCGATCGCGCTGGGCAGCGAGGCTCGCGGGACCATTTCGCCGACCGCGGCCTGCCAGGCCGGCGTCTTCATCGCCCCGCCGCAGCCGATCAGGAACGTGAAGGTCAGCAGCGACCACGGGCTCAGCCATCCCGCCCAGGCAGCTACGGCCAGCGCCGCCGAGGCGATCATCGTGAAGGCCTGGGCGATCACCATCACGTCGCGGCGATCGAAGCGGTCGGCGATGGTGCCGCCCCACAGCGCCAGCAGCATCAGCGGCAGTGCCGTGCTTGCCTGGACGAGCGCGATCATCTGTTCGGAGGTCGTGAGCGAAATCATCAGCCACGACGCGCCGACCAGCTGGACCAGGCTGCCCAGATTGGAAATCGTGTTCGCCGCCCAGATCTCCCTGAAGGTCGGCGAGGCAAGAGGGGAGGGGCTGTCGGCCGGGGCGGGCGGTCCGTCGCTCATCCGCAAGGCCCGGCGAACATGTGCCTGGAGTTAAGGCGCTGCGGCAGCGGCCAGCTCCATGAGCGGAATGTCGGAACGCGCGAGTGCCTCCGGGTCCAGAGCGATGCGCAACGTAATCAGCGCGCGGCCCTGGACATAATCCTTGGTCATGTTGACGCAGTCGAGCGCGACGACGCGGCCCTGCTTCAGATAGACGACCGAGAAATGGCCCGTCGCCGGATCGCCGCGCACGACTGTTTCGTCATGGCCGACCGAAAGGCCGACCGTCTGCAGCTTGATGTCATACTGGTTCGACCAGAACCACGGCACCGCATCGTAGCTGAGGGCCTGGCCCATGATCGTCTTGGCCACCAGCGCTGCCTGGTCGGTCGCGTTCTGCACGGATTCGACGCGCATCACCGCGCCATCGGCAAAGCCGTTGGCGTGCGCGGCGCAATCGCCGATCGCGAAGATGTCGGGCAGGCTGGTGCGGCATTGCGCATCGACAGTGACGCCATTGCCGCCCGCCGCGCCGGCGGCAAGCAGCGGCTCGACGGCGGGGACGATGCCGATGCCGACGATGATCATCTCCGCCGCCAGCATCTCTCCGCTCGCCAGCCGCACGCCGGTGACGCGGCCGTCGCGTGCCTCGATCCGCTCGATCGACACGCCCAGCCGGACATCGACGCCGTGGCGGCGATGCTCGGCCTCGAAGAAGCGTGAAAGCGGCTCGCCGGCGACGCGTGCCAGCACCCGGTCCTGCGCCTCGAGCACGGTGATCGATTTGCCGAACTTGGTGAGCACGGCCGCCGCCTCGAGGCCGATATAGCCGCCGCCGATGACGACGATGCGGTCGGTCGCGCCGAGCTCGGCCTCGAGCTGATCGACATCGGCGCGGGTGCGCACGTGGTGAAGCCCGGCCAGTGGACCGACCCCCGGCATCCGGCGGGGATGCCCGCCCGCTGCCCAGATCAGCGTTCCGTAGCGCACGCTTTGCCCGTCGGCGCATTGCAACTCGTGCGCTTGCGGATCGACGGCGACGACGCGCTCGCCGAGCCGCATCGTCACTGCCCGGTCGCGCCAGAAATCGGCGGGGCGGATCAATATCCGCTCGAAGCTCTTTTCCTTGGCCAGATATTCCTTGCTGAGCGGCGGGCGCTCATAGGGAAGTTCCGGCTCCTCGCCGATGATCGCGATCGACCCTTCGAATTTCTGTTGCCGGAGCGCGATGGCCGCCTGGGCCCCGCCATGGCCAGCGCCGACGATGACGATATCGTATCCACTAGTCACTGCCGCTCTCCAGCACGTCCGCCAAGCCCGCCCGACGGCGTTTATGTGGTCGTCGCGTATCTCTC
The DNA here is from genome assembly GCF_003985085.1 of Sphingomonas sp. TF3. Lineage (NCBI taxonomy): Bacteria > Pseudomonadati > Pseudomonadota > Alphaproteobacteria > Sphingomonadales > Sphingomonadaceae > Sphingomonas > Sphingomonas sp. TF3. The sequence goes on along the minus strand of NZ_RWKS01000001.1, from coordinate 111,888 downwards.
CTGCCATGTTTGCTTGCCCGACGTCGAACAATCCCCGCGGAAGGGACATGCCGATCGCGCGCGAGCGCGCGAGATGGCGGACGGTGCAGGCTCTCCCGGCCTGCTTGCGGTCGTCGCGGCCCACAGCGTGGAATGGGTAAAATGGCTGACAATTCCAGACTTGACGTGATCGTGGTCGGCGCCGGATTTGCCGGACTGTATGCGGTTCACAAGCTGCGCGAGCAGGGGCTTTCGGTCCAGGGCTATGAGCGCGGCGTCGGCGTGGGCGGCGTCTGGTACTGGAACCGCTACCCGGGCGCACGCTGCGACATCGAGAGCATGGAGTATTCGTACAGCTTTTCGGAGGAGCTCCAGCAGGAATGGGAGTGGAAGGAGAAGTTCGCGAGCCAGCCGGAAATCCTCGCCTATCTGAACCATGTCGCCGATCGCTTCGATCTGCGCCGCAGCTTCCGGTTCGACACCGAAGTCCGGTCCGCGCATTATGACGAGGAACAGGCCGTGTGGACCCTTGCTTTTGGCGACGGTTCGACCGCCGTGTCGCGCTACCTCGTGCTCGCCGTCGGATGCCTTTCCACTGCGATGCGGCCGCAAATCGAAGGCACGGAGCGATTCGCCGGGCAAATCCTGCATACCGGGCACTGGCCGCACGAGGGTGTCGATCTTGCGGGCAAGCGCGTCGGCATTGTCGGGACGGGGTCTTCGGGCGTGCAGGCGATCCCGATGATTGCAAAGCAGGCCGCCGAGCTGACCGTGTTCCAGCGCACCGCCACCTACACCGTTCCGGCGCGCAACGCGCCGCTCGATCAGGCGGAAGTGCACCGGGTAAAATCCGATTATGCCGATTTCCGGCGCCGAAATCGCAAGATGATCGGTGCGCGCGGCGCCGACCGGCTCAATCCCGATGCCAAATCGGTGTTCGACGCTTCGCCGGAGGAGCGCCGCGACGCGTTCCTGGCGCGGTGGGCGGAAGGCGGAATGGGAATCCAGGCGACCTATAGCGATCTGCGCTCCGATCTCGACGCCAATGCGATCGTGGCCGATTTCGTCCGCGATCAGATCCGCGCGACGGTGACGGACCCGGGCACCGCCGAACTGCTGTGCCCGAAGCAGACCTTGGGCTGCAAGCGCATGTGCATCGACACCGATTATTATGCGACGTTCAACTTGCCGCACGTCCGCCTGATCGACGTCAAGGCGAACCCGATCAGCCGCTTTACCGAAAACGGGCTGGTGGCGGGCGGGACGGAATATCCGCTGGATGTGGCGATCTTCGCGACCGGCTTCGACGCGATGACCGGCTCGCTGCTGGCAATGGACATTCGCGGGCGCGGCGGCGTGCGGCTGGGCGACGCTTGGGCGGACGGTCCCGGAACCTATCTCGGCATCGCCACGGCGGGCTTTCCCAACATGTTCATCCTCGTCGGTCCGGGCAGCCCGTCGGTGCTGGCCAACGTTCCGATCGCCGCCGAACAGCAGGTGGATTGGGTGGCCGGCACGATCGCATATCTCGACGCGCGGCGCTGCCGCGCGATCGAGCCGCAGCTACAGGCGCAGCAAGACTGGGTCGATCATGTCAACGCAGTGGCGGCGGGCACGCTCTATATGAGCTGCGATTCCTGGTATCTCGGCGCCAACGTCCCGGGCAAGGCGCGCGTGTTCATGCCGCTGTTCGGCTTTCCCGCCTATGAAGCGAAGTGCAACGCCGTCGCGGCCTCCGGCTATCCGGGCTTCGAGATCACGTCGTAATGGCGCCTCAGCCGGTCAATCGCCGATCAGCCGCCCCGCCCAGCGCCCGCTGCGCACCAGATCGGTGGCGACCTGGGCAAAGGCATCGCCGACGAAGCGCGCCGCCGGCATGACCGGGCGATCGGCGGGATAGGCGATCAGCACGCGCCTGCTCGGGACCGGATCGGTCAGCGGCGCCGCTGTCAGGGCACCGCGCAGCACCTGGCCATGAATGGGCGCGAGCGGCAGGATCGTCATGCCGAATCCGCCACGGACCAGTTCGATCATCGCCGTCAGCGAATCGACTTCGAGCGATGAAGTGAGCGTGATCCCCGCGCGGCTGGCGCAGCCGTCAAGAATCGTGCGCAAGCCATGTGCCTGGCTGGGCAGTATCAGCTGCTCGCCCGCCAGCGACTTGAATGCCACCGGCGACTCCATCGCCAGAGCATGACCGCTGCCGCCGACGAGCAGCAGCGTCTCATCGAGAATGGCACGCGTACGCACCAGCCCTCTGGCCTGCGCTTCATACGCGACGCAGCAATCGAGCTCGTCGCGCTTGAGCCATTCGACCAGATATCCCGAAAAGCCGGAAGTGAAGCTCAGCGACAGCCGGGGATGCGCATCGCGGATCGCGTGGACGAGCGGGAGCGTAGCGATTTCGGCGACGGTGGGCGTCACGCCCACCCGCACGCGGCCCAGATACGACGTGCCGCCCTCGACTGCGAGCTGCCGGATTTCATCGAGGCGCGACAGGATTTCGTTCGCCGGATCGAGCAGCCGCTGACCCAATTCGGTCAGCATCATTCCCCGCCCGTGGCGCGTGAACAGCGGCGCATTTAGCTCGGCCTCCATCAGGCGGATTTGCCGGCTGAGCGCGGGTTGGGCGATGCCGAGCCGTACCGCCGCCTTGCTGACGCTGCCCAGCTCGGCGACGTGAATGAGCGTCTTGAGCTGCGCGATGTCCATGGCCGCGATCTAGCAAGCGATACAAATCGTGTATAGCTCAATGGCCGAAACTATATTCGTATTGGTAATGCGGCAGCGGTAATCGAGCCGGGCGATCGCCGGGCTCCAGTCTGCGCGCGAATTAGAGGATGGCGGATGGCCCTGGACAGTTTGCAAGGAACGAATTTTCCCGAAATTCGCGATGCCGTCGCCAAGCTGTGCGAATCCTTTCCGGACGAATATTGGCGCCGGCTCGACCGCGAGATGGCGTATCCGGCCGAGTTCGTGAAGGCGCTGGGGGATGCGGGCTTCCTCGCCGCGCTGATCCCCGAAGAATATGGCGGCTCGGGCCTGCCGCTTTCCGCCGCCGCCGCGATCCTCGAGGAGGTCCAGCGCGCCGGCTGCAACGGCTCGGCCTGCCACGCCCAGATGTACATCATGGGCGCGCTGCTGCGGCATGGGAGCGAAGAGCAGAAGCGCAGCTATCTGCCGCGCATCGCCAGCGGCGAGTTGCGGCTCCAGGCGTTCGGCGTGACGGAGCCCAGCAGCGGCACCGACACCGGTGCGCTCAAGACCACCGCGGTGCGCGACGGCGATCGCTATATCGTCAACGGCCAGAAGATCTGGACGTCGCGCGCCGAATATTCGGACCTGATGCTGCTGCTTGCCCGCACCACGCCGCGCGACCAGGTGGCGCGCGGCATTGACGGGCTGTCGATCTTCATCCTCGACATGAACGCGGCGCGCGCGGCGGGCGGGCTGACGATACGGCCGATCCGCACGATGATGAACCATTCCACGACCGAGGTCTTCTTCGACAATGTCGCGATACCGGCGGAAAATCTCGTCGGCGAGGAAGGCAAGGGGTTCCGCTACATTCTCTCCGGCATGAATGCCGAGCGCATCCTGATCGGTGCCGAATGCATCGGCGATGCCAAGTGGTTCATCGAACGCTCGCGCCGATATGCCAACGAACGCCACCTTTTCGGGCGCCCGATCGGGCAGAATCAGGGCGTGCAGTTCCCGATCGCCAAGGCCTATGCCCAGATGCGCGCCGCCGAGCTGATGGTGACGCACGCAGCCGAGATATTCGAAGCGGGCGAGCAATGCGGAGAGCAGGCCAATATGGCCAAGATGCTCGCGGCCGACGCCTCCTGGGCGGCGGCGGAAGCGGCTGTGCAGACGCATGGCGGCTTCGGATTCGCCGAGGAATATGACGTGGAGCGCAAATTCCGCGAGACGCGCCTCTATCAGGTCGCGCCGATCTCGACGAACATGATCCTCAGCTATTTGTCCGAACATGTCCTCGGCATGCCGAGGTCCTATTGATGGCCAGGCGGCTGCCCCTCGAAGGCATCACGGTCGTTGCGGTGGAGCAGGCGGTGGCGGCGCCGTTCTGCACCTCGCGGCTGGCCGATGCCGGCGCGCGGGTGATCAAGATCGAGCGCCCGGAGGGCGATTTCGCGCGCGGTTACGATGCCGTCGCGGCCGGGCAGAGCAGCTATTTCGTCTGGCTCAACCGCGGCAAGGAATCGGTAGTGCTCGACCTGGCGAGTGCCGATGGCAGCGCCGCCTTCGCCGCGTTGGTCGGCGATGCCGACATCGTCGTCCAGAACCTCAAGCCCGGCGCGCTCGCCCGGCTGGGCTTCGGTCCCGAAGCGCTGCGCCAGCGCCACCCGCGCCTGATCGTGTGCTCGATCAGCGGCTATGGCGATACCGGGCCGATGGCGGAGCGGAAGGCATACGACCTCCTGATCCAGGCCGAATCCGGGCTCGCTTCGGTTACCGGCGGGCCGGACGCGCCGGCGCGGGTCGGCACCTCCATCGTCGATATCGCGACGGGCGCGACCGCGCATGCCGCGATCCTCGAAGCGCTGATCGGGCGCGCATCGAGCGGTGAGGGCGCCGACATCAGGATTTCGATGTTCGACGTGATGGCGGACTGGCTGACGGTGCCGTTGTTGCACCACGAAGGCGGCAACTCGCCCAGGCGGATCGGCCTCGCTCATCCCTCGATCGCGCCGTACGGCGTCTTCGAGACGAGCGACGGCAAGTCGGTGTTGCTGTCGATCCAGAGCGACCGGGAATGGGTCGTTCTGGCGTCACGCTTTCTCGGCGACCCTGCGCTGGCAAAGGACCCGCGTTTCGCCACCAATGTCGAGCGCGTGGCCAACCGCGCGGCGACCGACCGGCTGGTTGCCGATGCCTTTGCCGTCCTGACCGAGGCCGAGGCGCGCGATCGGCTTGCGGCCGCCGACGTCGCCTTTGCCAGCGTCAACGATATGGCGGCGCTCGCGGCGCACCCGCATCTGCGCCGGATCACGGTCGATACGCCGGCGGGGCCGATCTCCTACCCGGCGCCGGCACCGATCGTGGACGGCGAAGACCGCGATTACGGCGCCGTCCCCGCTTTGGGCGCGGCGCTGTGACGGAAGCGCTGGATCTTGATCGCCTGCGGCAATGGATCGGCCGCGAGGATCGCTCCGAAGACGTGATCACCGCCGCGCTCGCCGCGCGCTTTCATGCGACGCTGCAGCTGCCCGGCGCTCCCGCCTTGGCGGGGGAAGCGGCGCCCGCGCTGATCCACTTCTGCCTTTGCCAGCCAGCCGCGGCGATGGCGGAACTGGGCGGCGACGGGCATCCGGCGCGCGGCGGCTTCCTGCCGCCGGTGCCGCTGCCGCGCCGGATGTGGGCCGGCAGCGCGATCGACTTCCATGCCCCGCTTCGCGTCGGCGATGCCGTCGTCAAGCGATCGCGGATAGCCGAGGTCACTGCAAAATCCGGACGAAGCGGCAATCTGTGCTTCGTGACGGTCGATCACGAGATCGGCGTGGGGAACGCAGTGGCAATCAGCGAGCGCCAGACCCTCGTCTACCGGGAAGCGGCCGAGGCTGGCGCGCCGGCCGTGCCCGAGCCGGCATCACTTGAAGCGAAAGTTGAGACCGTCGAGGCTTCAGCCCCGCTGCTGTTTCGCTATTCGGCGCTGACCTTCAACGCGCATCGCATCCATTACGACCTGCCTTATGCCACGAACGAGGAGCATTATCCCGGGCTGGTCGTGCATGGCCCATTGCAGGCGACGTTGCTGATCGATCTCGCCGCGCGCCGCAATGACGGGCGGCCGCCCGACCATTTCACTTTTCGCGGCGTCCATCCGGCGATCGGCGGCAGGCCGCTTCTCCTCAACGCCGGCGCGTTGACGGACGGGAGCATGGACCTCTTCACTGCACAGCCGGGCGGGCCGCTCAACATGCAGGCGACCGCGCGGTGGCGGTGAGCGGCCTGACCTTCGTCGCCCCGCTGTTCGTTCCCGCGAACCGGCCGGAGCGGTTCGCCAAGGCTGCCGCCAGCGGCGCCGATGCTATCATCCTCGATCTAGAGGACGCAGTCGCGCCGTCGGACAAGGACGGTGCCCGCGCCGCGCTTTCGGCCGGATTCACCGATCTGCCGGTCATTGTCCGGATCAACGCCGCGGGCACGGCCTGGCACGATGCCGATCTTGCGGCCGTGGCGCGATTGGGGATCGCGGCGGTGATGCTCCCCAAGGCGCTCGATCTCGGCGATATTGCGCGGGTGGCCGCGATCCTGCCGGTGCTGGCGCTGATCGAGACCGTCGGCGGCCTGGCGGAGGCGCGGGCGATCGCGCGATCGGGGCAGGTGGCGCGCCTCGCTTTCGGATCGGTCGATTATGCCGCGGATCTTGGCTGCGACCATGTTCGCGAGGCCCTCGCCGCCGCGCGCGCCGAGATCGTCTTCGCGTCGCGGCTGGGGGGCTTGCCGGCGCCGCTGGACGGCGTGACGACCGACCTGTCGGATGCGGCGATGGCGGAAGCCGATGCGCGCGGCGCGATGGTGCTCGGTTTCGGTGGCAAGATGGCGATCCATCCGCGCCAGATCGCGGCGATCCAGGCGGGCTTCCGGCCGACCCCGCGCGAAATCGAATGGGCACGAAGCGTATTGGCCAGCGGAGAAGGCGCGGCGCGGGTCGGGCAGGCGATGATCGACGCGCCGGTCCGCGCCCGCGCCCGCGCGCTGCTGGCGCGTGCAGCCATAGGCGATCGCAATGATGCGCAACAGGAGTCGGCGCTAACGGGCCACACCGCGCCGGCCTAATCGAAATTCGCGCCGCGCCGCTTCCCTGCAGGTCGGGACGATGCGGGCAGAAGGAGGGGAAGGCATGGAATTGGTTGGCATGGTGGGAATGTCCCACTCGCCCTCCTGGGATCTTTCCCCGCTCGAAGGGCCGGCCAAGCCCTATGTCGAGGCCGTGTTCCGCGCCCGCGACGCAGTCGCGCGCATCGCGCCCGACGTGCTGGTGGTTTTCGGCCCCGATCACGTCCGCAACTTCTTCTTCGATCTGATGCCCGCTTTCTGCATCGGCATCGAGAACGTGACCGGCTTCGGCGACTATAGCTCCCCCAAGGGGCCGTTCCCGACCCGTCCCGACCTCGCCGCCTTCATTGCCGATCAAGTGCTCGCCGCGGGTTTCGACCCGGCATTGTCGCACAATATGGGCGTGGATCACGGGATCAGCCAGCCGTTCGCGGCGCTGGTGCCCGATCTGCGTACGCCGGTCATTCCGATCATGATCAGTTCCGGCGGTGCGCCCCTGCCGACGCTTGCCCGCTGCCACGCGTTCGGCCGCGCGGTCGGCGACGCCATCCGCGCCTTTCCCGGAGAAGGCCGGGCGCTGGTCGTCGGGTCGGGCGGGCTGTCGCATTCGCCGCCTTCGGTCTCCCCCGCCGATCCGGCGGTCAGTGCCGAGACTCGCGACTATCTGATCAACGGGCGGCCGCGCGTTGCGGAATTCAACCGCCAGCGCGAGGAATCGTCGCTCAAGCGCCGCGCCGCGGGCGGGACCGGGCCAATTAACGAGGAATGGGACCGCTGGCTGCTGGAGTGCATGCGCTCGGGCGATCTCGCCCCGGTGCTTGCCCTCGATAACACCGCGTTGCTCGCGCAGGGCGGCACCGGCGGGCAGGAGATCCGCGCCTGGATTGCCGCGCTTGGCGCCTGGGGCAAGCCCGTCGCCACCACCGACTATGCGCCGGTGCCGACCTGGATCACCGGCATGGGCTGCGCCACCGCCTTCGAGAGGGACTCCGCATGACCGAAGACCATCGCCACCGCAGCATCTGGGGCCACCTGATGAAGCTGGCGTTTTCCCAGAACTATGTCGACGCCGGCGGCATTCGCACGCGCTATGTCGAGGCGGGGCCCAAGGACGCCCCGGTGCTGATCATGATCCACGGCACCGGCAGCAGCTGGGAATGCTTCTGCGCGACGCTGGAGAGCCATGCCCGGCACTTCCGCTGCCTGGCGATCGACCTCGCCGGCAGCGGCTTCAGCGACCGGCCCGACGTGCCCTATGAAATCCCCTTCTACGTGGATCACGTGCTGGCGTTCATGGATGCGCTGGGAATCGAAAAGGCGTCGTTCATCGGCGTTTCGCTGGGCGCGTGGGTGACGAGCCGGCTCGTGGTCGATCATCCCGAGCGCGTCGAGAAGCTGACCTTGCTCGCCGCCTCGGGCCTGATCATCAACAACGCCACGATGTCGCGCACCAAGTCCGTGCGCAACGCCGCGGTCGACGATCCGAGCTGGGAGAACATCAAGCCGGTGTTCAATTCGATCCTCTACAAGGAAGAGGACCGGATCCCGGACCTGATCCAGCTTCGCCAGGCGATCTATCGCGAGCCGGACATGAAGATGGCGATGGGCAATATCCTGGTGCTGCAGAATGAAGACGTGCGCCGCCGCAATCTCGTCACCGAGGAAGAGTGGCGCGGGGTCGAGGTGCCGATCTTCATCATCCTCGCGCCCGACGACAACCCGGATTACACGACAACCGGGGAGCGAATCGCCGAACTGGCGGCCGACGTGCGCACGCTGACGATCGAGAAGGTCAAGCATTGGGCGCATTACGAAGCGCCCGAGATCTTTAATCCCGCCAACCTCGCATTCCTGCTCGGCGAAACCATACCGGGCTGAGCGCCGGCACAGCGATTTTCATTCTTCACACCGGCTGATTTCCGCCGGAGGCGGTACGCCAGGGAGCGGCAATGTCGAACAACGTCGAAAGCATCGTCAAGGGCGCCTTTATCGACAACGAGCTGGTGCCGGTCGCGATCGACGTCCGGGTGCCGGTCGTCGATCCGACGACGGGCGCGGTGTTCACCGAGCTCCACGAGGCCGGCACGGAAGAGGTCGATGCCGCGGTCGCCGCGGGCCGCCGCGCGCTCGAGCAGGGCGAGTGGGGCAAGCTCGCCGGGTTCGAGCGCGGCCGGTTGCTGTCCAGGCTGTCGCGCGCGATTCTCGACAATGCCGAAGAGCTGGTGGCGCTGGAATCGCGCGATACCGGCAAGCCTTTGGGCCAGGCCAAGGCCGACATTGCCGCCACCGCGCGCTATTTCGAATTCTACGCCGGCGCCGCGGACAAGATGCACGGCGAGACGATCCCGTATTTCCGCGAGTTCTTCGTGGCGACCGAGCGCGAACCGCACGGCGTCGTCGCGCACATCATCCCCTGGAATTATCCGGCGCAGATGTTTGGCCGCAACGTTGCGCCATCGCTTGCGGTCGGCAATGCGGCGGTGGTCAAGCCGGCGGAGGATGCCTGCCTTTCGGTTCTGCGCATGGCCCAGCTCGCCGCCGAAATCGGGTTCCCGGCGGGTGCGCTGGCGGTGCTGCCGGGGCGGGGCTCGGTGACCGGCGCCGCTCTCAGCGCGCATGACGATATCGACTATATCGCTTTCACCGGCAGTCCCGGCGTCGGCGAGATGATCCAGGTGGTGGCCGCACGCCGCGCGATCGGCTGCACGCTCGAACTTGGCGGCAAGTCGCCGCATCTGCTGTTCGGCGATGCCGATCTGTCGCTGGCGGTGCCGGCAATCGTCAACGGCATCGTCAACAATGCCGGCCAGACCTGCTCGGCGGGCTCGCGCGTATTGGTCGAGCGGGCGCATTTCGACCGCCTCGTCGGCGCGATCGCCGACGCGTTCGGCAAGCTTCGCGCCGGCACGCCGGAGATGAACCTCGATCTCGGCCCGGTGATCAACCAGCGCCAGCGCGAGCGTATCGAGCGCTATTGCGATCGTGCCAAGGCCGACGGGATTCCACTGCTGGCGGAGGGGCGAATCGCGGACGGCACGCCATCCGATGGCTTCTTCGTCGCGCCGCGGCTCTACGGACCGGTCGATCCGAACAACATATTGGCGCGCGAGGAAGTGTTTGGGCCAGTGCTGTGCGTGATGCCGTTCGAAGATGAAGCCGACGCGCTGCGCCTGGCGAACGACAGCGAGTTCGGCTTGCTCGCCGGCGTCTGGACCCGGGATGGCGGCCGCGCGTTCCGCCTCGCCCGGAAGATCCGCGCCGGACAAGTGTATATCAACGGCTTTGCCGCGGGCGGCGGGATCGAATTGCCGTTCGGCGGCGTCAAGCGCTCGGGACATGGCCGCGAGAAGGGGCTGGCGGCGATGGAGGAACTGTCCACCGTCAAGACGATCATCCACCGCCATGGCTGAGGCGCGGTGGAATTGAGCGCCCGGGTGACGGAGCCCGTTGAGCATTTCGATATTGTCATCGTCGGGGCGGGCCCGTGCGGCGTCACGCTGGCCAATCATCTCGGTCTGTACGGCGTGCGCACCCTGATCGTCGATCGGTCCGCCGACATTCTCGAATATCCGCGCGCGGTGGGGATGGATGACGAGGCGCTGCGCTCGTTCCAGGCGGTCGGGCTGGCCGAGCCGCTGCTCGCCGACATGATCCGCAACGTACCGGCGCGCTATTACACTGCCAGCGGCTGGTGCTTTGCGCATATCCACCCGCAGGAGCAGCCGTTCGGCTGGAGCCGCCGCAATCTGTTCATCCAGCCGCTGGTGGAGCGGACGCTGCGGCGCGGCCTCGCTCGCTATGAGTCCGTTCGCCTTGCGCTGGGAACATCGCTCCAGACGCTTGTCGATGACGGGAATGCGGTGACGGCGACTTTCGAACGCGATGACGGGTCGATCCGTGGCGTCCGCTGCGCCTATCTCGTCGGCGCCGATGGCGGACGCAGCACCGTGCGCGGGCTGATCGGGGTGAAACTGGAAGGCAAGACCGACGCCGCGCGCTGGCTGGTCGTCGATATGCAGAATGACGATCTCGATTCGCCGTATTCGAGCGTATACACCCACCGCCATCGCCCGCGCATCTCGATCGCGCTGCCTTATGGACACCGCCGTTTCGAGTTCCGGTTGCCGGCCGGGGAAAGCGACGAAGCGGCGGTCGACCCGGTTCGGCTGGAGGAGCGGCTGAGCCTCTTTTACGGAGCCGGCCCGCGCCGCGCGAATGTGCTGCGCGCCCGCGTCTACCGCCACCATTCGCGCATTGCCGAGCGCTTCCGGTCGGGCCGCGTTTTCCTTGCCGGGGATGCCGCGCATCTCCAGCCGCCTTTTTTCGGCCAGGGAATGAATTCGGGCCTGCGCGACGCCACCAATCTGGGTTGGAAGCTCGCCGCGGTGCTGCGCGGTGTCGCCGCTCCACGGCTGCTCGAGAGCTACGAGGCCGAGCGGCACGATCATGCCCGCAAGATGGTCAATGTCGCGACAATGTTCGGCAGGCTCTACGCCCCCGGCTCCCGCGCACTGGAAATCGCCAGGGATCTCTTCTTCCGCCTCGTCCAGCGCATGCCGCGGCTTCGCGACTATGTGCTCCAGATGAAATTCAAGCCGATGCCGCGCTATACCGATGGGCTGGTGCTGCCGGCAACCGACGCCACGCGAGAAGGCGTTGTCGGCCGGATGTTCATGCAGCCACTCGTCGAGACGGCCGATGGTCGGCAAGTGAAACTGGATGAGGCGCTTGGTGCCTGGTTCACGGTGATCGGCATCGGCGCCGATCCGGCCGCCGCAATGTCGGCGGCGTCGCGGAAATTCTGGGCGGATCTCGGCGCCAATCTGGTGACGGTGCGCTCCTCACGGTCCGAGGCTGCCTCTGCCAGCGACGGCGTAGCCGTGATCGAGGACCTGATGGGCGCGTTCCGGGACTGGCGCCGGGCACGGCCGACGATACGCTTCATCGTGCTCCGCCCCGACCGCTATGTCGTCGCAATTGCCGGGGATGACGATCTGGATAGCGTCAGCGCGCAGCTCCAGTCCTTGCTCGGGTGAGCCGCGAGCGCCGCTATTCGACCAGCCAGCCGCCGGCGGACAGCAATTCGTCGAGGCATTTGCGGATCACGCTCTCCACGGCGGGAAGTGCCTCGGGCGGCCTTATCCCGGCGCGCACCAGCGACAATGGCAGCGTGAGGTTCATTCCCCTGACCCGGGCTGCCGAGAGCTGTCCCGTGCGCAGTTCGTCGCGCACCCCGATATAGGGCAGCAGCGAATAGCCTTCGCCGCCGACCAGCAGGGTCTTGAGGACGCGCAGCGAGTCGATCTCGCTGCGAACCGACAAATGGATCGCCTCACCATGCGGCTGCTGGTTGATGCGCCGCTTCAGCCCCTTGCCCATCGGCGGCAGCAGAAGATCGAGTTGTCGCAGGCTTTCGGCATCGATCGGCTCCAGCGCGATGCCGCGCTCATCGACCGAGCCGAACGCATTGGGCGGCCCGATCAGCAACAGCACTTCGTCCGCGACATGCTCGGCGTGGAGATAGGAAAGCTCGTCGGAATAATAGGTCAGGGCGGCGTTGAGCGATCCGTCCTCGATCAGCGTCACGAGGTCGCTGGCGAAGCCCAGGCGAAGGCGCAGCTTCACGCCCGGCAAGTCGCTATGCAGGGTGCGGAATATCTCGGGGCCGATCAGCTCGCCGATCGATACCGGCAGGCCGATCGAAACCTCGCCGATCGGGCCGCGCACCGAGCGGCGGACTTCCTCGCGCGCCTGGCGCGTCGAGAGAAGGATCGACTCGGCATGCGCCTTGAAGGCCTGGCCGGCGGTGGTCATCGACACGCCGCGCGAGGTGCGGTCGAAAAGCTTTGCGCCGAGCTCGTCTTCCAGGCGCAGCAATTGCTGGCTGAGCGACGGCTGGGCGATGCCCAGTTCGTCCGCCGCCTTGGTGATCGAATGGAAATCTCCGATCTTGAGGAAGGCCCGCAATTGCCCCTCATCCATGAATCGCACTCCCGAGGTTGTGACTTGTTATTGCTTGCAGGCAGTGTCGCGTGCCGATCACAGCAGCGACAAATAGCGCTGCAGCAGCTCATGCCGCCCACCGATGCGCAACCGCGCGTAAAGGCGCTTGCGGTAGGTCGCGATCGTCTCTTCGCCCAGCCCGAGGTCGATCGAGATGCCGTAAGCCGAGATGCCGTAAAGAATACGCGAACTGACCTGGAGCTCGCGTTCGGAAAGGCCCCAATCGCTTTCGCGCAGATTGCCCTCGATCACCGCCACCGATGCGAAATGCGCGATCGCCTTTTCGCGGTCCCAATGGAGCGCGGCATGCTTGGCGCAGGCGGCGACGAGCACGTCGGCGTTTTCGGCAAGGCCGGTAAGCTCGCTCTCGTTGAACTGGCCGGCGTCGCGCGAACGCATTACCGACAGCGCATAGAGATCGTCGACCGCGCGCCCGCACACCATCACCCGATCGACGATGTCGAAATGCTCGAGCGCGGAATGGAGCGTGGGGTCGGCGACATGATCGAGGTCGTCGTGGAGCATCACTGCGTTGCGCGATCCGCGCGCCGCTTCGTCGGCCGCGTGGAGCTCGACGAACGAGCGCGCCGGCCAGCGCTTCTCTGATGTGTGGTGGCGCATCGCGTGCTGCCCGCGGATGCTGGCGCCGCCGAGGAATTTGGGAAGGCCGTCGCGGACCCGGTAGACACAATAATGCTCGGCGCCCGACGTGGAATTGAGGAAGCGAAGCGTTTCCTTCTCGAAGTCCTCGGTCCCGAGCGCGTTCACGACGGCGGCGAGCGATTGCGGGCGCGGTGCCGCTTCGAGGGTGATTGCTTGCATGGCTCTACTCTCCTACCGCCTCACGAGCTGAGGCTCGACGGTCAGTATTATCGGAGCCAGCCTTGTCGCCGGGTCTGGTCATCGCGGTAGCCTCTTGCCAATCCGCACACGCCTTACCCATTCGATGCGGACCGGCGCCCGACATCTGATCCTTGGGGAGGGATAATGGCGCGACAAAGCGCGGCGCGCTCGCCTCTTGGCGAGCTGTCTGCCATTGCGATTTCCTATGGCGCGCGAAGCCGGTCTGGCGATCCGCCAGCAGCCCCGCCTAACCGCCTATATTGAGGACGGTTTCTCAGTCGGCGCCGAGGATCATCGTCCCGCTCGAGCAGAACCAGCCGCCCGTGCCGCTGACGCAGGCGAGCTTGGCATCCTGGACTTGGCGATCGCCACAGCTGCCGCGCAACTGCCGCGCCGCCTCGACGAGGAGGAACAGCCCGCGCATGCCCGGATGGCAGGCGGAGAGACCGCCGCCATCGGTGTTGGTCGGCAGCGCGCCGCCGACGCGCAGCCGCCCGTTCTCGACGAAAGCGCCGCCTTCGCCCTTGGCGCAGAAGCCGAGATCCTCGAGCGTGATCAGCGCCATATAGGTGAAGGCGTCATAGATCTGCGCCACGTCGATCTCGTCGGGGCGAATGCCCGCGCGCGCAAAGGCGGTCGGCCCGGTCATCGCGGCGGGGGAAGTGGTGAAATCTTCCCACTGGCTCATCGACACGTGCGAGCCCGCCTCCGCGCTGCCCAGCACCCAGACCGGCTTGACCGCGAGATCGGGAACCCGGTCCTCGGCGACCATGATGACTGCCGCGCCGCCGTCCGAACGGATGCAGCATTGCAGCTTGGTGAAGGGATCGGCGATCATCGGGCCGTCCAGCACGTCGGCGATATCGATCGGATCGCGATACGCGGCGAAGGGCGTCAGGCCGGCATTGTAGCGGGCCGAGACCGCGATCTCGGCCATCTGCTCGAGCGTGGTGCCATATTCATGCATATGGCGGCGGGCGGCCATCGCATATTTCGAAATCAGCGTGTGTCCGAACGGCGCTTCGAACTGGCTCGGCCCGCGGGTGCCCCAGGCGAGGCTCGCGGTGCGCAGCTTGCGCTTCAGATCGGTGCGCGCGGTCGAACCATAAGCGAGCAGGATCACGTCCGCGCGCCCCTCGGCGATCGCGTCGGCGGCGTGCGCCGCCATCACTTCCCAGGTGGCGCCGCCGACTCCGGTCGAATCGATCCAGCGCGGTTTCAGCCCCATATATTCGGCGACTTCAAGCGGCTGCAGCGCGCCGAGCCCGGCCGATGCGAAGCCATCGATGTCCGAAGGACGTAGCCCGGCCTCGGTCAAGGCCGCGCGCGCGGCCTGGGCATGGAGTGCAAAGGGCGTCGCCTCGGGCGATCCCGGCAGTCCCGACAACCCAACGCCCGCAATCGCCACTCGCCTACCCATCTACGATCCCCTGTTCCAAGATTGACCCGCGATACTGCGTTTCTCGCCGGCTGACTGTCACCGTAACGGGGACTGGCCCGGAACTCGGCGTGCCCGCTAACCCCGATTGCGGTACAGGGCAGCCGAAATCTGCCTGTTGAACGGGAGGTTGCACATTGGCCGAGGCCGCCGCTGATATGGTGCTGAGCGATGTCGCCGATGGCGTCATGCGGATTACGCTCAATCGCCCCGAACGCGCGAACGCGATCCCGCCCGAATCGCGCGACCGGCTGGTCGAGCTTTTCGCGCAGGCGGATGCGGACATCGCGGTGCGCGCCGTTCTGCTCCAGTCGACGGGCAAGCATTTCTGCTCGGGCGCCGATGTCAGCCGGATGTCCGGAGCGCTGGCGACGCCGCGGCCGGTCGGCACGACGATGCGCACCATGCTCGGCGGCGCGCAGAAGCTGATCGCGGCGATCCTGGATTGCGGCAAGCCGGTGGTCGCCGCAGTGCAGGGTCCGGCGGCGGGAATGGGCGCGCATCTCGCGCTTGCATGCGATCTGGTCGTCGCCGCCGAGGAGGCCTGGTTCTCGCAGCCCTTCGTGCTGCGGGGTCTCGCGCTCGACGCCGCCGGCGCCTATCTGCTGCCGCGTCGGGTCGGCCTGCAAAAGGCCAAGGAACTCGCCTTTCTCGGCGATCGGCTGACCGCGCGGGACGCGCTGGGTCTCGGCATGGTCAACCGGGTTTGCGCCGCTGCCGAGCTTGAGGCCGAGGCGAATGCGCTGGCTCGCCGGCTGGCCGAGGGAGCGACGACTGCGATCGGCCTGTCCAAGCGGCTGCTCAACGCATCGCTCGACAGCGATCGCGCGGGCGCGTTCCTTGCCGAGGCCATGGCCCAGGAAATCAACGGGAAGACCGAGGACGTCAGGGAAGGCGTGGCGGCGTTCGTCGAGAAGCGTCCCGTCCAGTTCAGGGGGTATTGATGGCAAGCACCGCGCCGCGTTTCGATCTGCCGACGATCGAAGCTGAAACCAGGCCGTTCTGGGATGCATTGCGCCAAGGCGTATTGATGCTCGGGCGCTGCGATTCCTGCGCGCGCATCCATTATTATCCGCGGCCGATGTGCCCGCATTGCTGGAGCGAGGCAGTGACGCTCGTGCCGGCGGGCGGGCGCGGCACGCTCTATACCTGGTCGACGGTGTTCGTGAACGACCTGCCCCCGTTCAACGCCAAGCTGCCGTACATCGCGGCGCAGGTCGATCTGGACGAGGGCGTGCGGGTCACCACCATCATCACCGGCGCCGCGCCCGAGGATCTCAGCATCGGCATGCCGGTCGAGGTCGGGTTCGAAGCGATTTCAGACGACGTGACAATACCGGTGTTCAGTCCGGCAGGGAGTTAGAAGCAATGGCAGGAATTCTGGACGGCAAGGTCGCGCTGGTCACCGGCGCGGGCCATGGCATCGGGCGCGGTCACGCGCTCGAGCTGGCGCGGCAGGGCGCGAGGGTCGTGATCAACGATCTCGGCGGCAATGCCAAAGGCGAGGGCGAAGGGCGCGACGCCGATGTCGTGGTCGACATCATCAAGGCGCGCGGCGGCGATGCCGTCGCCGATTATGGCAATGTCGGCGACGAGGCTGCCGCCGAAGCGATGGTCAAGCGCGGCATCGACCAATGGGGCCGCCTCGACATCGTCGTCAACAATGCCGGGATCGTCCGCGACAAGGCGATCTGGAACATGTCGGTGGACGATTTCGATCTGGTGATGAACGTGCATCTGCGCGGAACGTGGCTGACCTGCCGGGCCGCGGCGCAGCATTGGCGCGCCGTCGCCAAGGCCGGCAGCGGCCGCTATCCGGGCCGGATCATCAACACCACCTCCGGTGCCGGCCTTCTCGGCAATTTCGGCCAGACGAATTACGCCGCGGCCAAGGCGGGCATCGCCGGCCTGACGCTGACGCTCGCCGTCGAGCTCGCCGCGATCGGCGTCACCGCCAACCTTATCTCACCGGGCGGGCTGACGCGGATTTCCTCGACCTTGGGCATGGGCGCACCCAAGGAGCCCGACGATTTCGGTCCCGACGAGTTCGATCCGCTCGATCCGTCGCTCGGCTCGCCCGCCGTCGCCTGGCTTGCCAGCGACGAGGCGCAGATGGTCAGCGGCCAGTGCATCCGCGCGGTTCGCGATCGGCTCTCCGTGCTCAAGGGATGGCATGAGGCGGCCGGCATCACCAGCGGCGGCAAGCGCTGGAAGACCGAGGAAATCGGCAAGATCCTCGCGACCGACCTGTTCGGAACGCGCGCGCCCGGCCTGCGGATGGGAGGCTGAGCGCGATGACGACCTTATTCAGCCGCGAGTCGCTGCCCGGGCTGGTCGGCAAGACGCTTGGGCCGGGCGAGTGGGTGGAAGTGACCCAGGAGCGCATCGACGAGTTCGCCAGCGCGAGCGGCGATCGCCAGTGGATCCATGTCGATGTCGAGCGCGCCAGGACCGGCCCGTTCGGCACCACCATCGCGCATGGCCTGCTGACGCTGTCGATGATCGCCGACCTCAACAAGGGCATGTTCAAGTTCGACGGCTTCAAGATGGGCCTGAACTATGGATACGAAAAGGTGCGCTTCCCGAGCACGGTGCCGGTGGGATCGCGGCTGCGGGTAACGGCCAAGGTCCTGAGCTTCGAGCCGGTAGGCCAGATGTTCCAGACGATCGTCGAATACACCGTCGAGCGCGAGGGCGCGGATAAGCCGGCCTGCGTCGCGCAGATGATCTTCCGCCACGTACCCTGAATACCAGCGAGGCCGCCGATCGCCATCACCAGGCGATCGGCGGCCTTGCTGCGTTCAGGCCGCCGGTTCGGGAACCGCGCGCCAATCCTCGCCCGCGGCGACCAGGCGATCGACCGGAAACGCGTCGTCGGCAGTCCATTCGCCATGATTGGGTGCCAGCGGCGGCAAGCCGGCGCGGTGGTTGCGCAATGCGCGCAGCAGCAGCATCCGCGCCTGGACGATCGCGACGTCGCTCGACGAGGGATGCTCGCGGGTGCGATCGACGATCGGGCCCATGCTCACCTGGACGACGATGTCCTCCTCGAGCAGATTATCGGTAAAGCCGGTGAAATGGCCCGCCGCCATGGCGGCCCGGTCCTGTCCCCAATTGTCCTCGCGCGATCCCTTGAAGGGCGCGAAGTTGCGGGGATCGAGCCGGTCGTTGCCGATCAATGCGCGGACGCGGGGAGAATCGTCGTCGAGCACGAGCGATTCCGAGAAATATCCGAAGAACAGCAAATGGTGCGTGTCGTCCACCGGCACGCCGATGAAGATCGAGCCTTCGTTGCGGCCGGTGCCGGGCACCAGATTGATGAAGGGGGCGACGAATTGCGTGGTCCGCACATAAGTGGAATCGTCCTCCAGCGGCCTGACCGCGGAGGCACTGAGCCCGAACGGGGTGCGCGCGATTTCGTATCGCGGAGCGACCGCCTTGAGTGCCAGCCCGATCGTGGCGCCGCCCGAGACGCTGGCGGCAAGACGCGGCACCCAGCTTTGGTGCAGCGTGCCGACATGCGCCGAATCGAGCGAGCCTTCGACGCCCTGCAGCCAGTTGCAATCGACCTTGGTGACGGTCATCCAGACATGGTCGTCGGGAAGCGTGAAGAAGGGGAGGTCCGGGAAGTCGGCCGCCGGAGCCTCGCCCAGCCACACCCAGACCAGGCCGCTCTGTTCGCGCACGGGATATTGGCGCGAGCGAATCCCTTTCAGGAACGCAGTGGTGTCGCCCTGGTGCGTCGGCGCCTCGACGACGCGGCCGGTCACGTCGACTGCCCAGCCGTGGAAGATGCAGCGCAGCACGCAGCCCTCGTTTCGCGCCAGCGCCATGGACACGCCGCGATGCGGGCATGCCTCGTCGATGAAGCCGATGCGCCCATCGGGCGCGCGGAACGCGACATAGTCCACGCCGAGGAGCCGGACGCGCAGCGGCGCCTCGCCTGCTACCAGCTGCGCGGAAATGGCGAAGGGAAACCATGCCCAGCTTCGCAGCAGCGCGCCCATCGGCGCCTCGCCCTCGACCCGCGTGAGATCGTCATTTTGTTCGCGACTCAGCATTTACCCTCTCCCAGGCGATCCGCTTCGTCCTGATCCTACGCGCCGTGCCGGCGCTGTCTGTCCCCTGCGGGGGGGATTGTTCCCAAAGGCCGTCGATCTACGTCTCGGTCAGAACAAAGGTACGCGTGAAATAGTGCGGTGCTTCCTGGTGGCGGGCTCGATCAACGGGCTCGGCGGCGGGGAATCCGCTCACAATCACGCCAAGCCTGGACCGGCGACGCCAACCGCCATCTCGGGAGAGGACTGAAACATGACCAAGATTTCCAGGACGCGTGCGGTTGCACTGAGTGCTTCCGTAGCCCTTGGCGCGATCGCCTGGCCGTCGATGGCGCTGGCGCAAACGAGCCCCGCCGTCACAGCCGCGCCGCAGGGCGACGAGGCGGAAGCTGCCCGCGCGGAACAGGACGGCGAAATCCTCGTCACCGCCCGCCGCAAGGAGGAAAGCCTTCAGGCCGTCCCCGTCTCCGTGGTGGCGCTTTCGACCGAGACGCTGCGGACGCAGAATGTCCAGTCGCTCGTCGATCTGCCGCGCCTTGCGCCGGGCCTGACGGTCACTCCGACTTCGCTGGGCACCACCCGGCCGGCCTACCAGATCCGCGGTCAGCGCGCGAACGCGACGCGCATCACCGCCGATCCCGCGATCGTCGTCTATTTCGCCGAAGTCGGCACGGCGCGCTCGGCCGGTTCGGCGCAGGCAGTGTTCGATCTGCAATCGGTCCAGGTCCTCAAGGGCCCCCAGGGAACCCTGTTCGGCCGCAATACCACTGGCGGCGCGATCCTGTTGACGCCCAACGCTCCCTCACGCGACTTTGAGGGCTATGGCCAGGTCTCGGCCGGCAATTTCGGCATGCGCGACCTCGAAGGCATGGTAAACATCCCGATCAGCGACGTCGCCCAGCTTCGCGTCGCCGGCAAATATCACAAGATGGACGGCTATTTCAGCAACGTGCTCCGGCCAGGCGAGCGCAGCTGGGACGAGGACAACACCTCGCTGCGCGCAACGCTGCGGCTGACCCCCGGCGGGGGCATCACCTCCGATTTCATCGGCACTTATTTCCATAGCGACGTCATCGGTTTCCAGCCGAAGCTGATCGGCTTCAATTCCAGCACCTTCCCCGTGGCCGCGCTCGCCCCGGCCGTCCAGGCCGAGCTCACCGCCAGCAATGCACTCGGCTTCTACGAGTATCGCGAGCTGTTCAAGGCGCGGAACAAGGACAAGGTGCTGTCGATCCAGAACAATACGACGATCGAGCTCGGCTCGGACCTCGGCCTGCTTGGTTCGGCGCGCCTGAAAAACATCATCGCCTATCGCGATATCGAGAATAATTTCAGCACCTTTGCCGACGGTTCCGGCCTGGGAATCTTCAACACCTTCGGCAGCTACAACGGCACCCAGTTCAGCGAGGAATTGCAGCTCCAGGGCGAGAACGGCAATGTCGACTACGTCCTCGGCGCCTTTTACTCGACCGAGAAGGGCGACGATTTCACCAACGCGCAGACCTTCAACGCGCTTCCGCTGAACTTCACCGACCTGACAGGCAAGAACGACAGCATTTCGGCGTTCGCGCATGCCAATATCAAGTTGCCGGGCATCGCCCAGGGCCTGAGCCTCTCGTTCGGCGGGCGGATCACCAAGGATACGCGAACGATCGACTCGCACGTCCGCCAGCAGCGGGCGCTGTCGGCAACGGTCACCCAGCCTTATGTGTGCCTGGCGAGCGGCGTGCCCGTGGTGATCGCCAACCTGACCGATCGTTCGCTATGCTCGTTCAAGACCGAGGCGCAGTTCACCCAGCCGACCTGGGATATCAGCCTGAACTATCAGTTCACGCCGGACAATCTGGTCTATGTGGCGCATCGCCGCGGATACCGTGCCGGTTCCGCCCGATCCGCGACCTCGCCGGACGTCCGCCCCGAATTGGTCAACGACGTTGAAATCGGCTCGAAGAACCAGTTCCATTTCGGCGACACCTCGGTCCGCTTCAACGTCGCCGGCTATTACGGTGCGTATAAGGATCTCCAGCGCAACATCACGCTGGTGCTGAACGGCGTCACCGCCGCGCAGGATCGCAACGCCGCCGAAGCGCATGTCTACGGCGTGGAGACCGACCTCAACATCAACATCAACCGGATCGTGACGCTGTCGGCATCCTATGCGCTCACCCGATCGCGCTACGACAGCTACAGCAACGTGTTCAACACCACCGGCGGGCCGGTTACCGTCGACAATTCGAGCGCGCGCTTCTCCTATGCGCCGGAACACATGTTCACCGGGACGGCCAAGCTGAACGTTCCGATGTCGCCGGACAAGGGCGAGGCATCGGTGTCGATGACCTATAGCTACCAGAGCAGCGTCCAGACCACGGATTCGAATTCGTTGAATTGCGGCCCGGGCAATATCGAGCGCTGGTGCCTCAATACGGTCGGCGTGACCGACGCTTACGGCCTTGTCAGCGCGCGCGCCGATTGGCGCCGGCCGTTCGGTGCGCCGTTCGATCTCGGGGCGTTCGTCACCAACCTCACCAACGAGAAATATTATGCCGGCAAGTTTGCGCTGGTGAACGTGATCGGCCTGCTCAGCGCGTGGCCGGGGCCGCCGCGGATGGGCGGCGTCGAATTGCGGGTGTCCTTCTAGGTATCCGTACAGGCAAAGGGGGGGGCGTTCGGTTGAACGCCCCTTTTTTATTCCGCCAGCTTGGTCGGCCGCGACGCCTCGGTCGGCACGTCGAACAGCCAGGCCGCCATCCAGCCGCCATCCACCGGCAAGGTCTGCCCGGTGACATAGCTGGCGAGATCGGAGGCGAGGAACAGGACGCCCTTGCCGATCTCGTCGGTCGTGCCGCGGCGTTGCAGCGGGATGCGGCGGCGGAAGGGGCTGGCGGGATCGTCTTCGGACGCCTGTTTGGGAAGCCGCTGGGTGACGATCGTTCCCGGCGCGACGGCATTCACCCGGATGTCCGGACCCCATTCCACCGCCATCGACCGGACGAGGTTCATCAGGCCGGCCTTTGCCGCACCATAAGGGGCATGGAAGGGCGCCGAGGTCAGGCCGCTGACCGAGTTGACGGCGATGATCGTGCCCTTGCGCCCCGACGCCAACATCCGCCGCGCCGCCGCCCGCGCGCTGTACAGCACCGATTTGAGGTTGAGATCGAGTTCGCGCGACCAATCGGCGTCGGTGACATCGAGCAAGGGCTTCCAGCTCGATGCGCCGACGATCGTCACCATGATATCGATGGGCCCCAGCGCCGCTTCGGCTTGGTCGGTGGCGCGCTCGACGTCGCTTTCGTTGGTGATGTCGGCGACCAGCCCGATCGCGTCGAGGCCCTGCGCGGCCAGCCGCGCGGCGGCTTCCCCGGCGCGGGACTCGTTCACATCGACGATCGCCAGGCGGCAGCCGGCACGGCCGAGATAGATTGCGGAGCTCTCGCCCATGCCCTGGCCTCCGCCCCAGATGATCGCCGTCTTGCCGGACAGGCCAAACATGTCGGTGGTTCCAGTCATTCTCTTCATCCTTCTTGCCGCCGCCTTGATGACGGCGGCGGGGTTTATCGCCGCGCGAACTGGCGCTTCAGAAACTGGATGCCCGCCTCGAGCCCCGCCGCCGCGCCGGGCCAGTCGGGGCCAAAGGTCGGCGCGACATGCTGCATGTCGGGAACGATGCGGCACTCGACGTCGACGCCGGCAGCGGCGAGCCGCGCCGCGAAGGCCAGGCTATCGTCGAGCAGCACCTCGACGCCCCCGGCCAGCACGAAACTGTCCGGCAAGGCATCGAGCGGGGCGAGGAGCGGGGAGGCGAGGAGATCGTCGGCCGGATGCCCCTGAAGGTACATGTCGCGCGCCTCTATCGCCATGGCGCGGGAAAACAGCCGGTCGGTCGCAGCGCTGCGATCATAGCCATCGGAAACCACGCGAAGGTCTAGCCAGGGCGAGATCAGGAACAACGCATCGGCCGCCGCACCGAGCAGGCACAGGCCGACGGCGAGATTGCCGCCCGCTGAATCGCCTCCGATCACCAGCGGGCCGTCCGCCTGCACCGACGCCAGCGCTTTGCGCAACCCGGCCAGCGCCGCCGGGAACGGGTTTTCGGGGGCGAGCGGATAAGCCGGCAGGATGACGGTGCAGCCCAGCCGCGCGGCCAGCGTCGCGGCAAAGGGCTGGCTCCGGGCCGGAGAGCCCAGCCGGAAGCCGCCGCCATGCATGTGGAAAAGCACCCCGTGCGCATCGGGCGGCGTACAGGAGATTCCCGACAAGGGCCCGAGCTGGATCTCGCGCGTGACGATGCGCGCATCGACCGGGTATCCGCCGGGCAGGGACATGGTGCGCCGTTCGCGCAGGGCGTCGGGCGCGGGCGATCCGGGTCTCGGCGGAGACAGCTCGAAGGAGGGTGCGGTCGGCGTGTGGGGTCCCGGATCGTTCATTGGTCGCGACATCCCCGCCTCTGCGGCATTAGAGATTCCGAAGGCTGGAATAGGCGCCCCGATCGCCCGCGCTCAACACCCGTCACAGGGGACAAGCGCGCGTTTCGCAGGTAGGAGAGGGCGCGATGGATCACGATCCCCATGACAGCAGCGTCCGGCACACCAGCAGCGATATCCGGCACCCCGGCGAGCGCCGGAACATCTCGAAATCGGCGGTGCGCGCGCTCGATGTGCTCGAGCATTTCGCGGCGGTGCGCCGCCCGCTGCGCGCGACCGATATCGCGCACGCGCTCGATCTGCATCCGTCCAGCGCCGATCAGCTGCTCAAGTCGATGGTCGATGCCGCCTATCTTCTCATTGATGCCGAGGGAAAGGTCTATCGCCCCTCGCCCCGGCTGATGGGCTTCGCCAACTGGCTGGCCGAGAATTATTTCGGCGGGGACGCGCTGAGCAAGCTGGTCGCGTCGGTCGCGGTGCGAACCGGCCAGATCGTCACGCTCGCCGCGCCGCAGGGCGGGTGGCTGCAATTGGTGGACGTGGCCACGCCGCCGGGGCTGAGCGGGCTGGTGCGCAAGGGCAGCCGCGTATCGATCACGAGCTCGACGCTGGGCGCGGCCTTTCTCGCCGCGCACGATGACCGCGAGATCGAGCGATGGATCGACCGCACGCCCGAGGCCCGGCACATCGACGACGCATTCCGTGAAGAGCTTCGCGCGTCCGTCCATGCGACACGGGCTAGGGGTTTCGCCTGCGGGCTTGGCGACAGGCTGTTCTCGATCGCGCTGGCGCTGCCGCGTCCGGCCGCCGGCATCCAGCTGGTGCTCGGCCTGGCCGGCCAACCCGAACATATGGAGCCGCGAACCGCGGAGCTCGGCGCACAACTGCGCCGCTATGCCGATAGCCTGACGGGCGAGGCGAATTCCGCGATCCCCTGAGGCTCCCCGCCGGTCAATGCCATATCGGAAAGATCGGGCCTGGCCAGCATCTCGTGCCAGACTTGATAATGCCATGGAATATTGACCTGCAGGCGCCCGTCCTTGACGTAATAATTCCGGTCGGTGGATGCCGTGTCGGTCAGCCAGATCAGCCCGGTGGCGGCCTCGTCCATGCGTTCGTTATAGGATTCGAAGGCGGCGTGGGTCACTTCCACTGCGGCTTGGCCGTGCTCGATCGTGTCGACGATCACCTGCGCGACATATTTGGTCCACATTTCGATCTGGGTCGGGATCGTGCCGCCGCCGCCGCTGACGCTTTGCGAATTGGGGCCATAGAGCACGAAGAAATTGGGGAAACCGTCGATCATCATGCCCAGATAGGCGCGGGCGCCGTCCCGGCTCCACCGCTCCTGAAGATGCACCCCGCCTCTGCCGACATAATCCGATGGCCACACATATTTCTCGACGCTGAAGCCGATCGCAGTAACGATCATATCGACATCGCGGGCTTCGCCGTCGGTAGTGACGATGCCCGTGCGAGTCAGGCGGCTGATCGGCGCCGTGACCAGCTCGACATCCTCCTTGAGCAGCGAGCGGTACCAGCCATTGTCGACGATCAAGCGCCGCGAGAAAGGCGCGTGGCGCGGGACGAGCTTCTCGACCAGGTCCGGCCGGCCATCGACCTGCTGGACGATATATTGAGTCATCGCCTCGCGCAGCGCGTCGTTCGGCTGGTTGATCAGGCCGCCCGCCGCCTGCCATTCGGGGTCGGGCACGAGGAACTGGTATAGATTGAGGACCGGCAGCGTGCCGGTGTAGCGCGTCCAGTTCCAGTAATAGGGCATGTTCCGGCGCAGCCAGCTGTCACCGGCGCTCATCGCTTCGCCATAGCGTTCGCGCGGGGTAATCCACTGCGGCGTGCGCTGGAACACATAGGTCCGCTTCGCATCGTCCGAGATCCGGTCGAGAAGCTGCACGCCGGTCGAGCCGTTGCCGATCACCGCCACCGTCTTGCCCGCGGCGCTGTGCCGCTCGTCCCATTCGGTGCTGTGGACGATCTCGCCCTCGAACCGGTCCACGCCTTCGACTGCCAGCGCTCGGGGCGTCGAGAACAGGCCCGATGCGCTGACGACGTGATTGGCGGCCACCGATTTCTGCGCGCCGGCCTCATCGACGATGTCGAGCCGCCACAGCGAGTCGGTTTCGTCGAAGCGCCCGCCCTTGATCTCCTGATTGAAGCGGATCTTGTCGAAGATGGCGAACTTGCGGGCGATATGCTCGAGATAGGCGCGAACCTCGGCCTGACGGGCGAAATGCTCGGTCCAGGGGTACAGCTTCTCGAAGCTGAACTCGTACATCGCGCTGGGCGTATCGACGCGGGCATCGGGATAGGTGTTGATGCTCCACGTGCCGCCGATCTCCGAACGGCGTTCGTAGATCGTGTAGGGAATGCCGAGGCGCTCGAGCTGGACCGCCATGCCCAGGCCGCTAAACCCCGCGCCGACGATGACCACTTGGAAGCCCTCCGGAAGCTTCACCGGCCCGTCGCGCCAATTGGCGCAGCGCGGATAGGCATCGAACGCCGGGACCGGCTTGCGGATATCGAAATCCCTGTCGCCGATCGGTTTGCCGCCGGCGACGAGCTCCATCATCGCGCGGAGATGTTCGTCGCTGGGCACGCCGATCGCATGCTTGCCGAGATCGTCGCTGAGGAACTCGACCGCCCGCTCGATCAGTCGCTGGCGATGATCCTCGGCGACGACGTAGGTCGTGCCCGCGCCGGCGCGCACGTCGATCCGCGTGACCGGGATCGACGCGAACTCCGGATCGCCAGTGGCTTGCAGGAGCGCCAGGCGCAATGCGTTGAGGTCGGCCTCTTCAACGGCCTTACGAATGAATTCGCGATTCATGCCGCGCTTCCCAAGTTGATATAGAATATCTATAATTGTCATAGGCGACAAAATCGAAAATCATGCATCGGTTCGGCTTCGTCAACATCGTGCAGCGCTATTAGCTGCAAATACACGGGCACGGACTATTTTACATATAGACGGATAAATCGTCGTAAGACGACCGAGATCGTGAGGTATTTTGCCGGCGCCTGTTCGAAGTATTTCAGCTGGATTTGGAAAAGCGTGCGCGGAGCGCTGCGAAGACGCGCGCCTGCTCCTCGCGCCCGAACAGGCTGCTGTTCGCCAGTCGTTCGACGTTGCGCGCCTGGGTGCGGTCGAGGTCGGCGGCGAGCTCGATCGCCAGCTTGGCGGCCGCCAGCGCTTCGGGGGGCTGCCCGGCCAGCGAGAGGCAGAACTCGTCGACGCGGCGGTCGAACTCGGCCGCGGGATAAATCTCGTGGACCAGGCCCACCGTCAGCGCCTGATCGGCGCCGATCGGGCGATTGGCCATGATCATATAACGCGCCCAATGCCCACCGATCATCCGCACCAGCCGGCTGGTGCCGCCGGATCCGGGGATCATGCCCATGTTGAGTTCGGGAAGCGCATAATGCGCGGCGTCGCTCGCGAGGCGAAAGTCGCACGACAGCGACATCTCCAGCGCGGCGCCGAGGCACGGGCCCTGATGGGCCACGACGATCGGCTTCTCGATCGCTTCGAACTCGTCATAGAGCTGATGCCAGGCGCTTTCGCGATAGCGCCGGCGAAACCCCGAAGGCCCTTCGTCCGCCGGCCCGGCGCCAAGCGCGGTCACGTCCATGCCCGAGGAGAAATAGCGGCCGGTGGCGCGGATCAGCAGCACGCGCAGATCGGCATCGTTGGCGAACGTCTCGAACGCATCCCGCAACGCCGCCAGCATCGGCCGGGTGAAGGCGTTGTACTTGTCCGGCCGATCGAAGGCGAAGGTCAGGATCGCTCCCTGGCGCTCCAAAATGGTGTGCGTGTCGGCCATCGTCAGGTCCTTGTTCGCGGCAGGCCAAGGCCCGCCTCCGCCACGATGCTGCGCTGCACCTCGCTGGTGCCGGCGTAGATCGTGCTCGGCACCGAGCGCCGATAGTCCTGCTCGATCCGTCCCGTCGCCGTAAAGCCTTGCAGCAGCGTATCGGGCGCGGCGAGGGCCATGAGTTCCGATCCGCACTTCACCCAGCTTTCGCTGCCGAACAGCTTTGCGGTCGGGCCGTAATGCTTGCGGGGCTTGTCTACGCCGGCCCCCCAGGCGGTCCGGCGGCTCAGCACGTCGACCACTTCGAGGCGCACCGCCGAGCGCGCCAGCCCGGCGCGGATGCCCGGATTCTCGATCGCGGGCCCGCCGCCGCGCTGCGCGCCGCGCGCCCATTCCACGGCGCCCTCCAGCATGTTCTTGATCGCCCCGACATAATGGTCGCCCGAACCCTGCTCCATCGTCAGCGCCGCGGCCAGCACCTTCACCCCGCCATTGACTTCGCCCAGCCGGTACACATCGGAAACGCGCACGCCTTCGTAGAATGTGGTGTTGGTCCGCTCGTTGCCGATCGTCTTGATCTCGTCGCAGCGATAGCCCGCGGCATCGAGCGGCAGCGCGAACAGCGTCACGCCGCCATGCTTGTCCTCGCCGGTTCGCGTCAGCATCAGCGCATATTGCGCGAGATGCCCCTGCGACGTGAACATCTTTTGTCCGTCGATCACCCAATCGTCGCCATCGCGGACCGCCTTGGTGCGGGCGGCGAAGATGTCCGAGCCGCAGGACGGCTCCGAATAGCCCAATGCGGCATAGGCTTCGGCGGCGGCCAGCCTGGGCAGGATTTCCGCCTTCGCTTCCTCCGAGCCGAAATGGAGCACCATCTTGCCCAGCATGTCCGATACCGAAATGACGACATGGCCCCAGTCGAATTCGGTGAACACCTTCTTGATCGCCGAAACCGAGAAGCGATCGCAGGCGCTCCCGCCATGTTCGACCGGCCAGTCCGGATAGAGCAAATTGATCGCCGCGAGCTTGCGGTACAGTTCGGGATCGAAGAAATCGTCGGAGACGAATTGCTGCTCGCGCCGCTCGAACGTGGCATGGTCGGCGAATATCGCGCGTACCGTGGCCGCGATCTGCAGCGCGCTTTCCGGATATTCGAAGCTGATCGCCGTGGCGCCGGCGTCCGGCAGCGCGGCCGCCGCTCCGGACCACAAGCGATCGGCGATCACCGGCAGGTCGTCGTCGGGATTGCCCGCGAGCAACGACCATTGCGTGACGCGCCGAAAATAGATCTGCGCGTCATATTCCATGGTCATGCCATAGCCGCCGAACACGCGCATCGCCTTGATCACGGCGGGACGGCAGGCTTCGGCCGCCCACCACGCGCTCATCCGCACCATCGCGCCGGCTTCGGCGGTGCCGTTGCTCAGCGCCTCGACGGTCCGCCATACGAGGAGCGCCGCGCCCTCGACTTCGCAATGCGCTTCGGCCAGCGGGTGCGCGAGGCCCTGATAGCCGCCGATCGGCCGGCCAAAGGCATGGCGCTCCTTGGCATAGTCGGCCGCGAGCAGGATCGCCTTGCGCGCGGCGGACGCCGTGGCGGCGGCATTAAGCAGCTTCCATTCGTCGATCGCCGCCTCATACGCGGCAACCGCGTCCGGCCCCGATGCCAGCGCCGTGCCGATATCGGGACCCAGCACTATCCGGCGTGCCGCGCTCGAGCCGATATTGGCTTCCGGCTCCCCGAAGGGCCCGGCGGCGACCCGCACTTCCGCGCCGCTCACGAACAGGACGCTGTCGCAAACGCCTGCCGCGGCGATCAGCTGCGCGGCACCGTCTCCGGGGCGCAGGGCGAGTGCGGCGATCTTGCCTTCGGCGATGCCGGCCACATTGCCGCCGAGACGCGCCAGCAGGCGCGCGGCGACAATGACGTCGAGCGCCGGGATCACCGGCGCGAACTCACCGAACACCTCGGCGACGACCACGGCGTCCATCAGGCTGGCGCCGGCGCCGCCATGCGCTTCCGCAACCCGCAGCAATGGCAGGCCCATTTCGACAAACGCCTGCCAGGTGACCGCGTCGTGGCCGGAACCCTCGGCTTCGCGAATTCGTGCCGGGGGAGAGGCTTTCGCGAACGCGCGGGTGAGCGCGTCCTTCAGCATCTCCTGATCTTCGGACAGTTCGAGATTCATGCGGGGGTCCCTTCCTGGGCGAGCGATCGGACACGCTCGCGCAGCTCCGTCTTCAAGATTTTTCCGGCCGGCGTGCGCGGGAAATCATCGACGATGACAAGGCGCTCGGGCGTCTTCTGGCGGGCGATGTCGGCAGCCGCGAAGTGCGCCGCGATGTCGTCGATGGAAAGTGCGGCGGCGGGTTTGAGCCGGACGAAGACGCCGACCTTCTCGCCAAGCCGCTCGTCGGGCCATGCGACCACCGCGACCTCGGCGACAGCCGGGTGAAGCGTCAGGACGTCCTCGACTTCCTTCGACGAGATATTCTCGCCGCCGCGGATGATGATGTCCTTCTTGCGATCGACGATCCGCAGATAGCCGTCGGCATCGAGCTGGCCGATGTCCCCCGTGTGGAACCAGCCATCCTCGGCAAAGCCGCCCGCGTTGTGCGCAGGGTCGAGGTAGCCCTTGAACAGCTCGGGGCCCATGCTGACGATCTCGCCGGGCACATCCTCGCCCACCGTCGCGCCGTCGTCGTCGACGAGCCGGACCTCCACCCCCGCCAGCAGGCGGCCATCGGTGGTGGCGCGTTTCTGGAACGGATCGGAAGGAATCGCGCCGGAAATCGTCGGGTGCTCGGTCGAGCCATAAGTGCGCGTGCCGGGCCAGCCATGCTCCTCGCAGCGCTGCATGAGCGTCGAGGGCACGCTGGCCGCGCCGACGGACAGCTGGACGAGGCCATTGGGGAAGAGTTCGGCCGCCCGGTCCAGCAGAAACGAAATCATGAACGGCACGCCGCCGGCCCGATCCGGGCGATGGCGTTTGATCAGCTCGACGGCCAGCTCCTCGTCCCACGCGTCCATCATCAGGCACGCGTCGCTGGCGAGGAACGGGCGCAGCGCCGCGATCACTCCGGCGCTATGCCCGGCCGGCAGCGGCAGCAATTTGGCGCGCCCCGCCGGCGACGGGACGGTCGGAAACAGCGGCACCTCGGCGCCGAAGCTGTTGTGGGTGTGGACCACGCCCTTGGGCGCCGAGGTCGTGCCCGACGTGAACATGATCAGCCACGGGTCGTCGGACGTCGCCGTCAGCGCGGGAAGCTGAATGGCATCGCGCTCGAGATCGCGCCATCTGGTGACCACGCCCGGCATCGGCTCGTCGCCGACGACGATCACCAGCTCCAGCGTCGGCACGTCGCCGAACCCGGCGATGCGGGCGCCGTAATCGATCTTCTTCCAGCGATCGGGAACCACCACGGCCTTGGCGCCGACGGTATTGATGATGAAGGTCATTTCGGCCGATCCGTAGATGTGGACCATCGGCACGAAGATCAGCCCGAGGTGAAGCGAGGCGAGCAGGGTCAGCGTGCCTTCGCGCCAATTCGGCATCTGCGACACCAGCACGTCGCCTTCGCGCAGCCCGAGACGGTGGAATGCGGCGGCGACTTCGTAGCTCTCGCGAAGCAGCTCCGCGGCGGTTGCCTGCGACGGGCGCTCGCGCGATCCGAAGACGATGGGGATGTCGGGATTTTCCGCCACACGCTCGGCGATCCGCTCGCCGGTAAGCTTCGCGCTGTGAAGGCCGGCCTGGCGCCAGGCCTCCAGATAGGGCGCGCGTTTCCGCCAATGCGGTGCACTGTCGAGAGCGGCCAGGGCTTGCTTGAAATTCATCGCTATCCTCTCCTGCCGAATGCAGGTCGTCTTAAGGCCGAGCTTTGTTGAATGACGGCTCTTGGTGGCATGGTCGGTGGTGTCAGCTCACGAGATCGGCTTTCAAACTCTTGCGAGCCGCCAGGAAACAGAGCGCCGCAGGTATCGCGACCAGAACCGAGAGCGTAAGCGCCCAGCGGATGCCGCCGGCTTCGCCGAGACCCCGCGCCGCCAGCACGTCGCTCAGCACGCCGACTGCGAGCGGGCCGAACCCCAGACCCACCAGGCTGATCACGAATAGCAAAACGGCAGTGGCGGTGGCGCGCATCGACGGCTGAACCAGCCCTTGGACGATCGCATAAGCCGGGCCGTAATACATCGCGTTGAGCGTGCCCGGCACGAGCAGCAAGGCGAACGCCAGCGCCAGCGAATCGACCCGGAAGGCGGCGACGTAGAAGGGCGTGCCGATGAGCACCGCGATGGCCGGGATCGTCATATGGGCGCGAATGTCGCGGCGGGCGAAATGATCGGCGAATCTGCCGCCAAGGACCGATCCGACCACGCCGGACAGGCCGAGGACGAGCCCCAGCATGATCCCCAGAAAGCCGACCGGCTTGAGCCCGAAACCGCTTGCCATCGAGGCGAGCTCGGCCGCGTGATTCCGGAAGAAGAAGGATCCGAGAAAGGCGTGCACGCTGTATTGGAGGAATGCCTTCATCGTCACCGCGGCGACGATGAAGCGATAGGTGCGCTTGGCCAGCAGGACCTTCAACGTCGATGTGAACGTTTCCTTGCTTTCCCCCGCAGCCGGGGCAGGCCGCGCCGGCGCGGTGAGGCGCGGCTCGAACAAGGTGAGCGCGACGAGGATCGCAACCAGGATGCCCGGCGCGCCGGCGACGAAGAATGCGGTCCGCCATCCCCAGTGGCTCGCGACGAGGCCGCCGATAACCATGCCGAGCAGTGCGCCGGCGGGCGCGCCGGCCATATAGATCGCAACCGCCGACGATCGCCGCTCGCGTGCCACATAGTCCGCGATCAGCGACAGTGCCGGAGGCGTGCATCCCGCCTCGCCGGTGCCGACGCCGACTCGCGCCAGCGCGAGGTGCGAGAAGCTCCGCGCGAAGCCGCACAGGATCGTGAACAGGCTCCAGACGCTGATTGCCGCCGCGATGATGTAAGGCCGATGCCCGCGCTCGGACAGCCGCGCTACCGGGATGCCCACCAGCGTATAGAATAATGCGAACGCCAGGCCGCTGAAGGCGCCGACCTGCCAGTCCGCCAGCCCGAGGTCGCGCTTGATCGGCTCGGCGAGGATCGAAAGCACCTGGCGGTCGAGGAAGCTCAGCATGTACACGACCATCAACAGGCCGATGGCGTATCTCGAATAGGCTGGGCTTGGCAGGGTCGGATGGCGCGGCAAGGTATCGGCGTCAACGCGATCGGACATCACCTGCCTTCCTTTTGGCTTAGCTGAACACCCCGTATCTCGCCCGGCTGTGGCCGGCGCAACAGTCCCTTCGCAGGGTCTTTGAAGTTGCCGCGCGGACCGACAGGGTTGGCCCATGAAGGTCCTTGTGATCGGCGCGACCGGCTATATCGGATCGCATATCGCGCAAAGGCTGGTGCGCGCGGGGCACGCGGTGTCGGGAACGGCGCGCTCGGCCGGCGCGGCCGAACGCGTGGCCGGGCTGGGCGCGCTTCCGGTGATCGGCGATCTGACCGAACTCGACACGCTCGATCGGGCAATCGCGGACGCCGACGCGGTGGTTTATGCGGCGCAGCTGCTTCTCGAGCCCGAGCACGATACGCTCGCCGCATTGGTCGAGCGGCTGGCGGGGGGCGGCAAGACACTGATCTTCACCTCGGGCTCCGGCGTGCTCAGCCAGAAGACCGATGGCGACTGGTCCGAAGACAGCTTCGCCGAAGCCGACGATTTCGTCCCGTCCAAGTGGCTCGTCCGGCGTGTCGAGACCGAAACACTGGTGCGAAGCGCAGGGGATCGCGGCGTGCGCGCAATGGTGGTGCGGCCGCCGATGATCTGGGGGCATGGCGGTTGCGGGCTTATCGAGGCCTTCTACGCTTCGGCCGCGCGAACCGGCGAGGTCTGCTATCTGGGGCGCGGACTGAACCTCTATTCGAACGTCCATGTCGATGATCTGGCGGAAGTCTATGCGCTGGCCATTGAGCGGGGCACGCCGGCCGCGCTCTATCACTGTGTCGCCGGGGAGGTGGCGCATCGGACGCTGGCCGAGCGTGTTGCCGCGCAGCTCGGTTGCGCGACACGCAGCATCGGTTTCGACGAGGCCGCCAAAATCTGGGGCAAGTTCCTCGCGCTCATCATCATGAGCACGTGCAGCCGCACGAGCTCGCCCCGTGCGCGCGCCGAGCTGGGCTGGACGCCGCGCCATCTCGATATGCTGTCCGACGTGGCACACGCCGCTTACCGGGGCGAATAGCGGTCCTGCGGCCGCTGCAAGACGGAGAATGAAATGCGCGCCGCTGTCGTCGATGCCCTGAATACGATCCCCTATCTGAGCGACGTTCCCGAACCATCGGAAACGCCGGGCGCGCTGCGCATCCGCGTCGAATGGGCCGGGCTCCAGCCCACGGACGTCCTGCGCGTGCGCGGGACCTATAAGAGCCCGGTATTTCCCTACATCGTCGGCGGTGAGGGCATTGGCCGGCTCGCCGACGGCACGCGCGTCTATTTCGGCCATTCGCTCCCGCAACAGGGTGCGATGTCGGAGATAACAATGGTTCCCGAGGCCGAGGTCTGGCCGATCCCCGAGGATGCCGACGCGCGCCAGGTGATCGCGCTCGCCCTTGCCGGAATCGGGGCGATCATTCCGCTTGAAGAGGCGCGGATCCAATCGGGCGATCGCGTGCTGATCCTCGGAGTGACGGGCCCGGTCGGGCAGATCGGCGCGCTCGTGGCACGTCAGCTGGGAGCAGGCGCGATCATTGGCGCGGCACGCTCGCTGGAGGCGCTGCAGCGTCTGAAGGAGCGCGGGATCGTCGATGCCTTCGTCCAGCTCGGGCAGGGCGACGACGATGCGGCGCTGGCGGCCGAAAAGGGCGATCGCGGCTATGATGTCGTGCTCGATCCCCTGTTCGGGGCGCCGGCCGAAGCCGCGATGCGATCGGTTGCCGAGGGCGGGCGGCTGATGAGCATCGGCACCCGCGCCGGACGGACGATGACCCTGACGCTGACCGAATTGCGGCGGCGGCATCATCATGGCGTCGATACCGGCGAACTCATCCGCTCCGCCGCGGAGCGCCAGGCCGCATTCATGCGCCTGCTCGGCTATGCCGAGGCGGGCAAATGGTCGATCGATACCGTGACCTATGCGCTGGACGATATCGAGGCGGCATGGGCGGCGCAAAACGGCAGCCCGCATGCGAAAATTCTCATCCAGGTCGCCCATGACGCTTGACCGCGAGCAGCGGCTGACTGACTGGCTGCGCACCCAGCCTGCGTTCGGCGAACGCTGCGAGATCGCCTCGTTGCAGCCATTGGCGGGCGGCCAGTCGAGCGAGCTCCTGAGCTTCCACTGCCGCCGCGCGCCCGATCTCCTCGAAGAACGATTCGTCGTCCGCTTTGAACAGCGCGGGAACCAGCTGTTCCTGACCCCCGATATCGTCCGGGAATATCGCATGATCGATGGAGTCGCGCGGCACAGCGCGGTGCCGGTCGCTGCGATGATGGGTGTCGAGGGAACCGGCGAAGTGCTCGGCGCCCCGTTCCTCGTCATGCGCCATATCGAAGGCCGCGCGCCGCTTGGCCGTCCGTCGATGCACGTCCAGGGCCTGCTGACCGAGCTCGATTCGGAGCAACGGACCATGCTTGCATTCAACGGTCTCGATGCCGTCGCCGGTATCCATGCCATCGACTGGCGGCATTCTCATCCTTTCCTTGTTGCAGGGGAAGAGGATGGCCGCGGCATCGACCGGCATCTGCGGCAGCTTGCCGTCTGGTATCGCTGGGCGGCCGCCGGCCGGGCCTTTCCGATCACCGATCAGGCGCTCGACTATCTGCTGCGGCATCGCCCGGGCCTCCACGACGAAGACGATGTGCTGCTCTGGGGAGACGCGCGGCCGGGCAACATCCTGTTCAGGCCGGACCGGTCGATCGCGGCGGTGCTGGACTGGGAGGGGGCGCTTGTCGGGCCGCGCAGCCTCGATATCGGCTATTGGATCATGATGGACCGCTTCCATGCCGAGAGTATCGGCATGGAACGATTGCCGGGGTGGCCGAGCGAGGCCGAAGTGATCCGCCATTATTGCGATGCCGCGCGGGCGGAGGTGCACGACCTCGACTATTTCATTCTCCTTGGCGCGTTCTTCATTGCCACCACGTTGATCCGGGCGACCGATATCGGAATCGAGGCCGGCCGGCTTCCGGCGGATACGCAGATGGCGCACGCCAACACCGCGACCCAGATCGTCGCCGAACGGCTCGGCATCGCGGTGCCGCCGCTATCTCCGGAATTCAGCGCGCATCGCGGCCTGGCGCCGGCGCCCGGCGCGAGCGGCTAGAGATACTGGCCGACCTCGACCAGATTGCCGTCGGGGTCGCGGAAATAGATCGACATCATCGCGCCGATGGCGCCGCCGCGCGCAATCGGCCCCTTTTCGATTTCGACGCCGCAATGCTCCAGATGCAGCGCGAAGGCGTCGATCGGCATGGAGGTGATCAGGCAAAAATCCGCGGCGCCGGGCGTTGGATGGCGCGCTTTCGGATCGAAGGTCCGGTCGGCCTGATGCACGTTGATTTTCTGATGGCCGAACGCCAGCGCGGTCGGCTTGCCCTCGGCTGCGTGCCGCTCGAAGCCCAGGACGCGGCAGTAGAATGCGCATGTCGTGTCGATCGATGCCACGGTCAGAACGAGATGGTCGATGCGATCGATCATTCTCCGGGCGCGATCAGGCGAAACGCGGCGACCGCGCGATCCCCGACCGGCAGCAATTCGAATCGCACCCTGGTGCCAATCGCGGCGCGCTCGTCGCCGAGCAGCGGCGCGAACAGGCGCGGCCCTTCGTCGAGTTCGACGATGCCGCCGCAGACCGGCAGCCGGTCAACAAATGCCGGATGATGCGCGATGTGGAGCCGGGTGAAGCTGTATACCGTACCTCCGCCGCTGGCTTGCTCGGCAGTGAAAGCGCCGCCACCGCAAACGTCGCAGGTCAGGACCGCGAGATGGACCGTCGCGCATTTGTCGCAGCGAAGCACTTCCAGCCTCCCCTCGTCGAGCGCTGCGAAGAAGTGCGCGGAGGCAGCATCGGGTGCGGGGATCGGGAGGGTCATCGGCCATGCTCCGCAGCACCGAGAATCATGCCGGCATGGTAATCGAACCGGCCACCGTCATTGGTGACCAGTATCGTTCCGGCCCGCGCGCATTGGCGCTCGCCCGCGGCGCCGCGCGCCTGCAGCACCGCCTCGACGACCGGGGTCATGCCCTGGAGATAATAGCCGGACAGGTGGCCCCCGCCGGTGTTGATCGGCATCCTGCTGCCGCCGGGGCCCGCGGCCCCGTTCGCATACGCCCGGCGCGCCTCGCCGGGGCCGTAAAAGCCATAGGCTTCGAGCGCCAGCAGCGGCGCGATGCTGAACGCATCATAGAATTGGCAGATGTCGATTTCGGCAGGGGACAGGCCAGTCGCCGCGAACAGCGCGCGCGCGGCGATGGTGCCGCCATGGTCGAGCGAACGGTCGAATCCGCGCCGGTCCGGTGTGCCGGGATGTCCTTCGGCGCTGGCAAGGATGTGCACCGCCGGCTGTGCGCCGTCGGCGGCGCGATCGCGCCGGCTGACAATCACCGCGACCGCGCCGTTGACCGGGGCAGCGCAATCGAACAGGCGCAGAGGTTCGGCGATATAGCGCGCGGCGAAATAGGCTTCGCGGGTCAGCGGCTTGCGAAACGATGCGTCGGGATTGAGCGCGGCCCAGGCCCGCGTCGTGATCGCGACATCGGCGAGAACCTCTTCACTCAGGCCATGTCGCGCCAGATAGCGTTGGGCGCTGAGCGCATAGACCGATGCGCCGCCGAACAGCCCGGCGCTGTAGCGCAGCCCTTCCATGCCGGCGCCGGTCTTGAGCCGGCCAAAGGCCTCGCCCATCCGCTTGCCGGGTGTGACGGGAGCGTCGGCAAACACGCATGCGACCACGTCCGCGAGGCCGGCGGATAAAGCCAGCGCCGCCGTCTGGATCGCGGCAAGCGCGCTGGCGCCCTCGCAGAGCGCGATGCGGTTGAGCTTGAGGTCGCGCAGGCCGAGCGCGCGTTGCAGGTCCAGCCCCAGCACAGCGTCGCTCGCGCCGCTGGTGCGGGATATGACGAGGCCGTCGATGGCAGCCGTGGCCAGCCCGGCATCCGCCACCGCGGCGATCACGGCCTCGCGCGCCATCTCCGCCGCACTTCGCCCGTCCTCCCGGTTCAGGCCGGCACGGCCCAGACCGATGATCGATGCGTCGAGTCCGCCGCGCCCGGTCAGACCAGGAACGCCAGATTGTCGATCGCCTCATCGCAATTGACGAGGACCACCGTCTTGCGCCTGATCCGGAAGCTGTCGCCGGCCGGCACCAGCACGTGCGTCGTGCGCCCGGCCCATGTGGTCAGATTGGCGCGCCGCGATTCGATCAGGATGAAGTTGGACTGCACTTCGACTTCGCCGTCATTTTCGCCGATCTCGATATTGGAGATCAGGCGGCGCAGACCGGATTGGGGCGCCTGCGAATGGCGGACCCCGGTATTGAGCTGCCGGATACGGCTCGAGAGCCGGGCGCGATTGTCATAGACATAGGAAACCTCGCGAGCCGGGTCGGCGCCCTGGCGCCTCGGCACCCAATAGAGCGTATCTTCGTCGGCCCAAAGGGCTTCCCACTCGTCATAGCGGTGCTCGTCCTGAAGCCGCGCCTCGAGATAGAGGAACTGTTCGACGGCGGCGGCGCTTAGCGCCGTCCGCTCGAGAGTCGCGGTCGTCACTGGCTTGCCTCCTGCGATGCGGCCATCACTTCACGATAATGGCTCCAGAAACCGCGCTGGCTGGTCTCGTCCATCAGCCCGGCAAGCTTGACGCCATTGGCGAGCACTTCCTCCTTGCCCAGCCCGCGCGACAGGATGATCCATTCGGGCTCCAGATTGGCGACGCCCATCTGGGTCAGCTCGCCGATTTCGGCATCGTCGGCGATCAGCATCCCGGCGGGCCCCATCGCGCCTTCGCAGCGGCGCAGCGTCCGCGCATTGAGATCGTCGGCACCTTCGAGGAAGACCGGGATGGTGTACTGGATCGAATGTTGCGGGCTCACCGGCTCGATCACCATGATGTTCATTTCGGCGAGCGACAGGTTGGGAAACAGCATCGAGTGCGGCGGTCCCTCGATCAGCCGGCGGCGGGCGTCCTCGGGGCCGTAAGCGTCGTCCATTGCCTTGACATAGACCGGCAACCGCTCGGGATCGATGCCGCCGGTCCAGCGGAACAGCCGGTCCCCCGCGGCGCGATAGTCGCTGGCATGGTCGATATCGGAATGCCCCATGCCGAAATCGCGCACCCGCGTCGGCGAGGTCGGCTTGCGGTCGCGCACGGTCGCAAAGGTGCGGTTGGCGGTGATCAGCGAACCGTGCACCATCGGCGCATGATAGCCGTCGACCTGATTTTCGACGATCATCTTCCAGTTGGAGCGCATCTTGTGCTTCATCCACCCGGCGGTGAGCTGGATGCGGCCGGTGGGCGAAAGCCCGAGCAGGGCGTCGATCAGTTCCGTGGCGTGGCCGAGATGCTCGCGCAGCGTCAATTGGTTCGGGATCAAATTGACGAAGATGAAACCGCCATAGCTGTCCATCCGGGCGACGGGCGTCAGGCCGGCATCCGCCTTGGAGAAATCGGGCGGATAGGCGCCTTCGTCGGGAAGCCCGATCAGCCGGCCATCCAGCGCGAAGGTCCAGGCGTGGTAGGGGCAGGTGATCCGCGAGCGATGCCCGGAAGCGGTCTGGCACAGCGTCGCGCCGCGATGCGGGCAGCGATTGTAGAAGACGCGGACCTCGCCGTCCTTGCCGCGCAACGCGATCAGCGACTGGGTGCCGACGCGCCGGACGACGAAGTCGCCCGAGTTGGGGATTTCGCTGTCGTGCGCGACGAAGCTCCAGCCGCGATGGAAGATCTGCTCCATCTCCTCGGCAAAGATCTGCGGGCTGGTGTAGAGCGAGCCATGGAGCCGGCCGTCCTGAACCAGATGGCGATAGTCGACCGTCGGCCGAATGTCGGGTGCGGTGGCCATCACGCCGTCTCCTTCTCGATCGCCCAGGGCAGCTTGCCCGGCTGCGTGAACATTGCCTGAATCGCGCGCTTATCGACCTTGTCGGTATTCCCACGCGGGAGCGCGGGCAGGATCGCAATGTGCTTCGGCACTTCGAACTTGGAGACGTTCTCGCGGCAATGCCGATCGAGCGCTTCCGGCGTGACGCTGGCGTCGCCGCGAACGGTCACGGCCGCCACCACCGCCTCGCCCCATTGCGGATGCGGCATGCCGAACACCGCGACTTCGGCAACGCCCTTATACTCGGCCAGCGCGTTCTCGATCGCCGTCGGATAGACGTTGAAGCCGCCGCTCACGATCATGTTGTGCTGGCGATCGCCGAGAAAGATATAGCCGCGCTCGTCCATCCGGCCGAAGTCGCCGGTCTTCAGCCATTTACCGAAGACGGTGTTCGCATTGAGTTCGGGCAGGTTCAGATAGCCCTGCATGACGGTGTCGCCGCCGATCCACACCAGGCCCAGCTCGCCGCGCGGGACTTCATTGCCCTCCTCGTCGCGGATCTGGATGTCGGCGTGCGGCATGGCCTTGCCGACCGAGCGCAGCAGCGCGACGTCCCCCGCCAGCGCCTGCTGGTGCCCGGGATTGTCGAGCAGGGCGACTGCGCCCGTCGATTCCGACACGCCGTAACGGTTGAGAAACTCGCAGCCGAGCGTCGCATAGGCGTCGCGGATCAGCGCGGGCGTCGCCGGCATCGTGCCATAGCAGATCTGGCGCAGCGACGACGTGTCCCAATGGCCGGTCTTCACGTCATCGACGATGCGGCGCAGCATCGTCGGGACTACGGTGACGGTGGTGACGCGGTGCTCCTCGATCAGATCTAGGAAACGCTCGGCCTGGAAATTCTCCAGCACCGTCGTCATTCCGGTGATGATGTTCATGCACATCGTGTTGATGTTGATGCCGGCCGGGTTCGTCACGTAAACGCGCACGTCCTGCCTGGTATAGCCGTTGACCATGTTGTTGAAGACGAGCGACGTCAGCAAATTGCGGTTGCTCAGCAGCACGCCCTTCGGATTTCCGGTGGTCCCCGAAGTGTAGCCGATCGCGCCCAGCGCCTCTTCTTCGAGCGGCGGCAGGTCCGGATTGGCGTCCGTGCTTGCGACCAGCCTGTCATAGTCGAGCGGCAGATCATGCGCCCCGCCGAACCCGATGATGATCCGCCCCTCGGCGGCAAGCTCCTCGTAATGTTCGGCAAGGCTGGCGGCGCATTTGGCCTCGACGAAAATCGCGCGGGCATCGCAGTCGCGGATGACGTGCATCATCTCGCGCGTCGAATAGCGCCAGTTCAGGCCCGCCCGAACCGCGCCGGTCTTCATGCACGCGAACCAATGCTCGGCGATCTCGATCCGGTTGTGCGACAGGATCGCCGTCCGCGTCCCCTTGGCGATGCCAAGATCCTGAAACACGCGCGCCAGTCGGCTCGAGCGCTCGTGCATCTCCGCCCAGCTGCTGCGTCGATCCGCGTCGATATAGGCGATTTCATCGGGAAATTTTTCGGCGCAGCGTCGCACGAAGTCGCGTAGGAACATTCCCGGCCCTCTCTTGCAGTCTTTGTATCGATAATTTCCGCTGGCCTAAGCGTATCGACACCCGAGTGTTAGCTCGCAGATGCTTTGCAAGGCATTGGATTTATCAATGGGTTTTTCGTCTGCCGGGCAGGTATGTCGCCGGCCCAAGGCATTGACGCATGACGGCGATGGGTTTTCGCTATCGCGCGATAACGCAAACTCTGCTGGCGAGGCTCGGGCTTTGCGCCGAATCTCTTTCGCATGAAGAACCGTTTCAAACAGGCGCTCCTCGACAAGCGGGCGCAGATAGGACTGTGGCAAGGCCTGGCGAGCGCCTATACGGCGGAAATCTGCGCCGGGGCGGGTTTCGACTGGCTGATGTTCGACGGGGAGCATAGTCCGACGGACGTCCCGATGCTGTTGTCGCAGCTCCAGGCGATCGGGGAGACCTCGGCGGAAGCTGTCGCCCGCCCGCCGGTGGGCGAGCCCTGGCTGATCAAGCAATATCTCGATCTCGGCTTCCGCACTCTGCTGATCCCGATGGTGAACAGCGCGGCGCAGGCGGCCGAGCTGGTCGCGGCGTGCCGTTATCCACCCGCGGGAGTTCGGGGCGTCGCGATGAGCCGGGCGTCGCGCTGGGGGCGCGACCGCGATTATCTGGCGCGCGCGGATAATGAAGTTTGTCTCCTTGTCCAGGTGGAAACCCGTGCGGGCATCGCCGCAGTCGAGGAAATCAGCGCCGTCGACGGGGTGGATGGAATTTTCATTGGCCCGGCCGATCTGTCCGCGTCGCTTGGCTATCGCGGCCAGCCTTCGTGCCCTGATGTCGTCGAGCAGATCGAGCGGGCAATCGGGGCCATCCGCGCCGCCGGCAAGGCGCCCGGCATATTGAGCGCCGATGTCGCCGCCGCGCGTCGCTATCTCGAGCTGGGCTGCCTGTTCGTGGCGGTCGGCACCGACATGGGCTTGCTGGCGCGGGCGACCGACGCATTGGCCGCCGAATTCGGGCGGGGACACAGCGTGCCGCTCCCGACCGGAACCTATTGACGCATCAACCTACTCTCTGATCGGCCAGCCTAAAGGCGCGGCGGCGCTCATTGCTGTCTCGACAGGCGATCGACCTGCAGCGCATCGCGAAAGCGCGGGAGTGCGGCCGCCAGCGCGACAATAGCGGTCGCGGCGGCGCCGCCAAGCACGATCGCCAGTGCCTTGCCGATCGCCATTCCCGAAGCATCGATCGCGGTGGACAATACCGCCACGAGCGTTGGCCCGACGCCGAACCCGATCAAAGTGATGACCATCGTGAATAGCGCTGAAACGCGGCCGCGCAGTTCGTTCGGCGTGATCAGCTGAAGCGCGGCGGCGGCCACGCCGAGGAAGGTCATCGCGAAGAAGTAATGCGGGATCATGCCCACGGCGAACGCCGCGGCATTGCCCCACAGCAAGCCGATGATCGCCGCCGGAACCGCGAAGGGCAGAGTGAACAGGAAGATCCGCAGATTGATGGTGGTATCGCCCCGCGCCGACTGACGGTCCACCCACCATCCCGTGGCGATCTGCCCGGGCAGCCCCGCGAAGATCAGCAGCGCGGCGATCGTCATACCGATGTGCACGGGCGCGACGTGCAACGTGCGCCCGAGCAGCGTCGGCGACCAGGCGAATGTCGAATTGACGATCATGCTCAGCGCACCGAAGGCGATGCACAGCAGCGCCAGCAATGCGGCATTGGTTTTCAGGAACCGGACGAGATGCGCCGTGCTGCCGGCCTCGGGAGCCGAGGTGCGGCCGAGGCGGGCCGGCTCGGGGAACAGGAAAGCGAGCAGCGCGAGGAACGGGCCGGGCAGGCCGGTGACGAAGAAGACCAGCCGCCAGCTGTGCAGTTCGCCGATGATCGGCACCGCGACGCTGGCGTGGGTGGTGCTCCACGCGACGACGAAGCCGCCGGCAAGGATGGCGATCGCCCCGCCGACCAGCCCGCCCATGATGAACACCGACATGGCCAGCGACAGGCGATGGCGCGGAAACGAGTCCGAGATCATCGAATAGGCCGCCGGCCCGAGCGCGGCTTCGCCCACGCCCACCAGCATCCGCGCGACGAACAGTTCGGAGAAGTTGGAGGCAAGCCCGCATGCCGCGGAAGCGATACCCCACAGCGCGACACTGACCGCGATCAGCGCCCGGCGCGAGGTGCGGTCGGCGATCCACCCCATTGCGAGGCCGATCGTGGTGTAGAAGATCGCGAAGGAAAAGCCGAGCAACAGGCTCGCCTGCACGTCGCTGATGCCCAAGTCGCGGCGGATCGGATCGACCAGCATCGTCATGATCTGCCGATCGACCATTGCGAACACCGAATAGACGAACAGGACCGCGATCGTCAGCCAGGCGACCGCCGGCGAAGGCCTCGACGGCTCGACTGAGGCGGTCATCTTACGGCTGGGCAACGCGGCCAACATTGTTTTCAGGCTCCGCGCGCAGGTTTTCAGGGCCGTTTTGCCGCGCCAGGACAGCGCGGACCGGAGTCAAAGCGTATCGCAGGCTGATCCAGGCGAGCGGGATCGTCAGGCAAGTCGTGGTTGCCAGCGACATGCCCAGCTTGGCTTCGTCCTGGAAAACATAATCGGTGAGGAACGCAGTGAAGGTCGGGCCCGCGCCCAGCCCGAGAAAGGTGAACACGCCGAGGAACAGCCCGGTCACCTGCCCGCGCAGCGTCGGCGGGACGAACAACTGCAGCGTGGCGCCCATGAACACGACGAACTGCAGCGCCACCACTTGCATGACCCCGTAAGCGATGAGGAACCACCATGGGTCGGTCAGGAAGAATGCCACGGCTCCGACCGGGATCGTGGCGGCGAGCAGCCAGGTGAAGAAGCGCAGATGCGCGTCGCGCATGCCGCGGCCGTACAGCCAGTCGACGAACATGCCCTTGACGATCATCGAGCCCGCTCCGACCAGGCTGA
This sequence comes from Sphingomonas sp. TF3, assembly GCF_003985085.1. Lineage (NCBI taxonomy): Bacteria > Pseudomonadati > Pseudomonadota > Alphaproteobacteria > Sphingomonadales > Sphingomonadaceae > Sphingomonas > Sphingomonas sp. TF3. Next base: position 67,913 of record NZ_RWKS01000001.1, on the reverse strand, counting down.
TGACGCTGAGCGCGGGCCCGTATTGCGCGGGATGCCAGCCGAACTGGCGGCTCATATAGGTCGGCGCCCAGGACGTCAGGCTGTACATGGTGATCGAGATCGATGCGAAGCCGATCGCCATCGGCACCAATGCGCGCGCCTCGCTGCGCAGGAACGGGATCAGCGGCGGACGATCGGCCGCCGCGTTTGTCGATGCACCGCGCAGTGGCTCGCGGAAAGTGAAGATGAGCAGCGCGAGAAGCACGCCGGGCAGCCCGGTCAGTGCCAGCGCGATCTGCCATGGCTCCATATTCCCGACGATGGGCCAATGGCTGTGCTGGATCGTGGCGGCGAAGGCGATGCTCACGCCGCCGATGGCGAATGCGAGCGCGGCGCCGAGCTTGGCGCCCATCTGATAGATCGCCATCGCCGTGGTCAGCCGGCGCCGCGGAAAGCGATCGGTCAGCATCGAATAGGCGGCCGGCGTCAGTGCCGCCTCCCCAGCGCCGACGCCGACCCGGAACAGCAGCAGCCCGGCGAAGCTGCCGGCGAGCCCGCTAAGACCGGCGGACAGCGACCACAGGGTCACCCCGCCGAAGATCACCTTTCGCCGGGACGTGCGATCGGCGGCGAGGCCGAAAACATAGCCGAAGATACAATAAGCGACGCCGAAGGCCGGGCCGATGATCAGCCCCATCTGCACGTCGGACAGTCCGAGCGTCGCCTTGATCGGATCGACCAGCATCGAGATGACGATGCGATCGACGAAGGAGAGCGTGTAGAGCAGCAGCAGCACCGCCAGCATCCACCACGCCTCGATCGAAACGCGTTCGGGGCCGGCATCCAGAATGCGGTGCGACGCGGGCTCAACCACGCGTGGTCTCAAGCGCCGCGGCGCGGACCTTGAGCGCCTGCTTGTCGACCTTCATCATGGGGGTGACCGGGAGGGCGTCGATCAGCACGATCTGGTCGGGCGCCTTGTAATCGGCCAGCTCGGACCGGACCTTGCTCCGCACCGCCTCGAGCGAAGGCGGATTGGCAGGGTCCATCGGCACCACGAAGGCCACTCCGATCTCGCCGATCGTCGGGGCCGGCGTGCCGACCACCGCGACGCTGGCCACATCGGGCATCTCGCCGATGATGCGTTCCACTTCGATCGGATAGATGTTGTAGCCGCCGCGGATGTACATCTCGTTGGCGCGCCCGGCGAGAATGACGTTGCCGCTGTCGTCGAGCCTGCCGAAATCCCCGGTGAGCATCCAGCCATCGCCGATCAGCGCCTCGGCGGTCTTTTCGGGGTCGTTCCAATAGCCGACGGTGAGGGCTTTGGATCGCACCGCGATGCGCCCGACAGCTCCGGCCGGCACTTCGCTGCGATCATCGTCCAGGAACTTCAGCTCGACACCTACCTGCGGTCTGCCGACCGTCCGGTACTGGACATCGGCGCTGTCGCCGATCCGCGTGCCGGTCATCGATGGGCATTCGGTCATCGAATAGCGAACGATCAACGGCGCACCGATCGCGCGCGAGACCTGTTCGACAAGCTCGGGCGGTGCCGGCGCCGTCGCAGTGATGCCGACCGTGATGTGCGACAGGTCGGCGGAGCCAAGCCCCGGATGCGCGAGCAATTTGGTCCATTGCGTCGGCACCGCGCCGGCGATGTTGATGCGCTCGTCGACGAGGATCCGCAGCATCGCGTCGGCACTCCACGGCGTCGGCGCGACGACCAGCGTCATGCCGAAGGCGACCTGCTCCCACCCCTTGGACATGAAGCCGGCATGGGCGAAGGGGACCGAGCTGAGCTTGCGGGCCAGCGGCGCCGCCACCGGCCCGGCGGTGCGCACCGCATTGCGAAGATTATCGTGGGTGAAGCAGGCCCCCTTGGGCATTCCGGTGGTGCCGCTCGTCCAGATGATGACCGCGGCATCGTCTGGACGGCCGGCGTGCGGGGCAGCGCGCGTCGGTGCCTGGCGAAGCTTGGCCAGCTCGGAGCGGCGCACGACCCGGGGGCCGGCCTTGGGCTCCGGAGCATCATCCTCGACGATGATGAGCGCGGCGCCGGAGCGTTCGATGATCCCGTCGAACTCGCGCCGCCCGAGGCGCAGATTGACGCCGCTGGCGATTCCGCCGAGCAGCTGCGCCGCGGCGAAGCAGACCGCGTAATCGACGCCATTCTCGAGCGCGATCAGGACGATGGCGCCGGGCTCGACGCCGCGCTCGGCAAAGGCGCTGGCCACGCGCAGCGACTGATCGACCCATTCGCCATAAGTGATCCGGTTCGAGCCCTCGACAAAAGCTTCCTGGCCCGGAAACGCCCGCTCGGCGGCGAGAAGCAGGTCGGCGAAGGTCGGCAGCTCCGCATCGAGGAGGGGCGGAGCGTCGTCTTGCATCGGACTATTGCCTTGATGATGCCGCGCGGCCGTCGCGGCGCTTGGCGAGGTCATGGATTCGGGGCCGGGTCGGGGACGTTCGCTAAGATGCCGGTCCGCTGCGCGCGCCAGGATTGCTTCATGCCCTCCTCGATCTCCAGCGCCTCGGAAAGCGAGGCGCCGTCGCCGTCGCGCATCGCGCGGATCTGCGCTTCCACCGAGCCGCGCGGATTGCTCCCGATCAGCCGTGCGACTTCCACGGCGCGTTCGGTGACGTCGCCCTCGACCACTTCGTTGACGAGGCCCCAATCATAAGCGCGGCCGGCGTCGATGAACTCGCCGGTCGACATGATCTGGTTGGCGCGGCGTCGTCCTATCGCGCGGGGGAGGAGCGCACTCATCCCCCAGCCCGCGATCAGTCCGACCTTGGCATGGGTATCGGCGAAGCGCGCGTTCGACGAAGCGAGGATGAAGCTGCAGGACAGGGCCACTTCCAGCGCGCCGGTGGCGCATGGGCCATCCACCGCGGCGATCACCGGCTTGCCGAAGGCGCGCAGCGCTTCGCCGGGATGCGGCCGGATGGGCTGGGCGCCGGCGCGCAGTTCCTTGATATCGGCGCCCGCCGAGAAACATGCCCCGGCTCCGGTGACGATGACGACACGGACGTTATCGTCCTTCTCGGCCTCGCTCAGTGTCGCCACAAGGTCCTGTTTCATTGCGTTCGACAGCGCGTTGCGCGCCGCCGGACGATTGAAGACGACCAGCCTGGTGCCTTCAAGATCGGTGACGACGAGCTCGTCCGACCTGCCTTCTACGAGTTGGTCGGCGAGCATCGTCGTCATTCCTAATCTTACTGCCGGTTCAGAACTTGAAGGAAGCCGAGGCACCGAAGGTCCGGGGGCGTTCGAACCCGGCCTTGTCGGCCGTCGCGGTGGACGTCATTTGCGAATACACCACTTCGTTGGCGAGATTGCGCACGAATATGCTGAGGCGCAAATTGTCCATGCCGGCGGGCGAGAACGAGATGTCGCCGTTGATCATGGTGTAAGCGGGCTGGGTGAGCCGGTTTTCGAAATCCCAATAATATTTGGCCGAGTGGAAGAGGTTTCCCGCCAGGCCGAACGTGCCGATGTCGGTATCGTGCGACCAGTCGAAATTGACGCCCACGGTCGCACGCGGTGCGCGGATCATGTCCTTGCCCGAGGCATCAAAGGGCGCGATCGAGCTGTTGCCGCCATTGCCGAGCGGACGGAAGATCTGGGCAGTCGGGAAGCTGTCATATTTGGCGCGGAGATAAGTGGCATAGCCGCGAAGGTTGAAGTCGCGGCTGACGCGGACGGTGGCTTCGAGCTCGGCACCGTCGACCTTGGCGGACGCGGCGTTGAACAGCAGCACCAGCGTCGTCAGCGGGTCGCGTGCCGACTGCTGAATGTCGGTATAGTCATAGTGGAACAGCGAGCCGTTGATCCGCAGCCAGTTGAGCGGATCCGTCTTGAAGCCGACTTCGTAGGAGTCGATCGTCTCGGGACGGGTGGGCGACGCGGCGGCAACGGTGGTCGCGAAGCCGTTATAGACGCCGCTCTTGAAGCCGCGGCTGTAGCTTGCGTAGATGTTCGCGCTCGGGCTGAACTTGTATTGGGCCGAGAAGCGGTACGTCACCTTGTTGTTGCTCGATTCGCGGAAGGGCACCGAGGTGACCGTCGCGGTGTGCGCTTCGTAATTGCGCTTTTCGGTGCTGTACCGGGCGCCGGCGATCAGCGAGACCGGGCCGAACCGCAGCGTGCCTTCGCTGAAGGCCGCATACGAGACGACTTCCTGCCGCGTGAACGTGCGGCTCGAGAGCGCGCCGTTGGCATAGCTCTCCAGCCCGTCGAACGAGCCCTTGCCCGAGAGCTGGAATGCGCCGACGATCCAGGAGAACGGGCCCTCGCCGGTGGAAAGCGCGCGAATCTCGTTCTCGATATAATAAGAGCTTTGCGGCGCGATCACCGAACCGATCGGCTTAGTCGTGGCGTCGCTGTCGGTGATCGATACCGCCTTGCTGTCGATATAGGCGGACATGGTCTCGATATTGACCCCGCCGAGGGTCAGCCGCGTCTGCAGCGATGCCGAATAGGTCTTCGACTTCGAATTCGTCGGCGTATCGATCGCCGTCTCCCAGGGGCCAGTCGGGACGATCGGCGCGGGTGCGCGAACGCCGGTCGAATTGCCGCGAAAGGGTTGCTCGCTGACCGACGAGGAATCGGCGTAGCGCGTATAATTGCCGGTCAGCACCGCGCGGAAATTGGTGGCCGGTTCGATCAATATCTTGGCGCGGACCACTTCCGAGGAACGATCGCCGCGATAGCCGCCGTTGACCAGATCCTTGATATAGCCGGTATCGGCGGCGATGCTGCCGGTCAGGTCGATGCTGACGCCGGGCACGATGCCGGTCGAGATATAGCCTTGCAGCGACTTTTCGCCATAACTGCCGACGCGCCCGACAACGCGGCCCGAAAGCTGTTCGGTGGGATCGGGCGTGATGATGTTGATCAGACCGCCGGTCGAGTTGCGTCCGAAAAGCGTGCCCTGCGGCCCGCGCAGCACTTCGATACGCTCGACATTGACGATGTCGAAGCCGAGCGACGACATTACCGGCTGATAGACGCCGTCGATATAGAGCGACACGTTCGATTCATCGCCGATATTGGCGTTTCGGGTGCCGACGCCGCGGATATAGGGCTGGAAGCTGGAATTGACGCGGCTGAACACCACCGACGGCATCGACTGAGTCAATTGGCGGGTGTCGGTCACGCCCGAGCGGGCCAGGCTGTCGCCGGTGACCGCGGTGACGGCGATCGGCACGTCCTGCAGGCGCTCTTCGCGGCGCTGCGCGGTGACGATGATATCCGCGACGCCGGTCTGGTCGTCCTCCTGGGTTTGGGCCTGCGCGGGAGGCGCCGGCTGCGCGGCATCCTGAGCCCATGCGGCGCCCGGCGCGATCAGCGCCGCCGCGAGTGCGATCCTGCTGGTGAAAATACGATTCGACATTTGAATCCTCCCCAATTTTTATGCGCTGGGCGCTTTGTTTTGGCGCCCTTGTCAATCCGACGTCCGTTGGACGCGCATGCAGGGCGCAATGCCTAAATTCCGCTCGTACGCTCTAACGGGCAACACGGCACTCGCGCTAACCGTCAACTGTTTTGTCTATGACCGCAGGATGGGTTCGCTGCCGGGCGCGACCGCGTACCACCCCACGGGGACAGACTTTCTCTGCCATTTGCCTACGAACCATCCGATCGCACTTGAAATCGGCGGATGGGACCCAGCCTCCGTGCATGCCTTGACGGGCGATTCATGAAAGCAGGTTTGATGGCGAAGTTGACGGTCGTTACGCGAGACGGATCCGAGCATAAAGTGGTGGCCGATGCCGCCTCGGGCTATTCGCTTATGGAAATCATCCGGGATAACGGCTTCGACGAGCTGGAGGCGACTTGCGGCGGCTGCTGTTCGTGCGCCACCTGCCACGTTCTCGTCGACCCCGTCTGGATGCCGCGGCTTCCGGCCATCTCCGATGCCGAGATCGACCTTCTCGACGGCGCGGCCGAACGCGAGGAGACCTCGCGATTGTCGTGCCAGGTGGCATTCACGCCTGAACTGGACGGGATCAGGGTTACCATCGCCCCCGAGTGAGAGTGCCGCCGCCGATCAAGCGACGGTGGCCAGTTCGGCCTCTTCGACTGCGGCGCGGACATATTTGCGGCCCCACAGAATCGCGATGATCGCGAGCGGCGCGAAGATCGCCAGGGTGAACGCAATGCCGTGACCGATGCGCGTGGTATCGTGCAAGATTTGCTCCGAGATGACCGCCGGCAACAATGCGCCGAACGTCGTGCCCAGCAATGCCACGACCATCAGGAAGAACAGGCCCGACAGCCGCCCGCGCATCTGCGGCGGTGAGATCATCTGCACCTGGGCGGCGGCGATGCCGAGGAAATTGACCGTCAGGCCCTTGGCGAGCGCGATCGCCGCCAGAAACAACGCGATGTTGTTCGACATCAATCCGAAGAACACGATGGGCGACGTGACGATCAATACCCACAGATAATAAGTGAGGTGCGCATCCCTGCGGCCCCTGGCGTACCAGCGGTCGATGATCCAGCCCGCGGCGAGGAGCCCGGCGATGGCGGGAAGGCTTTGCGACAGGCCCAGCGCCACGCCATATTCGGCCGGGTTCATCTTGAAATGGCGCGACATGTAAGCGGGCGCCCATTTGATGATGCCGCCGACGACGATGTTCATGCCGCCGAACACGACGCTGAGCGTGAGCACGACTTGCCAATGCGATCGAATGAAGCCGAAAAGCTCCGCCCAGCTGACCTTGCCGTGGCCGTGCGACATGTGCCGCGACGGCTCCGCGAACGGGAGGATCAGCAATGCCAGAAACAGCCCGGGCACGCCGGTGATCAGGAAAGCGAATTGCCACGGCGCCATGTCGCCGATCAGGGGCACGCGAATGTGATCGAGGTGGAGCAGCGAATTGACGATCCAGCCGCCGATCATCAGCGCGAGCCCGGTGCCGATGAGGTTTCCCATCGAATAGATCGACAGCACCGTCGCCAGCCGCCGCCGCGGCACCGTGTCGGCGATGATCGAATGGGCGCTGGGATGCAGCGGCGATTCGAACAGGCCGACCGCGGCGCGCGCCAGAAACAGCCAGACGAAGCCAGTGGCGAAGCCGCATGCGGCTTCCGCCATGCCCCACAGGATGACTGCGAGGAACAGGATCCACTTTCGCGGATAGCGATCGACGAGATAGCCCATCGGCAGTCCGCCAAGACCGTAAGCCAGCGCGTAAGCGAGCCCCATCAGCAACCCGATCTGGGTGTCGCTGAGCCCGAGCGAATCCTTGATCGGATCGACCAGCATCGCGATCACGGTGCGATCGACCACGGCGAAAATGCAAAAAGTTAGTAGAACGGCGATCAACGCGGCGCTGCGGAACGCCGAGACTTTTGCAGGGGGAGCGCTTTCCACTCCCGCTTCGGTTGCTGCCGCCGTCATCCACTCATCCTTATGTTATGAACGCATGCTGCAACCCGATGGCGCGCAGGGGCAAGTCGGTTGCGGCGCTCTCGGCGATAGGAATTGCCGATGATCGAGCCACCCGCGCGACGCGGCCATCAGCCGGGCTTGCTCCACTCCGCAACGAGATTGGCCACTTCCGCCAATTGCCGGGGAAGGCGGTGTAGATAGTGCGAAGCGCCGACGATGCGATGGTTCTCAATTCGCGCGCCGCCCGCCGCGCTCCAGCGCGCCACGTCGCTGGGAAAGATGCCGGCGTCGGCGCTATATTCGAGTTGCAGGACGGGAATGCTGGTCCTCGCCAGATTGTCGGGCCCGTCCGCGCTCGACAGCTGCGACCATTGGCTGAGCCACGAAGTGAGGGTGGTGAAGCGCGCCAGATTGTTCGCCGAGAGATTGGCCTGTTGCGGCGTGTCGCCGCGATTGCCGCCGGGCGCACGGTCGTTCGGATCGAGTCCGAGATCGACGAAGCGCGGATCGGCATAGGTGCGGTGCACGACAAAGGCTTCGTCGCGGGCGCCCTCCGGCCGCGCGCGCAATGTCCGCAGGCGCTCGGCGGCCCAGGCGGTGATGCGTTCGCTGCGGGCGCGCTGCGCGGCGCGGACGCGCGCGACGAAATCGCGGGAGAACGGCGCCGGATTTCCCGGCGCGTAAATGTCCAGCGAGGGATCGCCTGCATCGGGATTTGCCTCGTCGATCACCGCGGCGTCGATATAGGTCGTCATCAGCGTCGAACGGCCGGGATGCCCGGCCAGCAGGACCAGCGCGTCGGCGGGCGGCATCTCCTCCGCGACCAGATCCACCGGATCGCCGGCGGGCGTATGGGTGATGGTGATCCGCTCGGCCTGTGCCTGGTAGAAAGCGGTCAGTGACGCGCCGCCGGAATTGCCGAGCAGCACGACACGTTCGAACCCCTGTTCGCGAAGGTAGCGAACGCCGGCCCCGAGATCCTGGATCGCATTCTCCATGATCAAAACCTGGTCGCCGCCCGCATAGCGCGTGTTGAGCGCGAACACGGCCAGTCCGCGGGCGCTGAGCGGCTCGATGAGATAGTGGCTCATCATGCTGCTGGAGGGATGGATCAGGATGGCGGCGACGCGCGCGCCGGCCGGCGCCGCGAGCATGCCGTAGATGCGGGGGGCGTTGAGCTGGAGCCCGGATTGGGTCTCGAACGTCGCGCCGATCCGGATCGGCAATGCGACGTGACGACGTTCGGTCACGCGAAACGGGCCGGGGCCGTGGTCACACGGCCTCCTCGTCGGGCGCGTAGCCGGGCTGCACCGTCACGCCGCGCTCGATCAATGTCGCGATCTGCTGCTCGCTCAGCCCGGCTTCGCGCAGCACCTCGACGCTATGCTCGCCGAGGCCGGGCGGCTGGCGGCGGATCGTCGGCTGGGAATCGCTCCAGGTGGACGGTATCCGCACTTGGCGCACCTTGCCCTCGGTCGGGTGATCGACGACCGGTAGATAGCCGACCGCCATCAAATGCTCGTCCTCGATCAGCGAGTCGAGATCGTGCAGCGGCGTCACCGGAATGTCCGCCGCCAGCAGCACCTCCAGCCATTCCGCGCTGGTCCGCTCCTGCATCGCCTGCGAGACATAAGCATAAAGGTCATGCGCATGATCCGTCCTGGTGCCGATATTGGCGAAGCGCGGATCGGTGCGAAACACCTCGCTCTGGCCAATCAGCTCCATGAAGGTGCGCCAGTGCTTGTCGGTATAGATGATCGAACAGATGCGGCCGTCTCTGGTCTTGTAGGGACGGCGCTCCTTGGTGAGCGTGCGCTTGTAGCCCGCGGGTCCCAGCGGCGGCTCGAACGTCTTGCCGCCCATATGATCGCCCAGCACCCATTGCGCCATCGTCTCGAACATCGGCACTTCGATCTGCTGTCCGCGGCCCGACTTTTCGCGATGGATCACCGCGGCTAGCAGGGCGACCGCGCTCGATACGCCGACGGCGCGATCGTTCATCGCCATCGGCACATAATGCGGCTCTTCCGAGCCCGCCTGGACCAGCATCGACGGCAGCGCGGTGACGCCCTGGATCAGATCCTCATAGGTCGGGCGCCCGTCATAGGGGCCGCCGGCGCCGTAACCGACCAGATTGACCAGGATCAGCCGCGGGTTGCGTGCCTGCAGCGTCTCCCAGCCGAGCCCGAGCCGGTCGAGCGCGCGCGTGCGCACGTTGGTGACGATCGCGTCGACCCCCTCGGCGAGCTTGAGCAGCGCTTCCTTGCCCGCCGGATCCTTCAAGTCGAGCACGATGCTGCGCTTGTTGCGATTGGCATGGAGGAACACCCAGCCCATATTTTCGCCGCGCATCGGCGTGACATGCCGGGTCGTGTCTCCCTGATGCGGCTCGACTTTGATGACGTCGGCGCCGAGGTCGCCGAGGATCTGGGTGGCGAACGGCCCCATCACGACCGAGCTCATGTCGATGATGCGAAGGCCATCGAGTGGCGGCGGCGAAGTCATCCTTGTCTCCTCAAGCTGTGGTTGGCACCAGCACATTGCCCTCCATCAGGCGGCGTGCGGTCCGATAGGCGACTGCGCTGTTCGTCCGAAAACCGCCGGCGTCGGCAACGATTTCGGCGGCCACCGACACGACGCCGGAAGCCGTGCCGAGACGAAGGTCGCCCTGGCCGCGGGCACTGTCCGCGAGCATGTCGTACACGACCGTGCCGGGGATGCGGGCCGCGACCGCGACGCACAATGCCCCGGTGAGGGGGACCGCGCGATGCGCCTGCCCCATCGAGATCATCCGCACGCAAAGATCATGCGACCCGGCATCCAGCGATGCGCCGTCGAGCGTGCGCATGGAACGGGGAGGCGCGACCAGCGCGATCTTGGGACTCGATTGCGACGCTTCGCTGACCGCCTCCGGCGTCACGCCGAAGCCTATGCGAACGCCTGCCGCCGCACGGATCGCTTCGAGGAGGGCCCGGCCGGCGAGATCGGCGTCCAGCTCTTCCGGCAGCTCCGCCCCGGTCAGCCCCAGATCCGCGGCGCGAACGAAGACGCAGGGATTGGCGGCATCGACGAGCGAGGCCCGGATCGCGCCGATGCCCGGGATGTCGATGAACTCCGCCGGCCCGCCTCCGGGCAGCAATCGTCCGGTGCGGCTTCCGTCGGGATCGATGAATTCGAGCCGGATCGGCGCGCCGCCGAAGCTGATCCCCGGTATCACCAGTGCGCCGTCGACCTGTGCCCTGCCGCCGCGGACGGGCACGTGGGCGCGGATGATCTTGCCGGTGTTGACGGCGTGGATGCGGACGACCGCCATTTCGCCGGCGGCGGCGATCAGCCCCTCGTCCACTGCGAATTGCGCGACCGCGGAGGCGAGGTTGCCGCAGGTGCCGCCATAATCGACCATCGGGCGATCGACCGCGACCTGCGCGAATATATAATCGAGATCGGCGTCCTCGCGGGTCGGCGGGCCGATGATCACCGCTTTGGAAAGCGATGACAGGCCGCCGCCCATGCCATCGAGCTGGCGGCCGTAGCTGTCCGGGCTGCCGAGCGCGCGCAGGAAGATGGCATCCCGCGCTTCCCGGTTCTCCGGCAGATCGCGGGCGTGGAAGAACAGCCCCTTGCTGGTGCCGCCGCGCATGAACACGGCGGGTATCGAGAGTATGCCCGCGGTCATTCCCGTCTCAAGGCCGCGCCTCGCCTGCGAGCTTCGCCTGACGCTCGGCGAACTTCGCATCGCGCTGCGCCAGCCCGGCATGGGCATCGGCGGCAAGCCGCGCGATCGTCTCGGCGCTCGCCGTGTCATAGGTCAATTCGAGGCGGATACCGTTCGGATCGAAGAAATAGATCGAATCGAAGATCTTGTGATCGACGATGCCGAGCACTTCGATTTCGTGCACCTCCAGCCGCGCTTTCGCCGCCGAGAGCTCTTCGCGGGAAGAGACCTTCATCGCCAGGTGATTGACCCAAAGCGGCGTCTCCGGGTCCGGCACGTATCCGGTGTCGTCGAGCAGGTCGAAAAAGGCCAGGCAGCCACCATCGCGCATCTGGAAGAAGATGTGGAAATAGGGGTGATACTCGCCCGTCGAGGGGACATGATCGTGATAGACGGTGTGGACCAGCGGCATGCCGAGAATGTCTTCGTAGAAGTGCCGCGTCTCCTCGGCATTGCGGCACCGATAGGCGAAATGGTGGAGCGACTGGACCGGGTTCGGCACGTTCACGGCTGGCCGCCTTCCGGTGCGCGGGGCTCGAGACCCCAGCGCTCCATCCACGACTGGATCGCTTCGACGGCCATCGCAAAAGCCTCGGGCTGGCCATGGAAATAATGCGTCATGCCCTTGAGCGGGAAGAAATCGACGAGATGCGCCGGAGCCGCATCGCGGATCGCACGGCCGTGCACCATCATCGTGCCCTGGTCCGCCGTCATCGGCATCATCCCGATCGGCACCGATACGTGCGGCAGGTTCTTCAGGCTGTCGCCATTCGAATAGGTCGGGCTCCACGTGCTGAGCCAGCTGCGCAGCGTCGAAAAACGCCCCATCGGGCCGGGGGCTTCGTTCGCCGCCCGGGGATCGCCCCAGATCGTGCCGACGGCGCGATCGTCCGGATCGATGGTCAAATCGAGGAAGCGCGGGTCGGCAACCGTGCGGTGCGTGATGAAGGCGCGGTCGCGAATCCCCATTGCGGTGAGGCGCTTCAGTTCGGCGACGACGAAGTCTTCGATGCGCTGGAGGCGGGCCTTTTGCCGCAGCCGGTATTCGGCGAGCCAGGCGCGGTCGTAAGGCGGTTCGCGGCACGCGGCGTACAGATCGAATTCCGGGTCTCGCCGATCCGGATCCTGCTCGTCGATCACCGACGGATCGATGAATTCCTGATAGAGCTGGCTGCGCGAGGGGCTGGCCGCGATCAGCAGCAATGCGTCGGCGGGGGCCAGCGGCGTCTTGGTAAAGTCCGGCGGATCGCCTGCGGGAGTGGCGGTGATCGTCGGGTTCTCGGCCTGGCGCTGGTAGAGCGAGACCAGCGGCCCGCCGCCCGAAAAGCCGCACAAGATCACTTTCTGCCAGCCGTGACGCTCTCGCACCCAGCGGATCGCAGCATCGATGTCGAGCAGGCAATTCTCGAGGATGACCACGGCATCGTTGCCCGCATAGCGCGTGTTCAGGCCGATGATCGGAATGCCCGACGTCGCAATCGGCTGCAGCAAATGGTGCCCGTGAAAGTTCGACATCGGATGGACCATGATGATCCCCGTCGTCGCCCGCGATCCGGCGATGCGGACGAGGTTGCCGTACACGCGTGGATAGAGGCGCGCGATCCCCGAGTGCAGTTCGAGACCCGATTGCGTCGTGCCGGCCTCGATCGGGATCGCCTGAAGCAATTCTTCGAGCACGCTCTCTCCCTAGATTATGTATTGTTGAATCAAATGCAACTATGGGAGATTGCGCGACGAGGGCATGAGTGTCAAGCTCGTGGCTCGGCCGAAGGAGCGACTGATGTCGGAGCGTTACGAGCACATTCTCTACGAGGTGGAAAACCAGGTCGCCCACATCATCCTGAATCGGCCGGAAAAATTGAACGCGCTGGGCATGGGACCGGGATCGAGCCGCGACGAAATTGCGCGCGCGCTGACTATTGCCAGCGAAGACGAAGCGATCGGCTGCGTGCTGATCCGCGCGGCCGGCAGCGCGTTCTGCGCGGGCGGCGATCTCAGCCGGATCGGTGGCAAGAGCATGCCCGACACCGCGCGCGACAATCAGATCTTCAACGAGAATGTGGTCCGCTTCAACGAAGTGGTGCGGCGCGTGCGCAAGCCGGTGATCGCCGCAGTCCACGGCCTGTGCCTGGGCACTGCGATGGGCTTCGTCGCGCAGTGCGATTTCGTCATCGCCGCCGATACCGCGCGGTTCGGATTGATCGAGGGGCGAATCGGCCATCCCGGCGCGTCCGATCTCGTTCCTGTGATCGGCGCGGCGTGGACGAAATATCTTATCTTCACCGGCGAGATGATCGATGCCTGGCGCGCCGAACGCATCGGCCTGGTGCTTGCGGTCGAAACCGAGGCGTTGCTGCTGGCGCGCACGGTCGATCTTGCCGAACGCCTGGCGCGGATGCCGCGCGAGGCGCTTCACCTCAACAAGGCCTGCATCGAAGCGGTGCTCGAAAGCAGCGGCCGCGCGGCGGGCAGGGTCGCCGGGCGCGCGCAAGATGCGATCACAAAGACGATGAGCTCGGTCGCCAAGGCGCCGGATGGGAGATATTTCGAGGATATCCTCCGCGCGGAGGGGGTGGCGGGACTGAAGGCCGCCCGCGCCGGGCAATATTCCACGCCGTGGCTGCCGGCATCGGACGCGTGAGTATTAATCAGGAAGGCAGCGTCGAGCGCTCGATCGACGCGTCCAGTTCCTCATATTGGCCATAGCCCAGCGTTTCGTAGAGTTCGGCGCGCGTCTGCATCGCATCCAGCTGTGCCGCGGCGCTGCCGTCCCGCGCCAGCGCCGCATAAAGCGCCTCCTGCGCGCGCGCGGCGACGCGCAGCGCGCTGACCGGCCAGATCACCATCCGGAAGCCCATTTCGGCAAACTCGTCGGCAGTGAAGTACGGTGTCTTGCCGAACTCGGTCATGTTGGCCAGCAACGGTGCCTGCACCCGTGCCGCAAAGGCGGCGAACATCCCGGCGTCATGCAGCGCCTCGGGGAAGATCGCATCGGCCCCCGCCGCGAGATAGAGATTGGCGCGATCCACCGCCGCATCAACGCCCTCCTCTTCGACCGCGTCGGTGCGCGCGACGATCACCATGTCGCGGCGGGCGCGGGCGGCGGCGGCGATCTTCGCCGCCATCTCGTGCGCGTCGACCAGCCTCTTGTCGCTCAGATGCCCGCACTTCTTGGGCAGCACCTGATCCTCGATCTGCACCGCCCCGGCGCCCGCCTCCTCGAACCGGCGGACCATGTGCATGGCGTTCAGCGCCCCGCCAAAGCCGGTGTCACCATCGACCAGCATCGGCAGATCGGCGGCGTGGAAGCACTGGCGGATGTGGAAGCACAGATCGTCGATGGTGGTGATGCCGAGATCCGGGAGCCCCATTGCCGCCGACACCGCGGCGCCCGACAGATACGCAGCCTCGAAACCGGCACGCTTCCCCTGGAGTGCCGACAGCCCGTTATAGACGCCGGGCATGCGCAGGATGCCGGGCCGCTCCAGCAACGCGCGGAATCGCCGTCCCGCCGAAATTCCGGACCGGTCGGCGGCAACCAGCGACACCATGTCAGCGCGTCACGTCGATCACGATCCGTCCCCGCGTCTGGCCGGCCAGGATCTGCGGCGCGAGTTCGGGGAGCCTGCTCATCGGTTCGACGGTGGTGATGCTGGCAAGAAGCGCGGGGTCGAGATCGCGCGCCAGCCGCTGCCATGCGCGATTCCGCCTGGCGAGCGGGGCCATTACCGAATCGACGCCGAGCAACGCTATACCGCGCAGGATATGCGGAAGCACGGTGGCGGGAAGATCGACGCCGCCGGCAAGCCCGCACGCGGCGACCGCGCCGCCATAAGCGGTCTGCGACAGGACCGTCGCGAGGGTGGTGCTGCCGACCGAATCCACTGCGCCCGCCCAGCGTTCCTTCGCCAGCGGCGGCCCCTTCTCCTGCAATTCCGCGCGCGTCACGAACGCGGTGGCGCCCAGCGAGGAGAGATAGGCATGCGTCTCGGCGCGCCCGGTCGACGCCGTCACGCGGTAACCGGCCTTGGCCAGCAGCGCGATCGCCACCGATCCGACGCCGCCCGCCGCGCCGGTGACCAGGACTTCGCGTCCGCCCTTTTCGACGCCCCAATCCTCCAGCGCATCGACGCACAATGCAGCGGTGTAGCCGGCTGTGCCGATCGCTGCGGCCTGTTCCAGCGAAAGCGCTTCGGGCAGCCGGACCAGCCATTCCGGCTTGACGCGCTGGTAGCGGGTATATCCGCCCTGCTCGGTTTCCGACATGCCCCAGCCGTTCACGACCACCTTATCGCCCGCGGACCATTGCGGCGATCGCGATTCGACGACGGTGCCGGCGATGTCGATCCCGGCGATCATCGGCAGGCGCCGGGCGATCTTCTTGCCGAGTACCGCCAGCCCGTCCTTGTAGTTCAGGCTCGAAAAACCGACTTCGACCAGAACGTCGTGGTCGTGAAGATCGGCCAGCGTCAGGTCGCGTTCCCGCGCCGCCTGCTTGCCATCCACTTCTTCGATCATCACCGCGCGGAACGTTGGCATCGGGTCCTCGACTTCAATTGGTATTGAAGCCTTCAATTACGAATAGCGCATTCGAATAGCAATATCCGTAATTCAATCGCCGCGCGGTGCGCTGTTCATTTTCGCGGTGAAGCCCAGCTCGGCGGAGAGTTCCGCGGCGAATTTTCGCAGCGATACCGCGACGGCGCCGTCGGGAGAGACATCAAGTTCGCCCGCGGGGCCGAGCGTGGAAAGCGCCGCCACCAGCACGCCGCGATGGTCGAAGATCGGCGCGGAAAGCGCATTGACGGTGGGATTGAGGCCGCCCTCGGTCGTGCCAAGTCCGGCCCTGACGACATCGCCGAAGCGCTGGTCGATTTCGCGTTCGAAGGATGCGTGGCCCGCTTCCTTGCCGGCCACCGCGCCGGCATCGCGATCGATCAGCTTGCGCGTGAGCGCCCTGGGCAACCAGGCGCCGAAGACAAGCCCGGTGGCGGAGCTAAGGATCGGCATGACTTCGCCGATGCGCGTGCCGATCGTGATCGGCCGGCGCGCCTCTTCGACGGCGATGATCGTCGGCCCGTCCTGCGCCCAGATCGCCACCGCCACCGAAAATCCGAGATCGGCGCAAATCAGCGGCAGGCGCGAGCCCGCCAGGCGGACGACATCGATCGACTGGATCGCGCGCAACCCCATCAGCCGCGCCATCGGACCCAATTTATACCGGCCGCTCGCTTCATCGCGCTCGACGAGTTGCGATCGGATCAGGCTGACCATGTAGCGGTGGGCCTTTGCGGGCGGCATCCCGGCGCTGGCGGCAAGCGTCTTCAGCATCGGCGGCGGACTGTCGAAGGCGCGGTCCATCAAGGCCGCCATTAGCCGCATGCCGATCTCGAGAGACTGGATGCCGAGCTTCCCGTCCCCCGATGCGGCGGATTGCAGCTCCGGCTCGGGAACGCCGGGAAAGGGTCCTGGAACTGGGGGCAAACGCGCTGACCTCGTTGTGAAGACCCGATGCTAGGGCAAGGCTCCGGCTAAAGCCAAGCCCGTCCGGAGAAGGGCTCTGCCCGGCGGCGGCTCAGTCGTGCGCCCCGGGCCGCGACAGGCGCCGTTCCTTGATCCACGCAATTGCACTGTCGCTGCTGCCCTCGTGCGCGCTTCGCTGTTTCAGTTCCTGCCATTTGGCGACATCCTCGGCCGCCTGCGCCCCGTGCAGCTTCCATTCGGGGATCACATCCGCGGTCAGCTCCAGGCGGAAGCCGTTGGGATCGCGGAAGTAGATGCTATAGATGATCCCGTGCTTCACCGGGCCGATATAGTCGATGCCCTGTGAGCTCAGATGCTCGGCCCAGCCGTCGACGGCCGCCACCGATCCGGCATCCAGCGCGAGATGATTGAAGATATCATAAGCGGGATGGGACGGAGCCGGAGCGGGCGGCAGGTCGAGCGATTCGAAAAACGCGATCGTCGACCCGTCGGCCATTTCGAAGAACAGATGGATATAGGGGAAGGGGTCGCCCGTCGATGGAACCGCATCGTCGATCACCGAGCTGACCAACTTCATGCGCAACACCCGCGTATAGAAGTCCACGGTGGCGGTTACGTCGTGCGTGACATAGGCCGTGTGGTGCAGCATCCGTGGCGGCCCGGCGACCGGGATATCCTGCTTACTCGTCACTTTAGCCTCCGTCATGAAGCCGAGAGTTGGACCGTGCACGAGCAAGAGTCCGCTTCACCGATTAAACATTATCACTGCGTGTCGCTTTATCGGTAATTCAGGCAGGACGCTAGTCGATTGCCGCATGCCGATCGCGACGCCCGGAATGCGATCCGTGCGCCGACAAGGCGGCGAGATCGGCCATCAGCAATGTGCGGTGGCGCGACGTCAAATCGACCAGCCAGTTGATGAAGAGGCGCACCTGAGGGAATGGATGGGTTTCGCGATGGGTCGTCAGCCAGAAGCTTCGCGTAATGCTCAGGTCGCACAGCACGCGCGGTAATTGCGGGTCGATATCGCCGATGAAGCACGGAAGGATGCCGGCACCGGCGCCTGACGCGATCATGCGGTGCTGGGCGTTGATGCTCGACGATCGGAGTTGCGGCTTCGCCCGGATCGGCAACTCGTCGAGATGCGACAGTTCGGGAGCGTACAGGATATCCGGGATGTAACCGATGATACGCGCATGCTCGAGTTGCTCCGCCGTGGTGATTTGCGGGGCCAGGCCTGCCGCGCCACTCCCGAGCAGCAAAAGGCACCTGCGCTCGACGCTGTGGCTGAAGGATCATTACACCTTCGCTCTCAAAAATGACGGCAACGAACGAATCCCTTCGTCCGCTCCATCGTTAGCGTTCCAGCTGGATTGAAATTTCCCAATGATCTGAGTGCCCGTTTGGGTGGGGCATGGGGCACCATTATAGGCCCGAGACGGCTCTAAACCCTCGCAAAATCCTGAAAATCCTGGTAAATCAATCAGAGTCGGTTTGCGGCGTTCCGTATCCGTTCGCCCTAATCCGACCGATTCGGGGGCCGATGTGAGGGCCTCGTGATTTTGGAAGGATTGGAGGCCCCAGAGGGCGCTGACAGTCGACCCACGACCTGCTTTCGACACTCAAAAGGATCGAGGGCAGAGGCCATCACGAACCGGCTCCGGAACAACCCAACAGTTCCGGCGTCCATAGGCCGCTGAAAAGCGCCATATACCGCGACATAGGACAGCCCGGGAGCGCCGGCACTCCTTTGGGGGCGGCGGGGTCGGCGAGGCCCAGGACCACCTTGCCGCCGAGCGCGTTCAAAAGGCGGTCACCACAGCCGCCACGCATCCGCCAAATCGATTTGAACGTTTAGAAGCGGCCGGCCCGGTAATCGGCGAGGGCTTGCTGGATTTCCGTCTGCGTGTTCATGACGAAAAGGCCGCCAAAGGCGATCGGCTCACGCAAAGGCTGGCCGGCGAAAAGCAGAAATCGGCCGGGAGTGCCCCGCGCCCTTATGGTAAGGTCTGACGTTCCGGGCTCCTCCGATCGCGTTAACCAGCCAAGCGGGCCAGCGCTCAAAAGATTACCGGCGGGCCCGATCTCGACCGCGCCTTCGATGACGTAGACAAAGGTGTTGTCGGTCGCCGCAAACCCGTGCCGAAATGCACCATCGCTTTCGACCCGCACCTCGAGCATCGTACAGGGCGGAACGGCGACCGATGCCGTTGCTTGAACCGTTCAATCCCGGCGATCGGGAGGTCCTTCACGCGGTTTTCGTGGGCGGTGCGAATATGCCTGCGCGCACGCGGCTGTTCGTCGGCTATCTGGCGAACCATTACGGTGAGTATAGTCAGCAGCAATCTTAGCTGCGGTAGTCGGCGGGGCACCGGACGCACCGTAGCTGGCAGCCCGAATCTGTGATCAGGCCCGTCGGCGGGATTATGAACTCACTACATGATCTCCGCTCGGTCGCGCCGGAGTCCGCTTTCGGCGCAGCGGGGCTTACTTCGGCCAATCCGACGCGTCATCTGAACACGAACCCACGTCCGATGTTGAGGAGCCGAAAACGGGTCGCGAGTGACCGGGGATGGGTCTCAAAGCATTGCCCAGAAGTCCTTGAGACGAATAGAGGATTCAGTGAAACAAATTCCTATCGATCTTTGGATTGCACCGTAACTTGATGGCCAAGCTGGCGGTCTGACCCGTCCCCGGCCCTGGCGGCAAGCAAACGATCGAAGAGCACGTTGAGTGTCATCACCGTTAGACCTCCTGCCAGGGTTGCGATCAGTCGGTCGGTTAGCAGTGCAGACGCGATCGGCTTGCCGATGTCGAGCACCAGCAGGATCAGCGGGGTGCTGACGACTGCGTAGAGGAGATAATTTCGCGCGCGTGCCAAGGGCACGACCGTGGCAAGCAGGCACGCGACGATGCCGAGGGCCACTGGCGACGACACGTAGCACAGGATCGCACCCGTCAGGGCAACGCCGCCGAGGGTGCCCGCCAATCGCTGCACGGTCTTCACCGGTACATGTTCGATAGGGCGCTGCGTCAGCAGCGCGACCGTGAGCAGGATCCAGTAGAAATGATGCGTCGGCCAGAGATGGCGCAGAACGCTGGCGATGCCGAGACCGAGGGCAAGCCGAAGCGGGAATTGCCATCCCTCGAGCTTGTATAGCGTGCGGCGAAAATAGGCGCGACGTTGCGCGTGGGTGGGCGTTTGCCGCGTCTTGTGTGCAACGCCTTTTTGGCTCCTGCGGCCGCCGGCCAAGATGCCGCGCAGGGCGATGTTCCACAACGCACCCAATCCAAATATCAGCGCTGCAGCGCCACGATGCGCTGGGGCACCGTCGAGAAAGCCGACGCTGAGCACGAAATAGATGATGAAACGGATGGCACCCCCTGCGATTGGTCGACTGTAGCCCGACAGAAGGGCCGCCACCGCGGTGAGTGAGATCAACGCCAGGTCGGGTTGCGGCAGTGCGGAGACCCCGGTCGCCACAGCAACGGCGATCAGCGCAGGCGCAATTGACTGGCTGAGGGGAGGGGGCTGCGTTGCCGCGCTGCCGCTGGCCCCGGTCGGTGCGCCAGCAAGCAGGATGGCACCGAGACCGATCGTGAAGCCTGCCTCCGCCTGTCCAAGCATAAGGCCGGCAACGACGGGGACGCCCATGCCGAGCGCCGCGATCGCGAGCATGCGTAGGCTCACGGGTTCCCCCGGATCGATCGCCACGACATCGCGCCAAAGCCGGGAGGGGAGGTGAAGGGATTTCACGATCTGGTTCCTGCTGCACCGTCCATGCCCATGCCCGGAAGAGTGCGGGCGGCGCTGCCCAGCACGCGAGCGTCCCAACCCGTCAGTCGATTTCCGGTGCGTCCGTAATCGATCGGCTTCCATCGTCGCGGGGGTAACCAGGCCGCTTGGCCAGCCGACGCGGACGAGCAACCGGCACGCACACGCTCCTTGTTGTGGACCAACTATTAATACGCTATGCGTATTATTATGTCGAGCGCGAACGATCGGGAAAGTGACGAGGCGCAGATCGTGCGGGCGGTGCTGCGCCTTGCGAGGGCCATGCGCCGGTCAGCGCGGGCAGGCGAACTGACGGGCGGTGCGCTCGCGCTGATTGCGACGCTTTATCGCAAGGGCCCGCTGAGTGCAGTGGCGCTCGCCCGAGCTGAGGGGCTGCAACCGCAATCGCTCAGTCGCCTGCTTGTGCGAATGGAGGCCGGGATGCTGATCGAGCGGGGGATCGATCCCGAGGACCGGAGACGCCATGTCATCACGCTGACCTCCCGGGGACGCAACGCGCTGCGTTCGGCGATGACCCAGCGCCGCGAATGGCTGGGTAGCGTGATGGCCGAGCGGCTAAACGAGACGGAGCGCGCAAGCCTGCGCGCTGCCGCCGAGATCATGCTCAGGATTGCCGATCCCCTGGAGGAGGACCAGGCCGCCGATTGATGAGCCGACGCTGCCTGCTGCTGCGGACATTACTCGACCGTGAGCACGATGTAACGGGCCTTGCGCGACCGCAAGGATGGGGCCCGCTCCCGAGCGCGCGACGTCGTGCTGAGGTAGCAAGGCTCATGAAATTTCCGGCCCACGGCTGCACCCGAATTGCCAGGTGACACCGTCGCCGCGCGCAATCCCGTGCACGGTCTTGCCAAGCTGGTTCTCGAGTACTGGTCGCCACCGAAAGAGCGTGAATTCCCGATCTTTCTCAAGGAGAGCGAACCGTCCGCTGGCGAGATCCACCTAGCGCGCCAATCGCCCTTCGATGATGTCGCCGGCGCGCGGCCGGTGCGCAGGAGCTCCCGTCGTTGAAGCATCATGATCGCGTTGGCACGCAGGCGCACGCGATCGCCATCGACGTCCGCCAATTGCTGCTCGACGAGCCATTGCTGCCGTCCCGCCATCGTGGCGCGTACGGTGGCCCACTGGGCCTTGGCGTTCTCGTGCCATTCGCGAGCCACACGCTCGAACGTCTGTCGCCCGGCTTCGAGGTTCGCCTCGATCTTCAGGCGCTTCGCGACATTGGGATCCTGTCCTTCGCACAGCATGGACCAGGCTTCATCGCGCTTTTCGCGAGCATCCGCCAGCGAGACGCGGGGATAGGCACCAAAGGCCATCGTCTTGTTCTTGCCATCATATTCGTAGTTCCAGCGCCACAGCTTTCCGCCGCTGGGGGTGACCATCAGGCAGAGGCGATTGGTGTCTGCGAGTTTATAGTTTTGGGGCGTGGCTTGGCGTTGCGCACCTTCGCATCGGTACGCATGGTTCGGTCTCCAAAAATACCTCGTTTTTCGACCGCGCGTACCTCGTTTTTGCCCCTCCGATTCGCCGGATGGGCGCGAACGGCTACGAACGGCCGAGGTCGGACCGGTCTGCTCAGTATTGGATTTCAGGAGAGAAAAGTCGATTTCGGTGGTCCGATGCGGACCGCTGGGAACAGGCAAATGGCGGAGCGGGAGGGATTCGTAAATGTCACATAGCTATTTGATAATATTAGGAAAATAAATTTCTTCGATTTCGGCCCCACACTTGGCCCCACACTCGTCAACATTCGGTGCCGGACTGATGAAGGAAGAGATCCACGTCCTGTTGAAGAGGTTGGACGTGCGGGGACGCGGAGGTTCGAGTCGGGTTTTAACTACCCTTGATGTTTTCGATCCATTTCGTCCGCGGCCCGAGGGAGCCAGACTGGATTGGAAATAGACGCCCGCCAAAAGGTGCTTGGCATTAATCCTTAGGCTGGCCTCATCGGGTTCAAGCAACGCATCACCGCACATTGCGAATTAGCGTTTCTCACCTTCACGCGCAGTCGAGCTTCGGCGCGACCGTGACCGCGCCGGTCATCTTGACGTGATGGGTGGACGCTCCATGCACGCCTAGCCGTAAGAGCCGCGAGATTGGACATGCGGGGCATAGATGCTCCTGAGCTGCATCATTCATGAAGCGGAATCATAACGACATGCCGCTATTGTCGCATAGTATAGATAAAATGCGGGGCGTAGAAGTTTGCCGGGCGCGATTGCCGCGTCTCGGAGCGACTTATGTGCGACAACCCTGAACACTCGAAATCATCGCCGGTGGGCTTTTTGTCGGATCGGCGGTCGGTGCTTGCAGCCGCAACGGGATTGGCGGCAGTGCCTTTCGTCGTCGGCTCTGCGGCGGGCGCAGCGACGGGCACCGAATCGCGAGGGCAAGCTCCGTTCAAGGTGCGTGCCTATGGGGCCGTTTCACCGACCAGTGGTCTGGCGCCGATGCAGATTGAGCGACGCGCGGTAGGGCCGAAGGACGTGCTGCTCGACATCCTGTATGCCGGCATCTGTCACTCCGATATCCATCATGTCCGTCAGGAATGGCGCAAGGAAACCTATCCGATGGTGCCGGGTCATGAGATCATCGGCCGGGTGGCGGCCGTTGGTCACGAGGTGACGAAATTCAAGGTCGGCGATATCGGCGGCGTCGGCTGCATGGTCGCCTCGTGCGGCACCTGTGAGAATTGCGTCGCCGATCGCGAACAGAATTGCCTCAACGGCCTGACCCTGACGTATAATTCGCCGGACAAGATATCGGGAGGCCAGACCTTCGGCGGCTATTCCGAAGCCGTGGTCGTCGCCGAGCATTTCGTGATCCGGATTTCGCCCGGTGCCGATCTGGCCGCTACCACGCCTTTGCTGTGCGCGGGGATCACCACCTTTTCGCCGATCCAGCACTGGAAGGTCGAGCGTGGGCAGCGTGTCGGCGTTGTCGGGCTTGGCGGTCTTGGCCACATGGCGGTCAAGCTGGCGGTTGCGCGCGGCGCCGATGTCACCATCTTCACGACGTCCCCCGGCAAGCTGGCCGATGCCAAGCGGCTGGGGGCAAAGGCCGCGGTCCTTTCGACGGATGCCGCCGCGATGAAGGCGGTGGAAAACCAGTTCGACTTCATCATCGCGACCGTGCCCGAAGCCTTCGATGTGAAGCCGTTTCTGGACGCGCTGAAGCTCGACGGCACGCTTGTCAGCGTGGGCGCGCTGGCGGATCTCAAGGGTGCGAACGGCACGAGCATGATCATGGGGCGCAAGAGCCTGGCGGGGTCGCAGATCGGCGGCATTGCCGAAACGCAGGAGGTGCTCGACTTTTGCGCCGCGCGGGGCATCACGGCCGATATCGAACTGATCGATCCCAAGGATATCAATCGCGCCTATGATCGCGTCGTCGCCAAGGACGTGCGCTATCGTTTCGTCATCAACATCGGAGCATCGAAAGCGCCGGCCTGAGGGTTCCAACTGGCTGGCATCCACCCATGCCCGACCGTGATTCGACGTTTCAGCCCCTGGTCAAAAAGATGGCAGCGTTGCGCCTGGTAGCCCCTGCGGACGGCAACGCGATCGTCAACTTCCAGGGGCTGGCCCCCTTTATGACCATTCCTCGAAGGTGTTGCCCATGCCCACTTTTCGTACCCTGCTGCTGACGGCTGCGCTCTCCAGTGGTGGCATCGCTGTGCCCAGCGCCATTGCCCAACCATCTGACGCGAGCGCTGCGGGCGTCGAAGTGGCGGTCGATGGTGGTCGTGTCCGCGGCGTCGCGACCGGAGATGTCGTGGCCTTCAAGGGCATACCGTTCGCCGCGCCGCCGGTTGGCGCCAACCGGTGGCGCGCACCGCAGCCGCTGGCACCATGGTCGGGCGTGCGATCCGCCAGCGATTTCGGTCATGACTGCATGCAGATGCCGCTGGACCTCGATATCGCGCCCTTGGGCACGGAGCCCGCCGAAGATTGCCTGTACGTCAATGTCTGGCGACCCGCAGGCGCGGCACGGCGGTTGCCGGTCATGGTGTGGATCTATGGCGGCGGCTTCGTCAATGGCGGCGCATCGGCGTTGCTCTACAGCGGCGACAGGCTGGCGAAGGACGGCATCGTCGTCGTCAGTTTCAACTATCGGCTTGGTCGTTTCGGCACGTTCGGCCACCCGCAACTGGGCCAGACCGAAGGCGGCCCACGGTCCGGCTACCCCAATTTCGGCTTCATGGACCAGATCGCCGCGCTGCGCTGGGTCCAACGCAATGTCGCGGCGTTCGGCGGCGATCCCGGCGACGTCACGATCGCGGGGGAGAGCGCGGGCGGCATGTCGGTCCTGACCCTGCTTACGTCTCCCGCTGCGCGCGGACTGTTCGGCAAGGCCGTCGTTCAATCGGCGGATACGGGCATGATGCGCCGTGCCACACCAGAGGTTGCGGAAGCCGCCGGCGTCGCGTTCGCCCGCGCCCAGGGGATCGCCGCCACCGACGCGCAGGCGCTGGACAAGCTGCGCGCGCTTCCCGCGCACGTGGTCGCCCAGGGGGTTGATCTGGTGACACTTGCCGTTGCCGGGGCGATTCCCCTGGAGACGCTGAGCAACCCGGTGATCGATGGTGATCTGGCAATGGATCCGCTTGTCGCGCTGCGTGCCGGGGCATTTCCCCGCATACCCGTGATGATCGGTGCCACCAGCGCGGATCTTGATGGGCCGCTGCTGCATATGGCCGATGGCGCACGCGAAACCTCGCGCCTGGTCGCGCAGACGGGCACGCCAACCTGGCATTACCGCTATTCTTACGTCGCGGATTCCGCGCGCGCGTCGAACCCGAAGGGCGCGCCACACGCCGGCGAACTCGCGTTCTTCTTCCGCACGGTGGATATCCGGTACAAGAGCGCGGCCACCGCGGCGGATTGGCAAGCGAGCCGGATCGCGAGCGGCTATCTCGTCAATTTCGTGAAGACCGGCAATCCCAATGGCGCGGGTCTGCCGGTATGGGGCGCCCGCACCGGTACGCATGATGCGATGCTCGATTTCACCCAGGATGGCGGTGCCGCGATGATCGCGCCGGACCGGGCAGGCAAACGCTGATCACGTTCGCAAAATGGGGTGGCGCGACGAAGCGCGCGTCGCTTTCATCATCAGGAGGGGTTGTGGCAAGCAGGCTGATCGGGCGCGACGCCCCGGGCGACAACCCGCGCGAACCCCTTGAGCTGCGCAATAATATAGCTTTCCGGCGTGCCACGGACGGCAGGCGCGATGAACGAGGCGCCGAACGACTGGAACGCGATCGAATCGCCCATGGCGACGACATCAACATCGGCGCGGATCAATCCCTGCCGCTGAAGCGCAATCAGGCGTTCAGTCAGGATCGTCGTGGCCCGTTCCAGCAGGGCCATGTCGATCTGCTCGCGCGTCTCGGCGTCGATCAGCAGGCGCGGCACCAGCACCAGCACAAGCTTGTGCGTCTCGCGGAAATGCGCGTGTTTGGCGAGGAGGAACGCCTCGATCTCGGCCTGGACGCCGCTCGCAGGTGCTGCTGCGGCATAGACTTGCACGTCGTGCTGGCGGACAAGAAAATCCTCGTAGATTGCGACCAGCAGTCCCGCCTTGCCGCCGAAATAGCGGGTGATGAGCTGTTCGTTCAAGCCCGCCCGCGCGGCGATGTCCCGCGTCGTGGCAGCATCATAGCCATAGTCGGCGAATGCCTCGATCCCCGCATTCAGCAAGGCGCGGGTGCTCGTGTCGCGATCGCGTTTGCGGGGAGCGGCGGGGGCGGTCTGGCGGGTCACGGTCGGTATCCTGTCATTCCGATAGCGCCCTACCGCATCACGGGAGCGGCGGCGGCTGTCAATATTTGACGGAACTTTCTATATGTATGTGCGTACATACATTGTTGCCTGGCGCGGCGATGCCGCAGAATTGAAGGATGGACATGGTTACGATCACCGCCGCCATTGCAGACGGCCCGGACGGGCCTTTCGTGTTGCGCACGGCCGATCTGGACGAGCCGCGCGACCATGAAGTGCTCGTCAGGATCGCGGGCGTGGGCATCTGCCACACCGATCTGACCAAGAAAAAAGCCGCAGAGTTCAACCCTGGCGTCCTGGGACATGAAGGTGCGGGTACGGTAGAGCGGGTCGGATCCGCCGTTACCAGCCTGAAGCCCGGCGACACCGTGGTGCTGAGCTTCTTCGCCTGCCACCATTGCCGCAACTGCGACGCAGGGCACGAGGCCTATTGCGAGAACGGTCGCGTCCAGAATTATGCGGGTACGCGGGCGGACGGCAGCCGGCCGATCCGGCTCGACGGAACGCCGATCGCGAGCAGCTTCTTCTCGCAATCCTCGTTCGCGACCTATGCGATCGCGCACGAGAACAACGCAGTCCGGGTGGAAAGCGATCTGCCGACCGAACTGCTGGGTCCGCTCGGCTGCGGCTTCCTGACGGGGGCCGGTGCGGTCATCAACGCGCTGGAGGTGGGCGCTGGGCAAGGCATCGCGATCTTCGGCGCCGGGGCGGTGGGGCTCGCCGCGGTGATGGCGGCCAAGGCCGTAGGGGCGAACCCGATCATCATCGTCGACATCGTGCCCGAGCGCCTGGAACGCGCGCGCACCCTGGGCGCGACGCACGCCATCAAGGGAGACGACGTCGATGCCGTCGCGGAAATCCAGACGATCGCGCCGGGCGGCGTCGACTTCACGCTTGAATGCGTCGGCCATCCAAGGCTGCTCGCACAGGCGGTTGTCAGCCTGCGCCCGACCGGGGTCTGCGGCCTGCTCGGCCTCAATCCCGACACCAGCGTGATCGCGCCGATCACGATGGATCAGTTGCTGCACGGCCGGACCGTCAAGGGCATCATCGAGGGCGACAGCGATCCGCAAAAGCTGATCCCGCATCTCGTCGACCTCAACCGGCAAGGGCTGTTCCCGTTCGAGACGCTGATCCGAAGCTATCCGTTTGACCGGATCAATGATGCCGTAGCCGACATGAAGGCGGGCACCACGGTCAAGCCAGTTCTCATTCTCGATTCCGTAAACAAGGACAAGTAAGATGACATTCGATGACGCCATCAAGGCCGGCAAAGTCACCGCCGACGAGGCCTATGCGATCTTCGACAGCCTCGAACCCACCGAGGTCGAGGACCTGATCGGGACATGGCAGGGGTCCGAATTCCCGAGCGGCCACCCGGTCGACGGCTCCCTCGCCGCCAGCGGCTGGTTCGGCAAGCGGTTCAAGGATGCCGATACTGTCGATCCCCTGCTGTTCTACACAGCCGATCGCGAGAGCTTTTTCGCCGCCGATCCGCTGAAGAAATTCGCTGCCTCCGCGCGCGGCGTGACCGATATCGCCTCGGTGCGCGAGGAGATCGAGACCAGCGCGCCGACCGCCCGGCTGCGCAAGGCCGAATATCGCGGCAAGGTTACGGTGGGCATGATCTATGATCAGGCGCCGATCATCGACTATTTCCGGAAGGTCGATGACGACACGCTGCTCGGCGCCATGGACCGCCGCGGTGACCCCGGCACCTATTTCTTCGTGCTTCGCCGGGTCGCCCGATAAGCGCGCCAGAAGGCTGGGCGATCCGACCGAGGACATCCCTTCGGATCGGATCGCCCGCAGATCTGCGGCTTAAGATCGATAAGCGGACCGATGCAAGCAGTACGCCTCTACGGGAAGCAGGATGTGCGGTTCGTCGATCTGGACATGCCGGTGCCCAGGGCCGGTGAATTCCTTTCGGAACACCCTGATACACCGGGATGTTCCTGATCGAATGCTATCGTTTCCACTCTAAAGTGCGGCCAGCCGTCAGGCGACCGGCGATGAAACCCGAAAGTACAAACCCCATGCCATTCGCGACCACCAATCCCTATACCGGTGAGACACTGAAGACCTTTCCCAACGCAACCGACGAGGAGATCGTCGCGGCGATCGGGCGTGCCGACACGGCCTTCACCGCATGGCGCGAAACCTCGTTCGCCGAGCGTGCCACGGTGATGCGGTCGGCAGCCGAAATCCTGCGGCGCGATATCGAAACCTATGCCCCGCTGCTGACGCTGGAGATGGGCAAGTTGATCGCGGAAGCCAGGGCCGAGGTCGAGCTCTCGGCGGCGATCTTCGACTATTACGCAGACAATGCCGAGCGCCTGCTCCAGCCCGAGACGCTGCCGGTCGCCGACCCGGCCGAGGGGGTGGCGACGCTGGTGTGTGATCCGCTGGGCGTGCTGCTGGCGATCGAACCGTGGAATTTCCCCTACTACCAGATCGCCCGGATCATCGCGCCGCAGCTTTCGGCGGGGAACACGATGCTGCTCAAGCACGCCTCCAACGTTCCGCAGAGCGCGCTGGCCTTCGAAACGCTGATGATCGAGGCGGGCCTGCCCGAAGGCGCGTTCATCAATCTGTTCGCCGGGCATAATCAGATTGAACTGATCCTTGGCGATCCGCGCGTGCATGGCGTGGCGCTGACGGGATCGGAAGCCGCAGGCGCTTCGGTGGCAGCGGCTGCGGGCCAGGCGCTGAAGAAGTCCACCATGGAACTGGGCGGTGCCGATGCGTTCGTCGTCCTGAAGGATGCCGATCTCGCCAAGACGGTCAAATGGGCGGTCTTTGGGCGCCACTGGAATGGTGGGCAGGTCTGCGTCTCGTCCAAGCGGATGATCGTCGCCGACGAAATCTACGATCAGTTCGTCGCGCAGTACACGCAGGGCGTCGCCGCGCTGCGCATGGGCGACCCGTTCGATCCGGAAACGACGCTGGCGCCGCTCTCGTCGCAAAAGGCGGCCGACGATCTCAGGGCGATGATCGCCAAGGCCGTCGAGCACGGCGCGACCGCCACGGAAGTCGGGCCCGAGGCGCCCAACCAGGGCGCGTTTGTGCGTCCGACGATCCTGACCGATATCGGCGAGGACAATCCTGCGCGCTATTGGGAGTTTTTCGGCCCCGTCTCGATGCTGTTCCGCGCAAAGGACGAAGCGGATGCGGTGCGCATCGCCAACGACTCGCCGTTCGGCCTCGGCGGCTCGGTGTTCACGTCGGATACCAAGCACGGTGCCGAAGTGGCCGGGAAGATCTCGACGGGCATGGTGTTCGTCAACCACCCGACGATGGTCAAGGCAGACCTGCCCTTCGGCGGTGTCCGTCGCTCCGGCTATGGTCGCGAACTGCTCGGGCTGGGTATCAAGGAGTTCGTCAACCACAAGCTGATCAACGTCGTCGACATCGACGCGCCGTTCTAGGCATCTGGCCCCGTGGTGCGGTGATCCGATCGATCATCGCACCGTCGTGCGCCAATTCCGGCTTGTTCGGCATGCCGGACTCGTAACGAACGGTGTGCGGAAATTTTCCTTTGTTCAAATGGGGCACCAACGCGGCAGAGTAGCTTCCTTTCTGGCTGGGCCCAGCTCTCTCGCCTGCGGGGCGGAGCTGCCGCCTGCCAAACGTAGGACCCTCAGCTTGTCGATCACCGAGCGCGCATCCGATCCCGCGCCCGCCACCGGCGACGGCGAGTGGAGCCCGGCCTGTAGCGATGTCGACCGGGCGATCGATCTGCCGATCAAACGGGCCGGCCTCGCCATGACCATCCGATAGGTCCCTCGGCTGGGCGCGCTGGAGGCGGTTCGCTGGCTTCTCGATCCGCCGGAGAAGAAGGACGGCCCTTGCCTGTAAGCGGGCCGATCCGGCACCCCGACGGGCGGCTTCTTCCTCTCCGGGTTCGTTACCGGTTGTCAGCGTCGCGTTCGATCGCGATCGCCGTCGCTTCGCCACCGCCGATGCACAGGGCTGCGATACCCCGCGTCTCGCCTCGCGCCGCCAGCGCGTGAAGCAGGGTGACGATCAGGCGCGCACCGGTCGCGCCGATGGGGTGGCCCAGCGCGCAGGCGCCGCCGTTGACGTTCAGTTTCTCGTCGGGGATGCCCAGATCGGCGGCGGCGACCATCGCGACCACCGCAAAGGCCTCGTTCACCTCGAACACGTCGACATCGTCTACGCTCCAGCCGATCTTGGAGAGCAGCTTGCGGATCGCCGGGACCGGTGCCGTGGTGTACCAGGCCGGATCCTGGCTATGGGTGGCGTGGCCGACGATGGTCGCGAGGATCGGCAGGCCTTCGCGTTCGGCGACCGAGCGGCGGGTCAGCACGAGCGCCGCCGCGCCGTCCGCATTGGCCGAGGCGCTTGCCGCCGTGATGGTGCCGTCCGCGCGGAACGCCGGGCGGAGCTGGGGGATCTTCTCCGGCGAAACCTTGAGCGGATGTTCGTCGTTTTCGACCAGGACGGCGCCGTCCTTGGCCTCGATCGTCACCGGCACGATTTCGGCGGCGAAGCGCCCCTCCGACACCGCCGCGCGGGCGCGTTCCAGCGTGCGGATCGCATAGCGGTCCTGGTCCGCGCGGGTGAAGCCATAGGCGCTGACCGCGGCTTCGCCGAAATCGCCCATCGCGCGGCCCTGTTCATAGGCATCCTCCAGCCCATCGAGCATCATGTGATCGAAGATGCGGTCGTGCCCGACGCGATAGCCCGCGCGCGCCTTCGCCAGCAGATAGGGCGCGCCGGACATCGACTCCATGCCGCCGGTGACGACGATGTCCGCCGATCCCGCGCGGAGCAGGTCATGGCCGAGCATCGTCGCCTTCATGCCCGATCCGCAGACCTTGTTGACGGTGGTGGCGCCGGTCGCATCCGGCAGGCCGGCTGAACGCAGCGCCTGGCGCGCGGGCGCCTGGCCGAGGCCGGCGGGCAGCACGCAGCCCATCAGCACTTCGTCGACCCGATCGGGGGCAAGCCCCGCACGGGCGACCGCGGCCTCGATCGCGATCCCGCCCAGCCGGGGCGAGGGCAGGGTTGCCAATGCCCCCTGAAACCGGCCGAGCGGGGTTCGCACCGCGCTGCAGATGACGACGGGGTCGTTGCTGTCGGACATGGTCGTTCCTTCTCTTCGGCTCAGGCGTGGGCGGGAGTGGGCAGACGATGCGCCGGCGGCGCTCCCGGATCCCCGTCATGGGTGGGTTTGATCCGGAACCAGATCGCATAGAGCGCGGGCAGGAACACTAGCGTCAGCGCGGTGCCGCCGATCGTGCCGCCGATCAGCGTATAGGCCATCGATCCCCAGAACACCGAGTGGGTCAGCGGCACGAAGGCCAGCACCGCGGCCATGGCGGTGAGGATCACCGGCCGGGCGCGCTGCACGGTGGCTTCCACCACGGCGTGATAGGGATCGAGGCCTTCCTCCTGGTTGGTGTGGATCTGCCCGACCAGGATCAGCGTGTTGCGCATGATGATGCCGGCAAGGCCGATCAGCCCCAGGATGGCGTTGAACCCGAACGGCTGGTGGAAGATCAGCAGCGTCGGCACCACCCCCACCAGCGCCAGCGGCGCGGTGAGCAGCACCATGGCCATGGCGGCAAACGAGCGCACCTGGAACATGATGACGATCATGATGAGCACGAACATGATCGGGAAGACGGCGGCGAGCGCGACATTAGCCTTGCCCGCTTCCTCCAGCGACCCGGCGGTGTCGATATGATAGCCGGCGGGCAGCGCCGAGACGATCGGGGCGATCTCCTTGATGATCTGGTTGGAGACGTCGGGCGGCTGGAGCGATTCGTCGATGTCGCCGCGCACGGTGATCGTCACGTTGCGATCGCGGCGGCGCAGGATGGGATCTTCCATGCGCACCTCGATCTTGCCGATCTGGTCGAGCGGTACATGCTGTCCGGCGCTGCCCACCAGGGTGAAGCCGTGCAGCTTGGCCGGATCGAGCCGATCGTTGCCGGCGCTGCGCGCCACCACGTCGACCGCGCGGATATCCTCGCGGACCTGGGTGATGGGCGTGCCGGTCAGCAGGAATTGTAACTGCTGGGCGGCGTCCGCCGAACTCAGGCCGATCGCATTGAGGCGATCCTGATCGAGCACGATGTGCGTGGTGGGCATGCGCTCGCCCCAATCGGTGTTGACCTGGCGCATGCCGGGGTTGCGCATCATCACGGCGCGCACCTGTTCGGCGATGGCGCGGGTCCTGGTTTCGTCGGGTCCGCTCACGCGGAAGGCGACCGGGAAGGGGGAATAGGGCCCGAACACGATCTGCGTCGCGCGGACACGGGCCTCGGGCGCCAGGCCCTGGGCCGCGGCCTGACGCACGCGGAGCTTCAGGGCGTCGCGTGCTTCCGGATTGGCCGTGAGCACGACGATCTTGGCGAAGGAGGGATCGGGCAGTTCGGGCGAGATCGCCAGGAAGAAGCGCGGGGCACCCTGGCCGATATACGCCGTCACGATCTTGGCCTCGGGCTGCTTCTTCAGCCAGGCTTCCACCTTGGCCGCCGCCGCGCTGGTGGCGTTGATGCTGGTGCCCTCGGGCATCTGCACCTCGACGAGCACTTCGGGCCGGTCGGAAATGGGGAAGAACTGCTGCTTGACCAGGCCCATCATCAGCACGGCCACCACCAGCGCGCCCACCACGGACAGCGCGACCTTGTTGCGGTGCGTTACCGACCAGGCGACGAAGCGGCGCAGCTTGCGATAGCGCGGGGTGCCATAGATCGCGTCATGCCCGCCCTCGATCGGCTTGAAGTTGGGCAGCATCTTCACGCCCAGATACGGCGTGAACACCACCGCCACCACCCACGAGGTGAGCAGCGAGAAGGCCACCACCCAGAAGATGTTGCCGGCATACTCGCCGGCGCTCGACTGGGCAAAGCCGACCGGCATCAGGCCGATGGTGGTGACCAGCGTGCCCGCCAGCATCGGCGCGGCGGTGTGGCCCCAGGCAAAGCTGGAGGCGAAGATGCGGTCGCGCCCTTCCTCCATCTTCACCACCATGGTTTCGATGATGATGATGGCATCGTCGACCAGCAGGCCCAGCGACAGGATCAGCGCGCCCAGCGTGATCCGGTCGAAATCGCGCCCCGTGGCCAGCATGATGACGAACACGCCCGCCAGCGTCAGCGGAACCGCCATCGCCACCACGATGCCCACGCGCCAGCCCATGCTGATCAGGCTCACCGCGATGACGACCACCAGCGCGACGAAGAATTTGAGCATGAACTCGTTATAGGCTTCGTCGATATTGACCGCCTGGTCGGTGACCTTGTCGAACGACAGGCCCAGCGGCATGGCGGCGGTGACCGCGGCGGCTTCCTTTTCGAGGTCGCGACCCAGTTGCAGCCCGTTGTAGCGATCCTTCATCACCACGCCCAGGATCAGCGACGGCTCGCCGCCGTTGCGGATCAGGAAGGTGGCGGGATCTTCATACCCGTGCTTGATGGTGGCGATGTCGCTCAGCTTGAGCGTGCGACCGCCCGCAACGATGGGGGTGTTGCGGATCTTGTCCAGATCGTCGAGCGCGCCGTCGAGGCGGACGACGACCTGCGGACCCTTGGTATCGATCGAACCGGCGGGGGTCAGGAGGTTCTGATTGGTCAACGCAGCGAAGATGTCGCGCGGGGCGACGCCCAGCGTGGCGAGGCGTTCATAGGACAGCTCGAGGAAGATCCGCTCGGGCCGTTCGCCGATGATGTTGACCTTCTTCACGCCGGGCACGTGCAGCAGCCGCTGACGGATCTTCTCCGCCTCGCGTACCAGCAGACGCTGGGGCTCGCCCTTGGCCTTCAACGCATAGAGCGCGAAGGTCACGTCGCCATATTCGTCGTTGACGAACGGCCCCTGGACCCCGCGCGGCAGCCGCGCGGCCTCGTCGCCCAGCTTCTTGCGCGCCTGATAGAATTCCTCGGGAACGGCTGCGGGCGGCGTGGCGTCCTTCAGCGTGACGGTGGTGAAGGCGAGGCCGGGGCGGGTGAACGTCTCGGCGCGATCATACCATTTCAGTTCCTGCAGCCGCTTTTCCAGCGGCTCGGCCACCTCGTCCTGCATTTCCTGGGCGGTAGCGCCGGGCCATGCGGTGATGACGGTCATCGTCTTCACCGTGAAGCTCGGGTCTTCCGCGCGGCCAAGGTTGATGAAGGCATACAGGCCGGCGAGCGAGACGGCGAGGATGAGGAACAGCGTTACCGCGCGTTCCCGGACCGCCAGCGCGGAAAGGTTGAAGCCGCTCATTTCGCACCGTCCGCGGCAAGCCGGACGGCCGCGCCTTCGTGCAGCAGATGCGCGCCGAGCGCGACGAACTGGTCGCCGGGGTTCAGGCCGCCGGTGATGGTGGCGCTTTCTTCACCGATGCTGCCGACCTGCACCGCGCGCCAGTGTACGCTCGGCTGCTTGCCGGCGACGATGATCCACACGCCGGGGCCATGGCCGCTGTCGTACAGCGCGCTCAGCGGAACCTGCATGGCCTTTGCCGCCGTGCGCTCCGCCAGGTCGACCGTGACGGTCGAGCCGAGCGGCGCGCTGCCCGCCGCGCCCGACAGGACGTAGCGCGCTTCGTAGGTCCGGGTCAGTGGATCGGCCGCGTTAGACAGCTGGCGCAACTGCGCGTTGCTGGCCTGGATGGCATTATAGGGCGTGGCGCGGGCGATCGAGCCGATCGCCGGCCGGATCGTTTCGGGAAGATGGACGACCGCTTCGCGCGCGCCGGATCGGGCGAGGCGCACCACCGTCTGTCCGGCCGCGACGACCTGGCCGGGCTCGCCGAGCGTTTCCACGACGATCCCATCGGCATCGGCCCGCAGGATCGCATAATCGGCCTCGTTCTGTGTGACGCCGGCCTGTGCCTGCGCGGCGCGCAGTTGCGCCTGCGCGGCATCGGCGGCCGCCTTTGCCTGGTCATATGCCGATGCCGACACGGCACCTGCCGACACGAGATCACGAAACCGCTTTTCATCCGCTGCGGTCTGCAGCGCCCGGGCCCGGGCGGCGGCGACGGCACCGGCTTGCGCGACCGTCGCCAGCGACAGGTCGGTCCGGTCGATGCGCATCAGCGGCTGGCCGCGATGCACCGCCTGTCCCGTGTCCACCAGGCGCTCGACGATCTTGCCGGGCACCCGGAAGCCCAGGTCGCTCTGCACACGGGCGGAGACGATTCCGGTGAACGACCGGCGGGCTTCGTCCGCCGCCGCCGCGGTGGCGACGCGAACGAGCTGCGGCCCGGTGCGCGGATCGCCCTCGGGCTTGCCGCACGCCGACAAGGCGAGGGCCATGGTGCCGGCAAGGGCCAGGGATCTTGAAAGGGTAACGCGAATCATGAGCGGTCTCCGCAGAGGATGTCGCTCAGTCGCATCGAGTGACTAATCTGTCAACTAGTCACAACGGCGCTACGGTGCCAGGCTTCGCAGGACCAGGTTCGCGACCTCCCGGGGGGCTTCCGGTAACGCATCTAGATTATGCTCCAGCATCATCGGATTCATGAACGGCTGCATCACCTGAAGAATACTGCGACCGACCTCATCGAGCGGTGTCTTGCGCTCGAACTCGCCGGAATCGCGCCCTTCCAGGATGATCCCGTGCAAAATCTCCGTTACCCGGCTTGCGTATATCTGTGAGGATTTCCACCGTTCGCGCGCAGATGCAGCTGCAATATCGTATAACTTTCTATCGTCAAAGAATAGAAGTAGGCTCTCCTCGACGATCTTCTTGAATAAGATCCGCAATTTATCGGTTGCTGTCGTAGCATCCTTGAGCGATTCGTGGATGCCATACAGGATATGCGTCAGGCATTCTGTGCATATTGCTTCACCGATCGCCTGCTTGGATTCAAAGAATTTGTAGATGTACGCCTTGGAGAATCCGATCGCCTTGGCAAGGT
This sequence comes from Sphingomonas sp. TF3, assembly GCF_003985085.1. NCBI lineage: Bacteria > Pseudomonadati > Pseudomonadota > Alphaproteobacteria > Sphingomonadales > Sphingomonadaceae > Sphingomonas > Sphingomonas sp. TF3. The sequence goes on along the minus strand of NZ_RWKS01000001.1, from coordinate 31,876 downwards.
CGGAGACGGTGGTCTTGTCATAGCCGTAGTGGCTGAAATGGGCTTTTGCCGCAGAGACGATCGCGCCGCGTTTGTGCGTATCGGCTGGGCCCCGCTGTCCCGCGGTGGTGGTGGAAACGTCATTCATCGGACTTGTGTAAGGACTTGAGGGGGAATTGACAACTGGTGACCAAACTGTATATTAGTCACATTCTTTCTGGTGGATATGATCATGCGCACGCTTCTTTCAGTGCCCTTCACCCTTTTGGCGGCGACCGCGCTGACCGGGTGTGCAGTGGGTCCGAATTACCAACGCCCTTCCCTCGCGTGGCCCGAGGGCTATACCAACGGCGCAGCCATTGGTGCGCGCCCCGCCGTGGTCACCGCCGATCTGACGACGTGGTGGACCGGGTTCGGCGACCCGATCCTGACCGATCTGATCGGCAAGGCGCTGACTGCCAATCTCGATATTGCCCAGGCGGCTGCGCGCGTGACGCAGGCGCGGGCCGGGCTGCGTTCCGCCGATGCGGCGTTGCTGCCTTCGGGAACGATATCGGGTTCTGCGGCCGCGGCGCGGCAATCGCTCGAGACGCCGCTCGGCCGGGTGGCGAGTTCCGCGCCCGGCTTTGACCGCAACGGCGAACTCTATGACGCCAGTCTCGGTGCTTCGTGGGAACTCGATCTGTTCGGCGGCCTGCGCAAGGGCCAGGAGGCTGCGCGCGCCCAGTATCAGGCGTCGCAGGCCGGGGTCGCGGCGGCCCGTCTCGCGGTCGCGGCGCAGACGGCGGACACGTATATCGTCATTCGCGGGCTCCAGACCCGGATCGCGGTCGCCAGGCAGCAGGTCGTGACGCAGCAGCGGCTCGTCGCCACGGTCCGCCTGCAATATGAAAAGGGCATCGCCGCCGAACTCCAGCTGCGCCAGGCCGAAGGCGCGCTCTCCCAGGTCGAGGCGACGGTGCCGGTGCTGCAGACGGGGCTGGACGCGGCGATGAACGCGCTGGACGTGCTGCTGGCGTCGCAACCGGGAACATCGCGCGCGGCCCTGGCATCCTCCGACGCGACGATTCCCGTTGCGCCGGGGATCGCGCAGATGGGATCGCCGGCCGATCTGTTGCGACGTCGCCCGGATCTGATCGCGGCGGAGCGCAGGCTCGCGGCTTCGAATGCGCGCATCGGTGTGGCTATATCGGAATATTATCCCAAATTCTCGCTCAGCGGGCTGATCGGGACCGCGACGATGACGGCGGGCAATGTCTTCACCGGCGGCGCCACCCAGGCGCAGGGTGCGCTCGGCCTGCGCTGGCGGCTGTTCGACTTTGGCCGTGTCGACGCAGAAATCGCCGCCGCCAAGGGAAGCAACGCCGAGGCGCTGGCGGCCTATCGGCTGGCGGTTCTGCGCGCTTCCGAGGATGTCGAGAACGCGTTTTCGGCGCTGCTCAACCGCGAAGCACAGGAAACGGTGCTGTCGCGCGGCGAAACCGCGCTGACGCGCGCGCAATCGGCATCGCTCGCCGCCTATAAGGGCGGGGTGGTGAGCCTGATCGAAGTGCTGGACGCGGATAACCGCCTGCTGGCGACCCGCGATGCCCGGACGATCGCGCAGACCGAAACGGCGCGCGCCGCCGTCGCCTCGTTCCGCGCACTTGGCGGCGGGTGGCAGGCGCCGCCCGCGCTCGCCGCGCGCCAATAGGACGCTGCCGGCACTCACCCATAGCAGGGCGGACCGCTCCGCCCAGGCCAACCCAAATTAGGAGTAAGGATATGACAACCACCGCAAGGTCCGTGGCGCTGGTGACCGGCGCGTCGAGCAGCATCGGCTATGCCACCGCGAGCGCGCTGGCCGATGCCGGCTATCGCGTGTTCGGCACCAGCCGTAAGGCAGGGGCCCTTGGCCCGGCAAGCGTGACGATGCTGGTATGCGACGTGCGCGACGACACCTCCGTCGCCGCGGCGGTCGCGCAGGTGGTTGCCGAGACCGGCCGGATCGATCTGCTCGTCAACAATGCCGGGATCGGCCTGATGGCCGCCGCCGAGGAGTCGTCCGTCGAACAGGCGCAGCACCTGTTCGATATCAACGTGTTCGGCGTGATGCGCCTGACCAGGGCGGTGCTGCCGATCATGCGGCAGCAGGCGCGCGGCCGCATCGTCAATCTGAGCTCGGTCCTCGGCCTCATCCCGGCGCCGTTCAGCGCGCTCTATGCGGCGACCAAGCACGCCATCGAGGGCTATTCGGAGTCGCTCGATCACGAAGTCCGCACCCAGGGCATTCGGGTCGTGCTCGTCGAGCCGGCCTATACCCGCACCTCCTTCGAGACCAATGTGATCCAGCCGGACCAGATGCTGCCCGTGTATGACGACGCGCGCGTCGCCATGAGCGGCGTGATGCTGGCGGCGCTCGAATCCGGCGATGCGCCGGAAGTGGTTGCCGACGCCGTCGTGCTGGCCGCGACCGCGCCCCGGCCCAAGCACCGCTATGCGGCGGGCAAGATGGCACGGCAGGTGCGTCTGCTGCGTCGATTCGTACCCGAATCGGCCTTCGACAAAAGCTTGCGCAAGCAGAACGGCCTGCCGGTCTGACAACGTGGGGGAAGGGGCGTCAGGCGAACGCCTCTTGCCCCTCCAGCTTGGTGCGCATCATCAGCCGCCCGCACATCGGATCATAGGCCTCGGCGCGGTGCATGGTGCCGGTATTGTCCCACATCACCAGGTCGCCCGCGCGCCAGGCATGGCTGTAGCTGAACGCCGGGCTCGTGGCCCATTCGCGAAGGCCCGCGAGCAGCGCCGCGCTCTCCTTATGCTCAAGCCCCACCACATTGCGCGCGGTGCAGCCCAGGATCAGCGACTTGCGGCCTGATTCATGCTTCCAGACGAGCGGAAGCTCCTTTTCGCCCAGTGCCTGCATCGCCCGCAGCGTCTGCAGGCGCGGCTCCGGATCATAATAGGCCAGCGAAGCCCAGGGCGCATGGACGACGCGCCTGCCGTCATACGCCGCTTTTTCTTCCTGCGGCAGATCATCCCACGCCGCGTAGGTGTTGCAGAAGCCGGTGTTGCCGCCCTGGGGCGCCGGCACCTTGCAGGTCAGCAGCGATGCGTGGATCGGAACATCGCTGTTCGTGCCGTCGATGTGCCAATACAGCGATCCCTTCAGGAACTCCGCCGCTTCCGGGTTTTCGCGTGCGTCGAGCGATACCTTTGCGGTGACCCGTCCGTCGCTGCCCTCGGGGGCGGGCGTGCCCAGCGTCTGGGTGAACGCAATCTGTTCGGCTTCGGTAAAGCCGATTTCGGGAAAGATGAGGACGCCGCGGGCCTCGAGCAGTTCGAGGATCTCGCCGGCAAGCGCGCCGCTAAGCAGTTCGGCCTTATCGTTCAGCACCCGGCTGGCGATCCGCTTCTTCACCGGCTCGCTGGCCAGTCGTGCGATGGTTTTGACGTTTTGCATGATCTCTCCTTTGCGCCGCCGTGCTGCGGCACTGCTGTTGTGACGTTCCTCGAAGACGCGCCGACCAGCTGGTCGGCGCAGATCGACGATCGGGCGGGGTCAGGTCGCGGGGGTCCAGATCGGGCCGCGGCAGAGAAAGGCGACGCAGCCTTCGACCTTCAGCGTGCCATCGGCGTTGCGCGTCAGCTTGGCGTTATAGGTCTTGCCCGATTCGGGGTTGTAGATCTTGCCCTTCCACAGCGCGCCCGCATCCTTGAAACCGGTGAGGATGAAGGTCCCCTCGATGGGGTTGTTGCGCTTCGCCGGATCGGGGTTGGCGATGTCGGTGGTAGGCTTGCCGGGTTCGCGGCGGAGCACCTTGACGATGCGCCCGCAAATGGCGTCGCCGCACGACTCGATCCGTACCAGGGCTTTGCCGCCTTCGGTCATCCAGGTGCCGGTGACGGGTGTCGCGGCGATGGCTGCCGTGCTGACGAACAGGGCGGCGAGCGCAACTGCGCCAAGGGTGCTACGGGTGTACATTAGTCCATTCTCCAGATCACCATTGGCAGGCAATGGCGTCATGTTGCGTGGCGGGCCGATCCCGCCTGCACCCTGCTAAGCAGCGGAGCATGGAGGCTGGATGGAGATTCATGGGACGAGGCATGAAGGCGCCTTGCCCGATCGCTTCGTCAGGCACCGTTTGGACATTCGCGGAAGAGCGAGTTTCAGGTCGGCAACCAAAGAGAAAAGCTCGCACCCGATCGATCGGTGCGATTTTCGGCGACGATCCGGCCGCCATGCGCTTCGGCAATCTTCGCGGCGAGCGTCAGGCCGATGCCGCTGCCTTGTCGCCCGGCAAGCTTGTCGGCGCCGGCGCGCCAGAACGGCATGAACAGGCGTTCGGCATCCTCGGGCAGAAAACCTTCGCCTTCGTCGGCGACCCGTACGATCGCCCACCCCTTGGCGAGGCTGAGAGCCACCTCGACCAGGCTGCCGTCCGGCGCATGCTTGATCGCGTTGGTCAGCAGGTTAGTGACGATTTGCGTCAGTCGGACTGGATCTCCTTGCACGCGAACCTGCGCATAGCGCTCCGCCAGTGTCACCGCGCGCTCGACCGCCATGCCCCGCAGATCGGCGACGGCAACCTTCAGCAGCGCGTCGAGATCGATGGTGCGCCGATCGAGGTCCAGCTCGCCGGCATCGGCATGGGCGAGCGTGCGCAGATCGTCGACCAGCCGCGAGAGATGCTCGACCTGTCGCAGCAGCCGGTCTGCTTCCCCCGTGGCGGGATCGATCACGCCGTCGGTGAGGCCATGCAGCCGACCTTTCAGGATCGTGAGCGGCGTGCGCAGTTCGTGCGCGATTCCGGCGGTCAGCACCGTTCGTTCGCGCTCATATGCCTGGATGTCGGATGCCATACGGTTGAAGCTCTCGATCAGCTCGCCGGTCTCGCCCGAGGTGCCGCCGCGATCCACCCGCACCGAGCGCTTGCCGGCGGAAACCTGCGCGGCGGCCTTGGCGACGGCGGTGATCGGTCGGCTGATGCGCCGGGCGAACACCATCGCCACGCCGCCGCCGACCAGCAGCGAGACGCAGGCGATGGCACCGATAAAGCCCATATCGGTAATCCCCGGCGTGCTGCCGCCATAGCGGTTGAACAGTTCGAAATAGCGGTCGCTGCCCTCCTGATGGGTGCGCACGAGCTGTTCCAGTTCCGCACGCGCCTTGGGCGGCATGTGGCTGGTTGCGACGTCCAGCCGATAATGCACCGCCGCCAGATAGGCGAACAGGCCGACCAGCATCGTGATCAGCGTGGTCGCGGCGGCCAGCACGACCATCCGGGTGACGATGCGGTTCAGGATTGGGACCATAGTCGGTACCCCAATCCGCGAACCGGTTCGATCATGTCGGCGCAGCCTGCCGCCGTCAGCTTCTGGCGCAGCTTGGACAAGTGGCTGTCGACCACCCGGTCATAGGCTTCGCTGTCGGGCGACGCGGCTTCGAGCAGTTCGGCGCGCGAGAAGGCGCGCCGCGGGTGGCGCGCCATATGGGCGAGGATCCCGAATTCGCTGGGGGTGAGCGAAAGCCTGACCAGCGCGTCCCCATTCTGGCATTGCACCAGCCGTGCATCGAGTTCGATCAGCAACGGGCCGACCGACAGCGTCCGTCGGCTGCTCGATCCGTTCGTGCGCCGCAACACAGCGCGGATGCGCTCGACCACTTCCGACGGGTTGAACGGCTTGACGATATAATCATCGGCACCGATGCGGAGCGACGATAGCGTGGTCACCTCGTCGTCATGCGCGGTGATCATGATGACGGGGGTTTCGACGCGTCGCCGAATTGCCGTGAGGACATCCAGCCCGTCCCCGCCCGGCAAGCCAATGTCGAGCAGCACGAGCGCAGGATTGCACTGGCCATGTGCGCGGATCGCATCCTGCACCGTCCCGGCCCGGACGACCTCGAAACCCGCCTTTTCGACATAGGCGGCAAGCAGCTCGGCGATCTCGCGCTCGTCCTCGACGATCAATATTCGGTCGCTCACACGCTCTCCCTTCGGCCTCGCCTTCGCCGAATTGCATGGACGAACGATGGAGGAGGCAACTCCACGGAACCTCCACGAAACCTACGACGAGCGTTCATCGCCGTCCACCATCAGCCGATCGGAGCCGCCGCAACGAGGTGGCGATTTCACGAAAGGCTTTTCCATGACCCATATTCTTCCGACCACCTTCGCGGCCCTTCTGGCGACGGCGATGCTGGCATCGGCGGCGCACGCTCAGACTGAAGCACCCCGCGGCATCTATGCGGTCGCGCGCGCCGGCGCGTCGATCAACTCCGACCAGAAATTCGATGTCGAACAGCTTCCGTCGCAGTTCGACGACAAGACCAAATACAAGACCGGGCTGACCGGCGAAATCGGCGGCGGCTATGATTTCGGAATTTTCCGCATCGAGCAGACGATCGGCTACAACAGCAACAACCTCGACCTGAAGGGGATCGGCAGCCGCGATCTGCCGGCGTCCGGCCGCACGCGCTCCTACAATGTCAGCGTCTCCGGCTATGTCGATATCCCGCTCCATTCGGTGTTCGTGCCGTATGTCGGCGGCGGCATCGGCGCCTCGCGGGTCGATGCCAATCTGTCGCGGACCGGGGCAGGCGGGCTGGTCAGCCAATATTCGGGCAAGGACTGGGGCATGACGTGGCACGGTGATGTCGGCATCGGCATCAACGTCGCGGCCAAGACGACACTGGAAGTCGGCGGCCGCTATTCGCAGACCAGCAAGCTCGCGTTCGACGGGACCAGCAGCGGCGTCGCGACCCGCTTCGCGCCGACGCTGCGCACGCTCGCCGGCACGGTCGGGGTTCGGCACATTTTCTGAGGGCCCCGGCCGGGACGCGATCGTGCAAGCGATCTGGACATGCGGCAGCGGCGGGAATGTCGCTGCTGCCTCTCCTCTTTCCGCGACCTGACATTGAAGGAGGCATGCATGCAGGCTCCGCGCGATCTGCCAGGCCGGCGGCGTTGCCGCTGGCATGAGGTGGCGAAGAACGGGGGATACGCCGCGACGCTCTTCGCCGCCATCGGCACTGCCGTAGTCGGCGAGCGGTGGCTGGCCAGCTGCCTCGAGGACCATCTGGCCGCAATGATGATCCTGCTGATTGGGGCCGTCATCGTGGGGTCGTTGGTGCTGCCGCTCTTTACCCGGGCGCGTTAGCGATCGATCTTTTATGTCGTCTATTGACAAATGTCACTAAGTGACACAAATGACGTTCAGGAGATCGGGCCTTCCCCCGATGCCCCTTCCCCCGATGCCCCTTCCCCCAATGCCCCTTTCCCCCAATGCGCGCCGCTGTTCCCAGCGCCCGCATTGGGACGACGCCATTTTCAGGAGACGTAATCGTGACGGCGCAAGCGCATACCCCTCGAGCCTACACCCCCTTGTATCAGTGGATCGACGGCCAGAAGCTGGCGGGCGAGGGGCGCGATACCAGCCCCGTGCTCAACCCCTTCGACGGCAGCGTGATCGGCGAGATGCCGCATGCGACGGTAGCCGATCTCGAAGCCGCGCTCGATTCCTCGGATCGCGCATTCAAGCTGTGGCGCGCAGTGCCCGCCTGGGAGCGTTCGGCGATCATCCTCAAGGCCGTCGCCCTGTTGCGTGAGCGCAGCCAGGCGCTCGCCGACGCGCTGACGCTCGAAGTCGGCAAGCCGCAGTTCGAAGCGCATATGGAAATCGGTCTGACGCTCGATTCGATGACCTGGTGCGCCGAGGAAGCGAAGCGGATCTATGGCCGCACCGTGGAATCGCGCAGCCCGCATGGCCGCGCCATCATTTCGCGCGAGCCGGTCGGCCCGGTCGCCGCCTTCTCGCCCTGGAACGTCCCCGCACTGCTGACCGGCCGCAAGATCGCCGCGGCGCTGGCGGCGGGCTGTTCGATGATCCTCAAGCCGTCGGAAGAGACGCCGGGTTCGTGCCTGCTGATCGCCGAGGCCTTTGCCGATGCCGGGCTGCCGGCCGGCGTGCTCAACGTCGTGATCGGCGATCCGGACCTGATCTCGCGCACGCTGATCGGATCGAAGATCATCCGCAAGGTGTCGTTCACCGGCCCGACGCCGGTCGGCAAGCATCTTGCCGTGCTGGCGGCGCAGCGCGTGATCCCGGTGACGATGGAGCTGGGCGGCCATGCACCGGTGATCGTGTGCGACGATGCCGACATCGCCGCGACGCTGGCGGGTTCGGTGCCGAACAAGTATTTCAATGCCGGGCAGAGCTGCATCGCGCCAACTCGCTTCTACCTGCAGGACGCAATCTACGACCAGTTCGTCGAGCAGTTCACCGCGGCTGCGAGCACGATCGTCGTCGGCAGCGGGTTCGATGCCGCGACGCAGATGGGTCCGCTCGCCAATGCGCGTCGGCTTGAAGCGATGGAGCGCCATGTCAACGACGCCGTCGCGCGCGGTGCCGCGCTGACCACGGGTGGTCATCGCATCGGCAACCGGGGCTTCCTGTGGCAGCCCACGGTGCTCGCCGACGTGCCCGAGGACGCGCTGATTATGAACGACGAGCCGTTCGGCCCGGTCGCGGTGATGGCCCGCTTCTCCGACATCGACGAGGCGATCGCGCGCGCCAACCGGCTCGAATTCGGGCTGGGCGGATATGCCTTCACGCGCTCGACCGCACGGGCCGCGAAGCTGGCGGACAGCATAGAGGCCGGGATGGTAGGCATTAACACCTTCGCGATGGGTATGCCGGAGGCACCGTTCGGCGGCGTCAAGCAGAGCGGCTATGGCAGCGAGAACGGCACCGAGGGCATCGACGCCTACCTGGTGACCAAGTTCGCCAATTACGGCTGAGCAAAAGACGCAGGACGAACCTGCGCGGGTAACGAGCGGGGCCGGCAGCATCGACGATGTTGTCGCCCTCTCGTGTTTGGCGGTATTGATGAAGCGCACGCATAACCGCATGCGGATTTCTCCCGCTACCGGGCGGCCGCAAGGCAACTTATCCTTGTTCGAAGAGAACGGGAAGCGCCGATCGCTGCAGGCAATGGCCGCGCGCGCGTCTGCAACCCGTTTGAGGATGTAGCGAGGAAGAACAGCATGACAAAAGTCACAGTCGTTATCGGTGCCGGATCGATCGGGCAGGCCATTGCGCGCCGGGTCAGTGCGGGCAAGCATGTGCTGCTCGCCGACCTGCGTCAGGAAGCCGCCGACGCCGCCGCTAAGGTATTGAGCGACGCCGGGTTCGCTGTCAGCACCGCCACCGTCGATGTTTCGTCGCGCGAATCGGTGCATGCACTGGTCGAGACGGCAACCGCGATCGGTGACGTGACCGGGGTCATCCACGCGGCCGGCGTCTCGCCGTCGCAGGCCCCGCCGGCGCTGATCCTGCACGTCGACCTGTATGGCACCGCGCTGGTGCTGGAGGAATTCGGCAACGTCATCGCCAAGGGCGGATCGTGCGTCGTCATCGCGTCGCAGTCCGGCCATCGCCTGCACGCGCTGACGCCGGAACAGGATGCCGCGCTGGCGACGACGCCGGTCGAGGAACTGCTGTCGCTGCCGATGCTCCAGCCGGACCAGGTGACCGATCCGCTCAACGCCTACCAGATTTCGAAGCGCGGCAATGCGCTGCGCGTGATGGCGGAGGCGGTGCGCTGGGCGAAGCGCGGTGCGCGGGTCAATACGATCAGCCCCGGCATCATCATGACGCCGCTGGCGAACGACGAACTCACCGGCCCGCGCGCCGAGGGCTATCGGCGGATGCTGGAACTCTCGCCCGCCGGCCGCGCCGGCACGCCCGACGAAGTGGGCACGGTCGGCGCGCTGCTGATGGGCGAGGACGGCGCGTTCATCACCGGCAGCGATTTCCTGATGGATGGCGGCGTGACGGCATCCTGGTTCTACGGCGAGCTCGCGCCGAAGTGATGCACGGGGCCGGGCAGGGGGGCGATCCGCTCCCCCGCCCGGCCCAGGTCACGCGATCTCCGGCAGCTTGTCGAGATATTTGTCGAGCGTGATCGGGTAGTCGCGCACGCGCACCCCGGTTGCATTGTACACCGCGTTGGCGACCGCTGCGGCGACGCCGCAGATCCCGAGTTCGCCCACGCCCTTTGCCTTCATCGGCGACGACATCGGGTCGACTTCGTCGAGGAACACCACCTCCTGGTGCGGGATGTCGGCATGGACCGGCACTTCATAGCCGGCCAGATCGTGGTTGACGAAGAAGCCGAAGCGCTTGTCGACGGCCAGTTCCTCCATCAGCGCCGCGCCGGCCCCCATCGTCATGCCGCCGATCACCTGGCTGCGGGCCGATTTGGGGTTGAGGATGCGACCCGCGGCGCAGACCGCGAGCATCCGCCGGATGCGCGTCGCGCCGGTGAACGAGTCCACCGCGACCTCGACGAAATGGGCGGCAAAGGTCGATTGCTGATATTTTTTGCCCAGATCGCCATATTCGATGAAGTCTTCGGCGGTGATTGCGCCGTCGCGTGCCGCATCGGCCAGCTTGGCATGGCGATTGCCGGCGCGCACCTCGCCATCGACGAACGCGACATCGGCGTCCGCGAACCCGAGCTTCTGCGCGACCTGTTCGCGCAGCTTGACGCACGCGGCATAGACCCCGGCGGTGGAGTTGTTGGCGCCCCACTGGCCGCCCGAACCCGCCGAGACCGGGAAATCGGAATCGCCGAGCTTCACCACGATCCGGTCGAGCGGCAGGCCCATCATTTCGGCGGCGGTCTGCGCGATGATGGTGTAGCTGCCGGTGCCGATGTCGGTCATGTCGGTTTCGACCGTCACCATCCCCTGGCTGTCGAGGCGGACGCGGGCGCCCGACTTGGTCAGCTGGTTGTTGCGGAACGCCGCGGCGACGCCCATGCCGATCAGCCAGCGCCCGTCGCGCACGGACCCCGGCTTCGCCTGGCGCGCCTTCCAGCCGAAGCGCTCCGCGCCTTCGCGCAGGCAGCGGACGAGCTGGCGCTTCGAAAAGGGGCGTTCGGGCTTTTCGGGATCGACCTGGGTGTCGTTGAGGATCCGGAACGCGACGGGGTCCATGCCGAGCTTCTCGGCCATTTCGTCCATCGCCATTTCAAGCGCCATCAGCCCCGGCGCCTCGCCCGGCGCGCGCATGGCGTTGCCTTCCGGCAGGTCCATCACCGCGAGCCGCATCGCGGTCATGCGATGGGCGCCGGCATAGAGCAGCCGCGTCTGCTGGACAGCGACCTCGGGCTTGCCATCGGCAAGGTTGCCCGACGTGCTTTCATGCGCGATCGCGCTAATCTTGCCCTGCGCATCGGTGGCGATCCGGATGCGCTGGATCGTGGCCGGGCGGTGGGTGGCGTTGTTGGCGATCTGCGGACGCGTCATCGCCAGCTTGACCGGACGCCCGGCCGCCTTCGCGCCCAGCGCCGCCAGCGGCACGTCCGCGCGGACGAACAGCTTCGCCCCGAACCCGCCGCCGATATAGGGCGAATCGACGCGGACATTCTCGGGCGCGAGCCCCAGCGCCTTGCCCAGATCGCGCTTCGCCCAGGCGATCATCTGGTTTGAGGTCCACACGGTCAGCTTGGGCCCGTCCCAGGCCGCGATCGTGGCGAACGGCTCCATCATCGCATGGCTGTGGCCGGGCGTCGTATAGGTCTGGTCGAGCGTCACCGGGGCGGCTGCGAACGCCCCCTCGAAATCGCCGACCCGGCGGATCTTGGCCGCGTCGCTGTCGCCCGGGCCTTCCAGAGGCGCCGTCGGCGCCAGCGCTTCGAGATCGAACTTGCCTGCCGCGCGTTCATAATCGACCCGGATCATCGCGGCGGCGGCGCGCGCCTGCTCGAATGTTTCGGCGACCACCAGCGCGATTGCCTGGTGATAATGCTGGATTTCCGCGCCGCCGAACAAATTGGCGGTGTTCTGCGGCCCCAGCGGAAGCGGTGCGTGATCGAGCGTCGACACGATCGCCAGCACGCCCGGCGCGGCGTGCGCGTCGGTGAGCGTCATCGATCGGATACGCCCCTTGGCGATCGCCGATCCGACGATGAAGCCATAGGCCTGGTTCGGCGCGACATCGTGGCGCTCATAGGCATAGGGCGCGGTGCCCGTGGTCTTGCGCGGTCCGTCGATCCGGTCGGTGGGCTTGCCGATGACCTTGAGCTGGTCGATCGGGTTGGTGCCGGCGGGGGTGGTGAACTTCATGCCTTGGCCTCCGCGATAACGCCGGCGAGCGTGCGCTCGACCAGCGCCAGCTTGAACGTGTTGTCCGCCGTGGGTTTCGCCCCGGCGAGCAGGCGCGACGCTACCGATCTGGCGCCCTGCGGCAACGCGGCTTCTGCCGCCTCGACGCGCCAGGGCTTCGGCGCGACGCCACCCACCGCGACACGGCCGGTGCCGTCGCGCTGGACGACGGCCGCGACCGACACCAGCGCAAAGGCATAGGACGCGCGGTCGCGCACTTTGTGATAGAGATGCGTCCCGCCCAGCGGCCTGGGCAGCGTCACCGCCGTGATCAATTCGCCTGGCACCAGCGCGTTTTCCAGATGCGGCGTCGTGCCGGGCAGCCGGTGGAAATCGGCGATCGGGATCGCCCGCGTCCGCCCATCGGCCGCCACGGTTTCGACCACCGCGTCGAGCACCCGGAGCGCGACCGCCATGTCGCCGGGATTGGTCGCGATGCAGGCCGCGCTCGTCCCGATGATACCGAGCTGACGGCTGAACCCGCCCAGCGCGGCGCAGCCCGAACCGGGCTTGCGCTTGTTGCACGCCTGGTTGGTGTCGTAAAAATAGGGGCACCGCGTCCGCTGGAGCAGGTTGCCGCCGGTCGTCGCCTTGTTGCGAAGCTGCCCGCTCGCCCCGGCGACGATCGCGCGGGACAGGACGCCATAGTCGCGCCGCACCACCGGATCGGCCGCGAGCGCGGTGTTGCGGACCAGCGCGCCGATGCGCAGCCCGCCCTGCGCCGTCCGTTCGATCTTGTCGAAGCCGAGGCCGTTGACATCGATCAGGTGGCTCGGCGCTTCGATCTCGAGCTTCATCAGGTCGAGCAGATTGGTGCCGCCGGCGATGAACCGGGCCCCGGGGCGGCGCGCGGCGGCCGCGGCTTCGGCCGGCGATGTCGCGCGGACATAGGTGAACGGCTTCATGCGTGGTTCTCCGCGACGTCCGCCATCGCTTCGAGGATGTTGGAATAGGCGCCGCAGCGGCAGATATTGCCGCTCATTCGCTCGCGCATCTCCGCGTTGCTGATCCGGGGGGCGGCGGTGAGGTCGCCGGTCACATGGCTGGGAATGCCGGCGCGGATTTCGGCAAGCACCGACACCGCCGAGCAGATCTGCCCCGGCGTGCAATAGCCGCACTGATAGCCGTCGTGGCGGACGAAGGCCGCCTGCATCGGGTGCAGCTTGTCCGGCGTGCCCAGGCCCTCGATCGTGGTGATTGATTCGCCCTGGTGCATCACTGCCAGCGTGAGGCAGCTGTTGATGCGCTGGCCGTCGACGATGACCGTGCAGGCGCCGCACTGGCCGTGATCGCACCCCTTTTTGGTGCCGGTCAGCCGCAGATGCTCGCGCAGCGCATCGAGCAGCGTCGTGCGCGTGTCGAGTTCCAGCGTGTGGGTCGTGCCGTTTACCGACAGCGCGACCTTCGCGCTGGGCGGTGCGGCGGCAGCGGGCCGCGGCTGCGCTTCGGCGGTCGGCACGGCGGCAGCCGCAGCGCCCGCCGCACCCGCGACGAGCAGGCCGCGCCTGGACAGTTCGAGGTCGGGCACGCGCTTGCTCATGGTCTTTTCCCTTTCAGCAGTCCCTGGAGGGCGGGGTATGCGCCAGCACTCATGCCAGGCTCGACAGCGCTGGCCGACGGGGTGTTTATGCAGGCATCAAACGCATAATCGTTCCGAAGGTTTACCCTTCGAAGACGGCATAAGCCTATATTTTCAGTTCATGAATTGAATATGGCCAGCTGAAGGCGCCTTATTCCGCACCCTTCGCTGGCGGGCCCTTGGCATAGTCTTCGTCGGCGACGTGCCGGTCCCAATGGACCGACGTGCCACCGCTGGCTTCGGCGATCGCGACATGCGTCATCGGCGTGGTCGCCGTCGCTCCGTGCCAGTGCAGAACCCCGGGCGCGATGACCACGACGTCGCCCGCGCGGATTTCCCGGATAGGGCCGCCCTTCACCTGCACCCAGCCTGTCCCGGACGTGACGACCAGCGTCTGTCCCAGCGGGTGGCTGTGCCAGGCGGTGCGGGCGCCGGGCTGGAAGCGGACGGTGGCGCCGCCCACCAGCGAAGGCGCCGTTCCGCGGAAGGGCCCGGAGACCTGGACCGGGCCGGTGAAATTCTCGGCAGGCCCCGCACGCGATGCCGTGGTGCTGGCGCGCACGATGTCGAGCCCTGCCGGCGCGGTGCCTTTCTCACGATCCGCGACCACGTCGCGGGCGATGGCTGCCGCCGTCGTGGCTCTCGGCCAGCCGACATAGAAGGCGAGATGCGTGGCGAGTTCCGCCAGCTCGGTTCGGGTCAGGCCGCAATCGAGCCCAAAGGCAAGATAGGGCCGAAGCTGTTCGGTATCGCCGGTGGCGATCAGCGCGGCGATCGTTACCAGGCTCCGGTCGCGCGGGCGAAGATCGCCGCGCTGCCAGAGGCTGCCGAAAATCGTCGCATCGGTGTACCCCGCCAGGGCCGGCGCGAAGGCAGCGACGCCCTTGCCGAGCATGTCGGTGGCGGTTCGCCGCGCCGCGCCGGCCGGCGGCTGGGTTGCCGAACCCGTTTGCAGGGCGGCGAGGTCGATGCCGCGTTTGGTGAACACGTCGCGCGCGACGCTGGTCGCGGACACCGCATTGGGCCAGCCGGTGTAGAACGCCAGATGCGTGATCAGCCCGGAAATTTCCGCGGGCGTCACGCCATTGTCGAGCGCCCGGCCAAGATGCCCCGGCATCTGGGCGGTCTTGCCGCCGGCGATCAGCGCCGCCACCGTGATCAGGCTGCGGTCGCGCTTGGCGAGTTCCGGGCGCTCCCAATTGTCTCCGAACAGGATCTGGTCGGTATAGCCGGCGAGCGCAGGCGCCACGACCCGCATGTCCTCCGGCGCCACTGAGGTCCGCCGTTCCTGCCCGGTCGCGACATTCTGTTGGGCCTCGGCCGGTAGCGGCGGGGCGAGGGATAGAAATCCGGCCAGCGTTGCGAACTTGCGCATATTCGGCGTTCCTTGTTGTGCGGCGCCTGCCAATGGTCAGGTGGTCGCCGGTGCGGGAAGAGATGCCATGTCGATCACGAAGCGATATCGTACGTCGGACCGCTCCATCCGCTCGAACGCCGCGTCGATTTCGTCCATGCGGATCATCTCGACGTCGGGCAGGATGTTATTTCGGCCGCAGAAATCGAGCATTTCCTGCGTTTCTGCTATTCCGCCGATCAGCGAACCGGCGATGCGGCGGCGTTCCAGCACCAGTGGGGCGGTATTGGGTTCCGGTACCGGGCCGAGCTGGCCGACGAGGCACAACGTTCCGTCGATATCCAGCAGCGGGATATAGGGGTTGAGGTCATGCGCGACCGGCACCGTGTCGATGATCAGGTCGAAGCCGTTTGCGGCCTTGGCCATCGCATCTTCATCGGTCGAAAGCAGGAATGCGTTGGCGCCGAGGGCATGTGCGTCCTGTGCCTTATCCGCATCGCGGCTCAGCACCGTGACATGGGCGCCCAGCGCTGCGGCCAGCTTGACCCCCATATGGCCTAGCCCACCCAGTCCGACGATGCCGACCCGGCTGCCGGGGCCGACATTCCACGTGCGCAGCGGTGAATAGGTCGTGATTCCGGCGCAGAGCAGCGGCGCTGCCTTGGCAAGGTCCAGCCCCTCTGGCATTCGCAGCGCGAATTCTTCGCGGACGACCAGATGCTTGGAGTAGCCGCCATAGTTGTTGGCGCCGGTGACGCGATCGGGGGCGTTATAGGTATCAGTGCGCCCGTTGCGGCAGAACTGCTCTTCTTCGTGCCGGCATTGGTCGCAATGGCCGCAGCTGTCGACCAGACAGCCCACCGCTACCGGATCGCCGACCTTGTAGCGCGTTACGTCCGGGCCCACGGCCGTGACACGCCCCACAATCTCATGGCCCGGCACGGCCGGATAGATCGTGCCGCCCCAGTCGTTGCGCACGGTGTGCAGATCCGAGTGGCAGACGCCGCAATAGAGGATTTCCATCGCCACGTCGTTCCCGCGCAATTCGCGACGCTCGAAAATGAAGGGGACTAGCTCCGACGTCGCACTATGTGCAGCGTATCCGATGGTTTTCATTCAACTACTTCCCTAAGTTTTGTGTCAGGCGGCATCCGCGTCGGCAAAGGCCTTGCGCAGGATCGGCACAGCGGTGTTGGCGACGGGCCAGCCCGCATAAAAGGCGAGGTGCGTGACCAGCTCGGACAGTTCCTCGCGCGTCACGCCGTTGGCCAGCGCCAGTGCGACATGGCCGGACAGTTCGTTGTGCCGGTACAGCGCGACCAGGCTCGCCACCGTGATCAGGCTGCGATCGCGCGGGGGAAGGCCCGGGCGTTTCCACACTTCACCGAACAGCACGCGATCGGAAAGATCGGCGAGGCCCGGCGCGACATCGCCGTATAGCTTCTGCGGAACGGATTTTTCCTCGGTCATGCCTTGCTCTCCACCGTCGCGCGATACTGGTCGTCGGAGACCTTCTCCAGCCAGTCGACCGCCTTGCCGTCCTGCATCTCGCAAATGGCGACATGCGTCATCGCGCAATCGGGCGAGGCACCGTGCCAGTGCTTTTCCCCCGGCTCGATCCAGACGGTGTCGCCGGGGCGCAGTTCCTGGACCGGGCCGTCCCAGCGGCCGATCCAGCCCAGGCCGGTGGTGACGAGCAGCGTCTGGCCGAGCGGATGGGTGTGCCATGCGGTGCGGGCACCGGGCTCGAACGTCACCGTCGCGCCGCTCAGATTACCGCTGCCGCAAAAGGGGCAGTCGATCCGTACCGTCCCGGTGAAATAGGCGTCCGGTCCCTTCGCCGAGGGGGCGGATCCCGCGCGTTTGATATCCATCGACGCTCTCCTTGTCTGATGGAAATTTAGCAAATTGCGCGCTGATCGATTAGACGCTGGAAAACGCATGAACTCATGCTTAGAGTTCATGAATGCACCGCGAGGACCTCGTCGATTTGAACTCGTTCATGGCGGTTGCCGAGGAGCGGAGCTTCACCCGCGCTGCAGCCCGACTGAACACGTCGCAATCGGCGCTCAGTCATACCATCCGGAGATTGGAGACACGCCTCGGCGTGCGACTGCTCACGCGCACAACCCGCAGCGTGGCGCCTACCGCCGCAGGCGAGCGCCTTCTCGGGACACTTCGTCCTGCGCTGGAGGACATCGCGTCAGAACTTTCGTCACTCAGCGAATTGCGGGAGAAGCCGGCTGGCCTGATCAGGATCACGACGTCCCGACATGCCGCGGTTGCCGTGCTATGGCCGGTGCTGGAACGCTTGCTGCCGGAATATCCCGACATCCAGGTGGAGGTGAACATCAGCAGCGGTCTGACCGATATCGTCGCGGAGCGCTTCGATGCAGGCATCCGCCTGGGCGAGCAGGTCGCC
Source organism: Sphingomonas sp. TF3 (assembly GCF_003985085.1). Lineage (NCBI taxonomy): Bacteria > Pseudomonadati > Pseudomonadota > Alphaproteobacteria > Sphingomonadales > Sphingomonadaceae > Sphingomonas > Sphingomonas sp. TF3. The sequence continues at coordinate 14,387 of NZ_RWKS01000001.1, read as the reverse complement.
AAGGACATGATTGCGGTACGGATCAGCCCCGAACTTCGCATGGCCGTGGTCGGCGCGCCCGCCTATTTCGAGACGCACCCCAAGCCCGTCATGCCGCAGGACCTGTCGGCCCATCAATGCATCAACCTGCGAATGCTGTCGTCGGGGGGGCTGTATGCCTGGGAGCTCGAAAAGGACGGACGCGAGTTGAAGGTGCGGGTCGACGGGCAACTGACCTTCAATGACTCCCAAGTGATGCTCGAGGCCGCAAGGGCTGGCATGGGCCTGGCCTGCACGCTGGAAGACAATGTCCGCCCGATGCTGGCCGACGGTACGCTCGTTCGCGTACTGGAGGATTGGTGCCCGCCTTTCGCGGGCTACCACCTCTATTATCCCAGCCGCCGCCAGCCGTCCGCGGCCTTCACGCTGCTGGTCGATGCCCTACGCTACAAGGGGACTGAGGTTCAGCCGCGGTAGCACTGCGTTCATGGAAGTCGATCAGCCGGGCCGCTTCGTCGAACGCCACGAGCAGCGGCGTGTCGCCGTCGGTCGCGACCCAGCTCTGGAACGCGACCTTGACCATGGCGAAGATCACCGCCGGATAGAGTAGGGTGCGCAGGTCCGAACAGGATAGCCCGGCCAGGATTTCGGTAACGTCGGCGGAGAGGCTTGCGGTCATTTCCTGCTTGCGGGCGCTTATCCCGGGCGACGTTGCGATCACGCGCTCGATCGCCAGGTAGAAGTCTTCTCGCGCTTGGTAGTGCGCCAGCATCGCGCGGGCGCTGGCCAGCAGGGCGAGGTGAATCGTCTGGGTTGCGGCCTGTTCTACCAGCGCCGCCCGGAAGACAGCCTGGCCTTCCTCAACCCAGCTGACGATCACGTCTTCCTTGGTCGGGAAGTAGCGCAGCAGCGTGCGCGGTGAAACGTCCACCGCCGCCGCAATCTGGTTGATTGTGGTCTCCGCGAACCCCTGCCGCGCGATCAGGGCGAGCGCGGCCTCTAGCAATTGCAGCCGGGTGCGGTCCTTCTTCTTTTCTCTCAGGCTCAACGGCTTTCCTCGGGATATGGGGCACGACCCAGCGCCGATATTTAGTCACTAACTGTCAAATGTCATCCCGTGAGACGGGGGCGGCCTCACTGATGAATGGGAGACATAACGCCATGCGCGCCGTGCCATCTAATCTCCGGCGCGCGGCAAGCCTATCTCTAGCCCATGTTAGGACGGGCACCAGCCCGCCGCTTCTGGAGATCGAATGATGAAGACGCGCATTCTCGGCAATAGCGGGCTCGAAGTCTCGGCGATCGGCTTCGGCTGCATGGGGCTGAACTTCAGCTATGGCGAAGCGCTCAGCAAGGAAGCCGCCATAACGCTGATCCGCCATACGGTGGAGCGCGGCGAGACCTTCTTCGATACCGCCGAAGTCTATGGCCCTTATACCAACGAGGAAATCGTCGGCGAGGCGCTGGTGCCGTTCCGCGATCAGGTCGTGATCGCGACCAAGTTCGGCTTCAACATCGTCGATGGCAAGATGGCGGGCACCAACAGCACGCCCGATCAGATCCGCAAGGTTGCCGACGCATCGCTCAAGCGGCTGGGGATCGAGCAGATCGACCTGTTCTACCAGCACCGTGTCGACCCCAACGTGCCGATCGAGGACGTTGCAGGCGCCGTCAAGGACCTGATCGCCGCAGGCAAGGTCAAGCATTTCGGCATGTCCGAGCCGAGCGCCGAGACGCTGCGCCGCGCGCATGCGGTGCAGCCGGTGGCGACGCTGCAGAACGAATATTCGCTGTGGACGCGCGGGCCGGAAACCAACGGCATCCTCGCGGCATGCGACGAACTCGGCGTCGGCCTGGTCGCCTACAGCCCGCTCGGCAAGGGCTTCCTGACTGGTGCGATGAGCAAGGACACCAAGCTTGGCGAGGGCGATTTTCGCAAGATCCTGCCGCGCTTCACGCCCGAGGCGATGGAGAAGAACCAGGCGCTGATCGACCTGCTGCAGCAGATCGCGGCGGACAAGCAGGCGACCCCCGCGCAGGTCGCGCTCGCCTGGCTGCTGGCCCAGCGCCCCTATATCGTGCCCATCCCCGGCACGACCAAGCTCAGCCGTTTCGAAGAGAATATCGCCGCGGCCGAACTCGATCTGACGGCGGACGATCTCACCCGGATCGGCACCGCGCTGCAGGCGATCGATATCGAAGGCGAGCGCTATCCCGCGCAATTGCTGGCTACCGTCGGCCGCTGAGGCGCCCGGCCGCGACCCGCGCGTTGTTCCCCCTCCCCGAACGCGCGGGTCGCACTTCCATCCTTAACACCCAAAAAGAAAGCGATCGATCATGACACAGAATATCGAAGGCAAGGTCGTCGTCATCACCGGCGCGAGCAGCGGCCTGGGCGAAGCGACCGCGCGCCATCTGGCGGCGCAGGGCGCCAAACTGGTGCTCGGCGCGCGGCGGCTTGACCGGCTGCAGGCGTTGGCGCGCGAACTGGGCCTTGGCGACGGCGCGGTGGTGCAGACGGACGTGACCGATGCCGCGCAGGTCAAGGCGCTGGTCGATGCGGCGGTCGCGCAGCATGGCCGCGTCGACGTGTTGCTCAACAATGCCGGCCTGATGCCGCATTCGCCGCTGGAACGCGGGCTGATCGACGACTGGAACCGGATGATCGACGTGAACCTGCGCGGGGTGCTGTATGGCATCGCCGCGGCGCTGCCGCACATGAAGGCGCAGAAGAGCGGGCACATCATCAACGTTTCGTCCGTCGCCGCGTACAAGGTGCGTCCGGGCAGCGCCGTCTATGCCGCCACCAAGGCGGCGGTGCGGATGCTTTCCGAAGGCCTGCGCCAGGAAGTGAAGCCGTACAACATCCGCACGACGATCGTGTCGCCGGGCGCGGTACAGTCCGAGCTGCCGCAGAGCGTCACCCAGGCGGATGTCGCCACCGGCATTCAGCAATTCTACGAAAGCACCGCGATCCCCGCGGACAGCTTCGCCCGAGTCGTAGCGTTCGCGATCAGCCAGCCCGAAGAGGTCGACATCAACGAAATCCTCTTCCGTCCGACCGCGCAGGAACTTTGATCGCTATGCCACCGCGTTTCGACAGGCCGGTACCGGCAGGCGCGGTGGCGCGATCCGCCGAGCCACCTGCAGCCGATCATGGCTGGCGGGTGCTCGGCATCCTCAGTGCGCTGATGGGGTTCGCATCGATCTCCACCGACCTGTATCTGCCGGCAATGCCTGCCATGGGCGCATCGCTGGGGGCCGATACCGGCGCGGTCGAATTCACCGTTTCGGGTTATCTGATCGGCTTCAGCCTGGGCCAGCTCGTCTGGGGGCCGGTGGGTGATCGCTATGGGCGGCGGCTGCCGGTCGCGCTCGGCCTGGTGCTGTTCGTGATCGGATCGGCCGGCTGTGCGCTGGCCGGTTCGGTGACGGCGATGATCGGCTGGCGGATGGTGCAGGCGCTGGGTGCCTGCGCCAGCGTGGTGCTGGCCCGCGCGATGGTGCGCGACCTTTACCAGGGCGACCGCGCGGCGCAGATGATGTCGACGCTGATGACGGTCATGGGAATTGCGCCGCTGATCGGCCCGCTGGTCGGCGGACAGGTCATGGCGATGGCGGGGTGGCGCGCGATCTTCTGGACGCTGGTCCTGGTCGGCATCGCGACGCTGGGCGCGCTGTTCACGCTGCCCGAGACGCTGCCCGCGGATCGCCGCAACCGCGAGCCGATGGTCCAGGCCTTCGCCCGCTACGGTACGCTGCTGCGGGACCCGCGGGTGCTCGGCTATGCCGGGGTCGGCGGGTTTTTCTATGCCGGGATGTTCGCCTATATCGCGGGCACCCCGTTCGCCTACATCACCTATTATCAGGTCCCCGCGCGGCTCTATGGCCTGCTGTTCGCCGTTGGCGTGGTCGGCATTATGGGCGCGAACCTGCTCAACGCGGGCGCTGTGCGACGGCATGGCTCGGATCGCCTGTTGCGCTTGGGTACGGTCCTCGCGGCGATCGCGGCGCTGGCCGTGGCGATCGACGCACGGACCGGGTTCGGCGGACTACTCGGGCTGGTCGTGCCCCTGTTCGTCTTTGCCGGGTCGACCGGCTTCATCGTCGCCAATTCGATCGCGGGCGCGCTCGCGCTGGCGCCGGAGCGTGCCGGTGCGGTCTCGGCGCTGGTCGGGGCGATCCAATATGGCAGCGGCATCGCCGGTTCGGCGCTGGTCGGCGGGTTCGCCGATGGCACGCCCTGGCCGATGGGCGCGGTGATCCTGGCCTGCGGCATCGGCAGCCTCGCCTGCTTGCGGCTGATCCCGGCCAACCGTGCGCGGGCGAACGCCTGATACTTTGCGACATACAAGAGGATCGTACCATGAAGGATGACAAGCTGACCGTTCTCGTCGTCGGCGCCACCGGCAGCATCGGGCGGCTGGTCGTTGCGGAAGCGCTCCGCCGCGGGCACGCGGTTCGCGCGCTGGTGCGCAGCGCCGACAAGGGCCGCCGCCTCCCGGCCGGTGCAACCGCGATCGTCGGCGACGTGACCCGGCCGGAGACGCTGGCCGATGCGGTGGCGTCGGTCGACGCGGTCGTGCTGACCCTCGGGTCGGACGGTGCCGGCAAGGCAGGGGCGGAGAGCGTCGATTATGGCGGCGTGCGCGCTATTCTGCAGGCGCTGGGCGATCAGCCCGCGCGCATCGCCCTGATGACCGCGATCGGCGTGACCGACCGGATCGGCGAGTATAACCGCCGCACCGAGGCGCATGACTGGAAGCGCCGCGGCGAACGGCTCGTCCGCGCGAGCGGCCGCGCCTATACGATCGTGCGGCCCGGCTGGTTCGATTACAATGATGCCGACCAGCATCGCCTGACCCTGCTGCAGGGCGATACCCGCCATGCCGGCGATGCCAGTGACGGCGTGATCGCGCGTCAGCAGATCGCCGAGGTGCTGGTGGCAAGCCTCACCAGCGATGCGGCGATCGGCAAGACGTTCGAGCTGGTGGCCGAGCATGGCCCGGCGCAGGAGTCGCTCGATCCGCTGTTCGCGGCGCTGGACGCGGACCGGCCGGGGGCGTTGGACGCGGTGCGCGATATCGACAACATGCCGTTCTCGGAAGAGCCGCAGCGCGTCCGCGACGACTTCGCCGCGATCCGCTGAGCCGAGTCAGCCCGCCGCGAGAAGCGGCGGCCGGTCGGCGGGCGCCGGATGCCCGCCGACCCCGAAACGCTTGCGATATTCCGCCGCCGACAGGCCCAGGCTGCGCTGGAAAATGCGCCGGAACGCTGCAGAGTCCTCATAGCCTACCATCCAGGCGATCTGGTCGATCGAGTGGTTGCTGTGCTCCAGCAGGTCGCGTGCCTTCGCGACGCGCAGGTTCTGGGCATATTCGGTGGGCTTGAAGCCCGTCGCCGCCTTGAACCGGCGCAGGAAGGTGCGTTCCTCCAGCCCCGCCACTTCAGCCATTTGCGGGATCGACACGCTGCGGCCGTCGCGCGCTGCCAGCCATTCCTGAACTCGGTACACCGAGGCGTCGCCGTGCGCGGTGTTCGGCACGAACGCACCATAATGGCGTTGTTCTCGGCCTGCGGGATCGAGCAACAGGAAGCGCGCGGTTTCCGATGTGATTTCGGGCCCGTACAGACGCGCGACCAACCGCAGGCCCAGATCGGTCCAAGCCATGAACCCGCCTGCCGTCACGACACTCCCTTCGTCGACGATGATCTCACCTGCAGTCAGTGTTGCGTGCGGAAACGCCTGTTCGAAGGCCGTCGCGAAATGCCAGTGGGTCGTCGCGCGACGACCGTCGAGCAACCCTGCATGACCGAGAAGAAAGGCGCCGTTGCAACTCGAGGCGATCACCACGCCTTGTGCATGCAATTTGCGCAGCGGGTCGCGATAGGGGCTTGCCGCATCGGCCCCCACCGGCGCGCCAAGCACGCCCGGCACGATCAACATATCGGGCTGGAGAGGGCCTTCGATCGCGAAAGGTGCGGCATGGGCATCGCCGACGCGCGCCAGCGCGCCGAAGGAGTCGAGCGCCCAGTGGGTAATCCTGAGTGGCACCGTACCCCGGGCGCCAGCGAAGCTGCCGGCAATCCAAAGTAGGTCAGCGAGGCCGTGAACTACCGCTGCCTGCGCCCCAGGATAGAGCAGCAATGCTACCTCGCTCACCGCAGCTGCGGGATGGTGATCCGTCATAGACCTATGTCACTTTTGAACCTGATAATGTCATATATGCCAATATTCGGGGAGTTGGAAGTGCAGTAGATCGGATGGGTACAGCCAAGCGGGGTTCAAAGATTCCCCAGAAGGAGCAGGCCATGACCGTTCACAAAGCCGCACAGAGCCCAACTGCCTATGTGGGTGTCGGCGGCACGCGGATCGCGTATCGCAGCATCGGATCGGGAACGCCCCTGATCCTCGCTAACCGGATGCGTGCGACCCTTGACCTGTGGGATCCGCTGTTTCTCGACACGCTCGCCGAGTCGCACCGAGTCATCACGTTCGATTATCCCGGAACCGGCTATTCGGAGGGCGAACTGCCGTCTTCGATGCGCGCCGCGGCCGATCTGATCGTCGGGCTTGCCGATGCGCTGGGCATCGGCACGTTCGCGCTGGGCGGTTGGTCGTGGGGCGGGGCGGCGACCCAGACGGCGCTCGTCGAACATCCCGATCGCATCACCCATGCGTTCTTGACGGGCACCAGCCCGCCGGAGAAGCCGGCATATCCGATCCGTCAGGTTTTCCTCGAACGCGCGTTCAAGCCGCTGAGCGATCTGGACGACGAGATCGTGCTGTTCTTCGATCCGGACAAGCCGCGCAGCCGCGCCGCGGCCGCTGCATCGCACGCCCGCATTTTCAGCAATCGCACGATTTCCGACGCGGAAATCGACGTCATGATCGAGGCGACGCATCGCCAGACGGAAACCTTCGTCAACGTGTTCGTCGAATATCAGGCCGATGCCGAAGGCCGCCTGGAAGCGCTGACGAAGAGCGAAATTCCATTGCTGATCATCGCCGGCGACAATGATTCGAGCAACGATACCCGCAACTGGCTCCCGCTGGTCGGCCGCTTCCCGCGCGGACAGTTTCTGGTCCTGCCCGAGGCGGGACACGGACCGCACCACCAATATCCGGTGCAGTCCGCCCGGTACATCACCGCCTTCCTGGCGGAATAGGGCAGGGCGCGCGCCGGTCTGCGGAGGATACGGACTTGCCCGTTGTCCGATAATGATCGCCCTTCGCCCGGCGGACACGCCGCCAGGCGGCGCTTTCCGACAAAAGCTACCGTTCCCGCCCTTCTGAAAGCCACAAGGATAGACCTATGCAATTGACCGGAAACACGATTTTCATCACCGGTGGCGGCTCCGGCATCGGCCGCGGTCTCGCCGAGGCGTTCCACAAGCTGGGCAACACCGTGATCATCTCGGGCCGGCGCGCTGCCGCGCTGGAGGCCGTGACGGCAGCCAATCCGGGCATGGCCTCGATCGTCGTCGATATCGCCGATCCGGCCAGCATCGCCGCTGCCGCCGCGCAGCTGATCCGCGATTTCCCCGCGCTCAACGTGCTGATCAACAATGCCGGGATCATGCCGTTCGACAATGTCGCCGGTCCCGTGAACGACGCAGAAGCCGAGTCGGTGGTGACCACGAACCTTCTCGGTCCCATCCGCGTGACCTCCGCGCTGATTGAGCATCTGAAGGCGCAGCCGCGCGCGACGATCGTCTACAACAGCTCCGCGCTCGCGTTCACGCCGCTCGCCCCCAGCGCCGTCTATTCGGCGACCAAGGCGGCGATCCACTCCTACGCCCTGTCGCAGCGCTTCATGCTGCGTGACACCTCGGTCGGCGTCCAGGAAATCGCGCCGCCTTGGGTCGATACCGATCTGGTCGAAGCCAGCGGCGGCATGCCGCTTGCCGATTTCATCGCAGGCACGATGGAGCAGCTCGCCACCGATGCCGAGGAGATCGTCGTCGGCGACGCGAAGGTGCTGCGCGACAATCCGGGCCCCAACGAGCACGGCCTCGTCAATGGCTTCAATGCGCAGATGGTAGCGGCCTTCTCGGGCGCTGCCTGATTGCGCGGCGCCGGCCCTTCTTCCCCTGGAAGGGCCGGCGCCTCACCCCCGATGCCGCAACGCAGCGATCAGGATCGCGAAGGCGGGCGGCAGCTGGCGCCGATCGGGATAATAGAGGTGGTAGCCCGAAAAGGGCGGACACCAGTCTTCGAGGATCCGCACCAGCCGCCCGCTTTTCATATAGGCCTCCGCCTGGTCCTCCATCACGCAGGCCAGGCCCACGCCATCGACGGCGGCGTCCAGGATCATCGCGACATCGTTGAGGATCAGCGGCCCGTCCACCCGCACGTTCAGGTCTCGTCCGTCCCGTCCGAACTCCCAGGCGTATAATCCGCCCTGGGTCGGCAGGCGGATGTTGATGCAGCGATGCTGGGTCAGCGCCTGCGGCGTCTTGGGGATGCCCTGCGCCGCGAAATAGGCGGGCGCGGCGACTACCGCCATGCGCAGGTCCCCGCCGATCCGCACGGCGATCATGTCCTTGGCGATCTGTTCGCCCAGCCGCACGCCCGCGTCGAAACGGTCGCCGATGATGTCGGTCAGGTGGCTGTCGACCGAAATCTCCACCTTTACGTCGGGATAGTCGAGCAGCAGCCGGCGCACGGCGGGCCACAGGATCGTTTCGGCGGCATGGCGGCTGGAGGTGATACGCACGGTGCCCGAGGGGCGTTCGCGCAGCGCGCTCAGCGCTGAGAGGCGCGCGTCGATATCGTCGAACGCCGGACGCAGTGTCTGGACCAGCTGCTCGCCGGCCTCGGTCGGGGCGACATTGCGCGTGTTGCGGGTCAGCAACTTGACGCCCATCCGGGTCTCCAGCCTGCGCACGATCTGGCTGATCGCCGATTGCGAGGTGCCGAGCGTGGCCGCCGCACGCGTGAAGCTGCGCGCCTCGGCAACCGCCAGGAACACCGCCAGATCGCCCAGTTCCTCCCGCTGCATTCATAAATCCCAGATATAACCGAATGCAAAACTTAGCGGCTAATTGCTCAAACCGCCAAATGCTAAATGCTGTCACAGGATGAACAGGCGGTCGCGACGACCGCAGCTGCAAGGAGATGCGCGATGGCGAACGATGTGGTGGTGATTATCGGTGCGGGCGGGATCGGCCTGGCGATCGCGCGCCGGCAGGGCTTCGGCAAGACCGTCCTGCTCGCCGATTTCAACGAAGCGACGCTGGGCGCCGCGGCCGATGCGATGCGGGCGGCCAGCTATGTCGTCGAGACGCAGGTCGTAGATGTCGCCTCGCGTGCTTCGGTACGGGCGCTGGCCGACAAGGCGGCGTCGCTCGGGCCCGTGCTGCAGGTGGTCAACACCGCCGGCCTGTCGCCCAACATGGCGCCGCCCGAAAAGGTGCTGGAAGTCGATCTCTACGGCTCGGCGGTGGTGTTCGAGGAATTCGAGCGCGTGATCGCGCCGGGCGGGGCGGGGCTGATCATCTCCAGCATGGCCGGCCACATGATGCGCCAGCTGCCCGAGGAACAGGAACACGCCCTGGCCTATCTGCCGGCCGACGAACTGCTCGCCTTGCCGTTCCTGAAGGAAATTCCCAACTCGCTGGTCGGCTATATGGTCGCCAAGCGCGCCAATTTCCTGCGCGTGCAGGCCTCCGCCATCACCTGGGGCGCGAAGGGTGCGCGCGTCAACGCGATCAGCCCCGGCATCATCGTCACGCCGCTGGCGCAGCACGAACTCAACTCGCCGATCGGCGACGGCTACCGCGCGATGATCGCCGCCTCGCCGTCCCAGCGGATGGCCCCGCCCGAGGAGATCGCGATCGCGGCATCCTATCTGCTCGGCCCCGATGCCGGCTTCGTCACCGGCAGCGATCTGCTGATCGACGGCGGCGTGATCGCGGCGATGCGCGCGGGCAAGCTTCCCGTCCCCGCCTGAGCGGAACGCTTGCCGGGCCGCCGCGATCGTTCGGATCGGCCCAGGCGATTTTGACAGCACAGGAGCATTCCCATGCAATTCCGTACATTGGGCGGCCTGAGCGTCTCCGCCCTGGGTTTCGGCACGATGAGCTTCGCCGGCACCTATGGTGCCGCCGCCGATACCGCCGAATCGATCCGCGTCATCCGCGGCGCACACGAACAGGGCGTGACGCTGTTCGATACCGCCGAAGCCTATGGCCCGTTCACCAACGAAGTGCTGGTCGGCGAGGCCCTGGCCCCGATCCGCGACCAGGTGATCGTGGCCAGCAAGTTCGGCTTCAACATCGATCCCGAAAGCGGTGAGCGCAAGCCCGGGGTGAACAGCCGCCCCGACCATATCCGCCGCGCGGTGGACGGGATGCTCAAGCGCCTGAACATGGAAAAGATCGACCTGCTGTACCAGCACCGCGTCGATCCCGACGTGCCGATCGAGGACGTCGCCGGCGTGGTGAAGGACCTGATCGCGGCGGGCAAGGTTGGCCATTTCGGCCTGTCCGAAGCCGGGGCCGCCACCATCCGCCGTGCCCATGCGGTGCAGCCGGTGACGGCGATCCAGAGCGAATATTCGCTGTGGACGCGCGATCCCGAACCGGAGGTGCTGCCGCTGTGCGAGGAACTGGGCATCGGCTTCGTGCCGTGGAGCCCGCTCGGCGCCGGCTTCCTGACCGGCAAGATCGACGCGACCACGAGCTTCGCCAAGGGCGACTTCCGCGCCGCTTCGCCGCGCTTCACCCCAGAAGCGATCACGGCCAACCAGGCGATCGTCGATCTGGTCCAGCGCATCGCCGCCACCAAGGGTGCCACCCCGGCACAGGTCGCGCTGGCATGGCTGCTGGCGCGCAAGCCGTTCATCGTGCCGATCTTCGGCACCCGCCATCTGGCGCGCGTGACCGAAAATCTGGGCGCGGCGGACGTGGCGCTGACGGCCGAGGAGATGCACGACATCGAAACCACCGCGGCGTCGATCACGATCGTGGGCGACCGGCTTCCCGCCGCCGTGCTCGCCATGTCCTATCGCTGAGCAACAAGAAGAACGGACATGCCACAGCATCCTGACCGACGTGCGGTTCTGGCCGATTGCGGCGCAGCATCGGTGCAGGCGGCGATCGGCGATGTCGTCGTCCGTCCCGCCATCGCCACCGATGCGCCGGCGCTCGGCCGGCTAGGCGCGATGCTGGTCGCGCTGCACCACGGGTTCGATCCCGCGCGCTTCATCGCGGCCCAGGACAGCACGGCGCGGGGCTATGGCGCGTATCTCGATTCCCAGCGCAAGTGGCCCGACGTACTGGTGCTGGTGGCGGTGCGCGGGGCGGTGGTCCTGGGCTATGCCTATGGCGCGATAGAGGGCACCGACTTCATGGCGCTGCGCGGCCCGGCAGGCGTGCTGTACGATCTCATGGTCGATCCCGCTCATCGGCGGCAAGGGGTGGGGCGGATGCTGCTCGACGCGGTTCGCGCCTATTTCGTCGCACGCGGCGCCCCGCAGATGCTGCTGATGACCGCCACCGCCAACACGCCGGCGCAGCGCCTGTTCGCGGCGGCCGGGCTGCGCCCGACGATGATCGAGATGACCGCCGATCTTCGCGGCGATCCGCCCCGCCGATAACGCCCGCGTCCGCCGGTGCGCTCAGCCGTCGGCGGCGGGGCGGGCGTTGAGTTCCTGCCAGTCCAGTTCGGCTTCGACCGTGCGATAGGCTTCATCGCCGATGGTATCCCGGGAACGCAGTTCGTCGATCGCGCGGCGCGATTCGGGCAGCGTGCGCAGCCGCAGCACATTGTCCGGCGAAAGGTGCGGATCGTCGCCGCGCGCGGCGAGCACCAGTTCTCCGTGATAGGCCGCGCGCACCCGCTCGGCGGCCGGGCTGGCATCGCCCTCCAGCACCGCCAGCCCCGCGCGCATCGCGGCCTGGCGCGCCATGGCGATCTCGTCGGCGATCGCCGTATCGGGCGGGAAGCGCAGCGCCCGCAGCAGCGGCTTGAGCGTAAGGCCGTGGAGCACCAGCGTGCCCAGCACGACGATGAAGGCCACCAGCAGGATAAAATCGCGGTACGGAAAACCCTGCGGGATCGCGAGCGCGGCGGCGACCGTCACGATGCCGCGCATCCCCGACCAGCCGACCAGCAGCCCGCTCTTGAGCGTGCCGCGCCAGGTGTTGAGGATCGGGTCTCCGGTAGGCGGCCCCAGCCGGCGCGCCACGCCATAGCACAGCACCCAGACCAGCCGCACCGCGATCACCACCGCCAGGATGGCGACGCCGTACAGCGGATAGGTCGCGCGTTCCGCGGCATCGAGCCCTTCGAGAACGGGGCGCAGTTGCAGCCCGATCATCGTGAACGCCAGTACGTTCAGCACCAGCGTCACGGTTTCCCAGGTGGCGAACGACATGATGCGGACCGCGGTGCGCGATGCGCCCGAATTGCGCCGTGCCGCGGTCAGCCCTAAGACGACGATCGTCACCACGCCGGACAGGTCCAGCCGCTCGGCCACTGCCCGAACCTGTTCGGCGATGGCGCGGATCATGGCGTCGTCCGGTCCCGCCATAGTCGCCTTGGCCTTGCCGGCAGGGTCACGTCCATTTCTACCACGATCGGTGCGTTTGGCAGTCTCATGCATCGATCCGCATGAACTTATCCTCTAGGCTCGTATAGCGGGCTGATGGCGTCCCGCGGTGCAACGCCGGTTACCCGGCCACGGATGTGCCGAGCGATGCCATGTCGATGAAGAACCGGTAGTGCACGTCTGAGCGCTCCATGCGATCATAGGCTTCGTTGATCTCGTCCATGCGGATCATCTCCACTTCGGGCAGGACGTCCTTGCTCGCGCAGAAGGCGAGCATCTCCTGCGTCTCGGCGATCCCGCCGATCAGCGAGCCGGCGATGCGGCGATTGCCGCGTACCAGCGGTGCCGTATTCAGTTCCGGCACCGGGCCGACCTGGCCGACCAGCACCATCGTGCCGTCGATGTCGAACAGCGGGTGTAGAGGTTCAGATCATGTGCGATGGGAATGGTGTCGATGATGAAGTCGAACCCGTTCGCTGCCTGCTCCATCGCCGTTTCGTCGGACGAGATCAGGACGCGGTGAGCGCCCAGAGCGATGGCGTTGGCCTTCTTGCCGGTCGTGCGGCTCAGCACAGTGACGTCCGCGCCCAGTGCCGCCGCGAACTTGACCGCCATATGACCCAGGCCGCCCAGGCCCACTACGCCGACGCGGCTGCCTGGTCCGACTTGAGCCGCCCGCAGCGGCGAATAGGTGGTGATGCCCGCACAAAGCAGCGGCCCGGCCTTGGACGCTGGATACGGCATTAACTTATCTCTACGGTTCATGAATGCATCGCGATGATTTGCTCGGCCTGAATGCCTTCATGGCTGTCGCCGAAGAGAAGAGCTTTACCCGCGCGGCGGCCAGGCTCGGGACATCCCAGTCGGCGTTCAGCCACACTGTGCGGCGGTTGGAGACGCGTCTGGTTGTACGGTTGCTGACCCGCACCACAAGGAGCGTCGCGCCGACGGTTGCTGGCGAGCGGTTGCTCGCGACGCTCGTCCCGGCGCTCGACAATATCGGCGCCGAGCTTGCGTCGCTGAGCGACTTGCGAGACACGCCAGCAGGCGTGATCCGGATCACGACGTCCGAACATGCCGCCACGACGCTTCTGTGGCCGGCCCTCGAGCGCTTTTTGCCAGCCTATCCGGATATCCACGTCGAGCTCAGTATCGATTCAGGGCTTGCCGATATTGTCTCCGACCGATTTGATGCAGGCGTCAGGCTGGGTGAAGCCATTGCCAAGGACATGATCGCAACCCGCATCGGTCCCGATCTGCGGATGGCGGTGGTAGGATCACCAGACTACCTTGCCCGTAACCCGGCACCCCAGACCCCTCAAGATCTTCCCGCTCACAGGTGCATCAATCTGCGCATGCTCAGCTCAGGCGGACTGTACAGCTGGGAACTCGAACGGGACGGGCGTGAGCTCAAGGTGCGGGTCGACGGTCAGTTCACGTGCAACAACACGAGGATGATAGTCCAGGCTGCAACGGCAGGTCTTGGACTCGGGTTCGTCATGGAGGATCTGGTCGCAGAGCATCTGGCGGATGGACGGCTCATTAGGGTTCTGGAAGATTGGTGTGTCCCTTTTGCCGGGCATCACCTCTATTATCCTAGCCGTCGACAACCATCGACCGCATTCAGCTTGCTTGTCGAAGCCCTGCGTTATCGCGGCTAACCTGTTTCAGAAAAGATGCCATGGAATTCGTGTGGGTTCTTTGCCGCGATCGCGATAGCCTTTAGGTGCTGCCGGCCCCATGGATATCACGTTAGGTTACATGAGCCTGCTTCTCGAAGTTTTTGTATCTGAAATAACCCAAGATCGAGTGTTTGCGTGTGAGATTATAGAAGAGTTTATTTGATCGAAC